>JBJTWJ010000035.1:0-25883 GCA_046081665.1 Alphaproteobacteria bacterium | reverse complement strand
CAGCTGAGGCCACGAGCGTTGCCGTTTAGGCACGACTATTAAAATTTTGGAGATTTTTAGCCAAAAAGATAAAGCTTAATTTATAAATACCTAAATGGTTCATTTATTAGTTGAAATGGTATTAAACCCAAATCCATTAGCATGTTTTAGAATTTTGCTAATCCTTGATTTTATTAGTTTTTAGACAAGTATTGCACTAAAAGCGTATCTTCCCATACGGTGAGGAGCGAAGTGCAGTATTAAGCTAATAAAATCAATGATTAGTTAGGAATCATGAAATATTCTAATGGACGGATTTGGGTTAAATTTAAAATAAATAAAAATTATTAATAAATACTATTTTTATTTCAGAACTGGTGTGAAGGTTTGTTTTAAATTTGCAACTTTTGCAAGGCGATTAACCAATACTTTTGGCAGAAGTGCATCTATTTCTAGGTTAAATTTTGATCTTAACTGATTCATAAAATTTTGAGTATTGCTTTGATTAGGGCTTGAGCTAAGAGTTTCTTTAATCCTTATTTTATCTTCAGGATTATCTTTGATATGATCTAAATATACTGAAATTCTTGCAAGACTATTATCATTCATCACCCCTCTTCGAATGCAATCAATTTTCCTTGCTGTTTTTAATTTCTCCTCCATTTCTGGATATTGCGTTATTAACTTTTCAAACATTGCCATTTGTATTTCCTCAGGAAATAAATAATCTTCAGGTTGCATTTTTTTTTGATCATCTTCTTTAAAAGTTTCACAAAATGTTATTTTGAATTTATCATCAACAATATTTACGAGTAATTTAAATGAAGTTTTTGATTTATTGTAATGATTATCTTGCGAAGGATATTTTAAGGTAAAACAATATTCATATTGGGGAATCTTTTTTAATTTGGTTTTGTTAGAAACAATTTCTTTTAAATGTTTGGCGTTATCAGATTCTCTTAAATCTTGTCTGGGTGGTCTTAATTTTAACTCGTGACCAGTATAATTCGCATCTTCTTTAATTCTCGGATTTATTAATTCGATCTCTTTTTTTGTAAGATATTTATCACTCAATGTTTCTAGCATTTTTAAGGCTTTTTCATCATTGGAATAATTTATTTGATCTGGAATTTCTTTTAATCTGTCATATTCTTCATCTAACTCATTATATCTTGATTTATCAATTAATTTTTCCAATTTAATTAATTGTTTATCATTAAACTCTATTTCTTCTTTGCTAAGTAGTTCTTTAATATAATCTAATCTTAGAATTATTTCTTTGTGACTTAAGGAATTAGTTCTTAAAAGCTCATCTGGATCTGGTTTTAAGGAAGTTGATTTACTCATAATTTTCTTGTAACAGGTTAAGTTACAAGAAAAGTAGTTAAAAAAAATTTTTTTTAAATAAATTAAGTTTTATTTTAAAAAAAATTATTTAAATGTATCAAACTAGTTTATTTTGCTTAAAAAAAGAGCGGGGTGTCAAGCGATCATTGGCTATGCGAGTCTGGGGATTGAAAAAATAATTTAAGGCAAAATAATTTTTAAAATAATTTTCTAAACTTTTCTAGCGATTTTTAAGCCAATAATTAAGGTTGTAAGGCATGAAAAATAAACTATGAGTTGCATCAAAGAGGGTTGATCGATATAACCAAAAAAGATGTTGAGAAATTTGCCAAAAAAACTTTGCTGAGCAATAATATTTGAAAGATCAACTGCTGGGTTTTTAAGGCTTGGAATAATCTCAGCATTTTGCCAGAAACCAATTCCTGCCATGGCTATGCCTGAAGCAAAAAATATTAATAACCAACTAGTGACAGTGAAAAAATGTCTTCCAAAAGCTTTCATGATTCCTAAATACAATGCCAATCCAATCATTGATCCACCTAGAATACCAAAAATTAAACCAGCAATTATGTGATTTATTTGAGTTCCAGAAACATAATAGCTATAGGTGAAAAGAACGATTTCTGTACCTTCACGAAGCACTGAAAGCAAAACAACAATAAGCAAAGCATATAATGGTTTTCGACCTTCTTTAACTGAAATGCTTAGGCGTTTTAGCTCGCTCGTCAGGGTTTTGGCGTGTTTTTGCATCCACAGTGTTGTCCAGCCAATCATAAATGCTGAAGCAATTAAAATTAGACCATTAAAAAATTCCTGACCCATTCCCTCTAAGCTTGCAGAAATTTGGTCAGTGAAAAATGCCAAAGCAATTGAGGCAATTATTCCTAGAGCCAGACCGGTTAAAATGTAATTACTTCTGTGCTTGATTTCTTTACTGGCTGATGCCAAAATACCAAGTATTAAAGCAATTTCTAAAACTTCACGAAAAACAACAATGGCAATTTGTAGCATAATTTAAAATTTAAATTTTTTGCTAAATTTTATTTGATAAAAATGTTAAAGCAACTCTCAATTTATATCCATTATCCATTTTGCGAAGCTAAATGCGGATATTGCGATTTTAACTCGCATGTTCAAGCAAATATTGATCATCAAAAATTTCTTGAAGCTTATTGTTTAGAACTTGATTATTTTGCTAAAGCAATTGGTCAGCGTTGTGTTAAAACAATTTTTTTTGGGGGAGGTACGCCATCGCTGATGCCAGAGTTTTTGTTGTCAGGAATTTTAGAAAAAATTAAGCAAGTTTTTACAATTGATAAAGATTGCGAAATCACCTTGGAAGCTAATCCAAGCTCGGTGGAAATTAATAAATTTGCAAGTTTTAAAAAAATTGGTATAAATCGTTTATCCCTTGGTATTCAAGCGTTTAACGCTGAAGATTTAAAATTTTTAGAGCGAGTTCATGATTTAAATCAAGCAATAAAAGCCATTGAGGTCTGTCAGAAAAATTTTGATAATTTTTCTTTTGATTTAATTTATGCTCGACCTAAGCAGTCAGTCGAATCATGGCTTAAAGAACTCAATTTTGCGTTGCAATTTAACACTAAACATTTATCGCTTTATCAATTAACTATTGAAAAAGGTACGAAATTTTTTAGTCAATATCAACAAAAAAAATTTATTTTACCCGATGAAAATCTTGCCAGTGAGCTTTATTTGGCAACTAATCAAATGATGCAAAATCATGGTTTTGATAATTATGAGGTTTCCAATTATGCTCAAAAAAATTTTCAATCACAACATAACTTAGCATATTGGCAAAGCCAAGAGTATCTTGGTATTGGAGCAGGAGCTCATTCCAGAATCACTTTTCAAGGCGAAATAAATCGTCGAGCAATTATGATGATTAATCAACCCAATTCATGGCTAAAAAAAGTTTTTGAACAGCAAAACGCTATTCAAACTGATGAAATCATTGAGCATAAAATTTTAGTCGAGGAAATTTTAATAATGGGCTTGAGAATAGAGCAAGGTGTAGACCTCAAACAATTTGAAAAATTAGTACAGCAAAAATTTTTCGAAATATTTAATTTAGAAAAACTACAAAAATTAATTACTGATAATTATTTAGTTATAAATGATAAAAATATTTATATTCCTAAAGATAAGTGGCTATTGTTAAATCAGATAATTTTTGAAATTTTTAAAGCTGAAAAAAATAATTTATTGGTTTAATGTCTCTTGGCTTTTTTTGGTAAAGCGATGACGCCCTTTGTAGCCATAAAATTTGCGAGTTATAAAACATAAAACTCCGCAACTGCCTATAATTAAACATACCGGCTTGGCAGTGTTATCATGCAAGTAGTTAGTTAGCATTGAAAAAATTGTTGCACTTATGAATTGAATTGTTCCAAATAAAGCTGATGCAGAACCAGTATGCTTACCTTGATTGGCTAGAGCAAGAGCAGAAGTATTGGGATTAATTGCCCCACACATTGTGATTAAAATAAAAATTAGAATTGTTGTTAAAACTAATTGTTGTTCAATAAAACCAACTAAAATTAAACATATTCCACTAAATAAAGGAATGTATATTAATTTATCTAGAATTTTTTCAATAGTAAATTTTTTAAGTAAAATTCCATTAATTTGGGCTAATGCAACAAAGCCAAGGGCATTAATGCTAAATAATGAGCTGTAAAAAGTGGTAGAGGTTTTAAAATATTGCAAATATAAAAACGGCGAAGCAGTCATATAGCTCATTAAGCAAGCCATCATTGCACTTCCACATAAAGAATTTATTACAAAATTGCGATCTTTTAAAATTGCTAAATATTTTTTAAAAGCATGGCTAATTTTTTCATCATTATTAAAACCTTTGGTTTCTGGAACTTTAATAATCGCAAGGATTAAACAGATAAAGCCATAAATTGCTAGGAATAAAAAAATTACTCGCCAGTCATATTTTTTTAAAATTATATTGCCAATAAATGGAGCAATTATTGGTGCCAAACCCATTACTAAAACCAAACTAGAAAAAACCTGAGCGGTTTGTTGAGGATTAAAAATATCGCGAACTATTGCTCGTGAAATCACTACAGTAGCACATCCACCAATGGCTTGAAAAAATCTTAAAATTATGATTTGTTCAATATTTTTGGCAAAACAACATAATAACGAAGTAACGATAAATAAAATTAAGCCAAAAATTAAAGGTGGTTTTTTGCCATATCGATCGATTATCGGACCATAAAAAATCTGCCCTAAAACAATACCAATAAAATAAAAAGTTAAACTTAATTGAACTTTCGAAATTTTACTTTGTAGGTCAGTGGCTATATCAACAAAAGCTGGTAAATAAACATCGATGGTTAAAGGACCAATAGCAATTAAAACACCAAGAATAATTATTAAACCATTATAAGTTTTTTTAGAAATCATTTTTATTAGATTAGAAGATTTGTTTGGAAAATTTTAGCTAGTAATTTTTATTCCCCATTTTTTAGCTAAATATTTTTCAATATCTTTGCGTTCATCATCGGCAATGGCTCGACCAATTAAAATATATTCCCCTGCCACTCCTTGAAAATAAACAGTGTTAGAATTGGTATATTTAAAAATTGCCCAAGGGCTGGTAGTTCGATAAATTCCTGCTACAGTTGCATCGTTAACAGTTGGGCCAATTTGTGCACCATTGTCGTAATTCATCAGGGAGTTGGTTCTTCTAACGATTGAAATAATGTGCGGATCTGTTTTTATAAAACTTGGGGTGTTAAAGCCCAAATATGAAGCTAAACCACCATCAGCTCTTGAGGTTACACGAAAACAATTATTTGCTCCGTTGCAATCATCTAAAAAAACACTAGTTAAATTATTAAAATTTCCATAATCTGATTTCAACCCAAAATATCCTCTTGCTCCTGAGCCAGTCCATTTTAAAACACCAATCCAAGTAAAACCATTGACAAAACTATCGGTGATATTGTTGATCAGCATAACATCGTTAGTTCCATCTGAAGATAGGGCAGGAAGACCATTGATACCATTTTCTAAATATATAGGATTTTCACTAGCTGATGGTGAAGTAGCATTATTTTTTGAAGTGCTTTGAGGATTGATGTCAAACCACGTAGTGACTGACGATCCGTTAGTTTTTTCGCTATCGTTGAAACTGGAGTCCATTGTTGATTCAAGCCATACTGCTAAATCTTTAATTGATGAAACTGGTGAGCTTAAGGTCAAAGATTTTATTGAAGCTAATCTGATCTGTTTGACTAGGCGTGATGATTGAGTAACTCCTGCAACTAATATGCCAATAATTAAAATCACTATTGATAATTCAATTAACGAGAAAGCTTTTTTTAATTTCATTGTAAATTATAATTTAAAATTTTTAAGCAAATTTAATTACTATAGTTAGATAAGCAAATATTTTTAAGTTGTTGGTTAAAATTAAAAAAATTTAAATGGCTTAATCCTGGCAATTTATACCAAAATTTGAAAATAAAATTTAAAATAATAAACAATAAAAAATTGATTTGTTATTTTAAATTTTGTTAAATTGGGTTTTTGGTAATTGCCGATAAGGTTAATCAAAAATATATATTAAAAAACTTTACTGGTTTATAACAAAAATTAATTTTTATGGAATCTCAAATAAAAATAACCTTTCCAAATAATGATGTCAGAGATTTTGCCAAGGGCATTGATGGCTTGGCAATAGCCCAATCAATCGCTATTTCATTGGCAAAGAATGCTTTGGCAATTAAGGTTAATGATAAATTGCAAGATCTTGCAATACCAATAAATCACGATGCTAAAATCGAAATCATTACCGCTAAATCAGGTGCTGATGCTTTAGAGATTATTCGCCATGATTGCGCTCATTTAATGGCCCAAGCCGTTAAAGAATTATATCCGCAAACTCAAGTAACTATTGGTCCAGCTATTGAAAATGGTTTTTACTATGATTTCGCAAGAAGCGAACCTTTTAGCGAAGATGATTTGCTGAAAATTGAAAAAAAAATGTTGGAAATTTCAAAACGTTCAGATCAAGTAATTAGAGAGGAATGGGATCGTCAAGAGGCAGTAAAATTCTTTGAAAAAATTGGTGAAAAATATAAATCACAAATAATTGCTTCAATTCCTAGTGATGAAAAAATTTCTTTATATCGTCAAGGTGAATTTGTTGATTTGTGTCGTGGACCTCACGCGCCAAGTACTTCACATGTCAAATATTTTAAATTGATGAAAGTCGCTGGCGCTTATTGGCGAGGTGACTCGAAAAATGAAATGTTGCAAAGAATTTATGGCACAGCTTGGGAAAGTGAAGAATCTTTAAAAAATTATTTACATATTTTGCAAGAAGCTGAAAAAAGAGATCATCGAAAATTAGGCAAACAATTAGGTTTATTTCATATTCAAGAAGAAGCTACGGGATCAGTATTTTGGCATCACAAGGGCTATATAATTTATCGCGAAATTGAAAATTATATTCGTCAAAAAATTGCTGAAAATGGTTATATTGAAGTTAAAACTCCGCAATTAATCGACAAAACATTGTGGGAAAAATCTGGGCATTGGGAAAAATTTCATGAAAATATGTTTATCGCTGAAAGCGAAAATCGCCTTTTAGCTGTTAAGCCCATGAATTGTCCAGGGCATATTCAGATTTTTAATCAAGATTTAAAATCTTATCGACAATTGCCACTTAGAATGGCCGAGTTTGGATGTTGTCACCGTAATGAATCTTCAGGCTCGCTTCATGGCATAATGCGTGTTAGATCATTTACTCAAGATGATGCTCATATTTTTTGTGAAGAACATCAGATCAATCAAGAAACTGCAAAATTTTGTGATTTGTTAAAAGAGGTTTATGGTGATTTTGGATTTAAGGATATTTTGGTAAAATTTTCAACTCGTCCTGAAAAAAGAGCAGGAAGTGATGAGGTCTGGGATAAAGCTGAAAAAGCTTTGGAACAAGCAGTGAAACACACCGGTTTGCAATATCAATTAAATGAAGGTGAGGGTGCTTTTTATGGTCCAAAACTTGAGTTTACATTAGTTGATGCTTTAAAAAGACAATGGCAATGCGGAACATTGCAAGTTGATTTTGTGTTGCCCGAAAGATTAGATGTTAATTACATCGCTCAAGATGGCTCTAAGAAAAGACCGGTGATGTTGCACCGTGCAATTTTGGGAAGTTTAGAAAGATTTATTGGCATTTTAATTGAAAATTATGCAGGAAAACTACCAATTTGGTTAGCGCCAATTCAGGTTGTTGTGGCAACAATCACCAACGATTCTGACGATTACGCGATGCAAGTTTTTAAAAATCTTCAGGCCAAGGGAATTAGGGCTGAGTTAGATTTGGACTCGCAAAAAATTTCTTATAAAATTCGTCAACATTCTTTGCAAAAAATTCCTTTCATTTTAGCAGTTGGCAAAAAAGAGGCTCAAGAAGGTTTAGTGAGTGTTAGAAGATTTGGTGAAGAGCAACAGGAAATTATGAGTTGTCAGGAATTTTTAAATAAAATAAATGAATTAATAATTACCAAACAAAACTGATATTTAAATGAAAAATGATTATCTTAAAACATTTTATTTAGCTTTTCTGGCTGGTTTATCTGCGGTGCTATTATTCGTAATTTACTTCAAGTTTTGGCAAATAAATTTAAATTACCCCTTTATTGTTCCATATGGCGATTATATGGGTCATGTTGCTATAGCTAAAAGTGTAATTAGTGATGGTTGGATTGTCAATAGCGATAGATTTGGCTATCTTAATTCAAAAAGTTTTTTTACTTTTAATCATTATCCACTTTTCTCGGAATATATTCATTTTATTATATTTAAAATATTTGGTTTTTTTACTCAAAATCCTTACTTAGTTATTAATTTGTTTTATATTCTGAGTTTCTTTTTGATAAGTTTTTTCGGATTTATTAGTTTAAAAGTTTTTGGTATATCAAATAAAATTTCCTTTTTTTTAGCCGTTTACTATGCTTTCTTAAGTTATCATTTTCATAGGTCAACCTATCATGCTTTCTTATCCAATTATTCCTGCTTTCCCTTAGTAATGATGGTAGTATATTGGTTTTATAATAATAAAATAAATTTAATAACTAAAAATCAAAAACAACAATATTGTTTTTCTATCAATAAATATTTTATTTTTACTATTTTAATAATAATTTATTGCACAGGAACTGGATTTTATTATGCATGGTTTAGTTATTTACTGCTTTTGTTAGTATGGTTTTTGAAATCAGTAAAAGATTCTAGCTTTATATCTAAGGATTTAACAATTTTTCTAGCCATTACTTTATTTATTTATATTTTGAATATTTACATCTATATTCCTTATTTCTCATTTTTACTTGAATATGACTTCGGAGCATTAAATAGATCGATTAGCGATAATTTTCGCTTTAGTTTAAAATTAGTTAGTTTATTTATTCCTCAAAGAAATCACCTCATAGAAAATTTTGCAAATATTGGGTTATCTTGGAGCGATAATAATGATATATGGGAGAATTCATCATGTTACTTAGGAATATTATTAGGGACAATTTTTGTTACCATGTTATTATGGCTAATTACCAAAGCCAATGACTTTAAAATTTTTGAAAAAACAATTAAAAGATTTTCTTTGAGAGATAGTGAGATAGAAAAAATTACTTTCATAGCATCTTTAAATTTTCTTTGTCTTTTATTTGTAATTTGTGGGGGATTGATAGCCTTAAGTTTTAATATTGTGTTTTTAAGAAGTAATGCTCGTTTTGTAGTTGTTATGGCATTTTTATGTTTAATAGTTCTTGGAATATTAGTTGATAGTCTTTGTAGAAAAACAAATTTCCAACATTTAAAGTCTCTTAAACTGGGTTTGGTCTTGGCATATTGTTTTGCAATATTAGATATAATCGGCAAACCAACCATCATTAATTACGATATAGAATATTATTATACCAGATTTTTACCCAATAAGAATCACGACGAGTATCTAATCGAAATCTATAAAGATTTAAGTTTTCAAGATTATAACTCAAGAATTACTAAGATCCACGATAGTAATCTAAAATTTGTTAATGATGTTGAATCAGTAATGCCAAATGACTCACTAATTTTTGTAATGCCTTTTCATATTTGGCCAGAAATGGCTGGAGATTCATATTCTTCTTTGATATTTTATATTCATTCAAAAAAATTACGTTGGTCATATCCCTCAATACCAATAAAAAATAATTTAAAAGTTCAGAAAGAAATTTTTAAAAGTTCAAATTTTAACGATTTTATTGCTAAATTAAAAGAACTGGGTTATACCGGTTTAGTTCTTAACATCTACAACTATGATATTAGTTTAGATCATAACTTTAAATCAATTGGAATTAAAAATTTCAAAGAAAAAATGATTGAGAAAGGTTCAAAAAGCTTAATCAAATCAGATAATGGCTTTTTTATATTTACTAAAATTTAACTCAACTTAACTTATACCACTCATCATCAACAACCTCAAAAAGCATTCGCTCTGTAGCTTTCCTTGAGATGAGTTACAAAGCAAGCTTGCCGAAATTAAAGAATTAAAATCCACGATTTTCTTCAATTGCAAGCGCAACATCAAACATAGTTTGTTCGTCAAAATTTCTACTAATAATTTGCAAACCTAGCGGAAGACCATTTTTATCAAAACCAGCAGGAGCCGATAAAGCAGGCAATCCTGCCATGTTTGCAGGAATGGTAAAGACATCGTTAAGATAAATTTTTAAAGGATCAAAATTTTTCATTTCATCAAAACTAAAAGCTGGATTAGGCGTAGCAGGAGTTAAAATAGCATCGCATTTTTCGAAAGCTTTTTTGAAATCTTCAACAACCAATCTTCTAACTTGCTGAGCTTTACGAAAATAAGCATCATAATAACCTGCAGATAAAACATAAGTTCCAATCAATATTCTTTTTTGAACCTCTTGACCAAAGCCCAATGCTCGAGTTTTAGCGTACATGTCATTTAAAGATAGATTTTTATCATCACAGCGAAAACCATATCTTACACCATCAAAACGAGCTAGATTTGATGAACATTCTGCAGGAGCAATTATATAATAAATTGCTGCACAATATTTGGTGTGAGGTAAATTAATTTTGACAATTTCAGCACCATTTTTTTTAAGCATTTCCTTGCCTTGATCCCATAATTTTAAAATATCTTCGGGCATCCCAGCTATTTGATATTCATCAGCTATGCCGATTTTTTTACCTTTTAAATTGCTGTTAAGAAGTTTATCAAACTCTGGAACTATCTGTTTAGATGAGGTTGAATCTTGGGGATCGTAACCAGAAATAATTTTTTGCAATAATGCACTATCTTTAACGGTTTTTGCAAAAACTCCAGCTTGATCCAAAGAGCTAGCAAAAGCAATCATACCATATCGCGAAGATCGACCGTAAGTTGGTTTAACACCAACTAGATTGGTAAATGATGCAGGTTGACGAATAGATCCACCTGTGTCTGAGCCAGTTGCTCCAGCACAAAGATTTGCGCTAACTGCAACTGCTGATCCTCCAGACGATCCACCAGCGGTTAGTTCTTCTGTGCTGTTATTTTTTTTGTAGGGGTTGATAGCCTTGCCAAAATAAGAATTGGCATTGGCTGAACCCATGGCAAATTCATCCATATTGGTTTTGCCAAGAAAAACTGCTCCTGATTTTAATAATTTCTGAGTAACTGTTGATTCGTAAGAGGGGATAAAATTTTCTAACATTTTAGAAGCACAAGTGGTGCGAATATTTTTGGTGCAGAAAAGATCTTTTATTGCCAAAGGAATACCCTCAAGCTCTCTAAAATCACCTTTAGCAATATTGTCATCACTAACTTTTGCCTGCTCTAAGGCATTATCAAAAGTTTCGGTAATAAAAGCGTTTAGATGACGATTTTGCTCGATGTTTTTGATATAGGCTTTGGTTAATTCAGTAGAGCTAAATTTTTTTTCACGAAATGCTTGGTTAATTTTTGTAATTGATAATTTAGTGATTTCCATAAGTCTTAAAAATTTTTTTAGTTTATTATTTTTATCAATAATTATTTAGCTTTTTCAACAGCTTGTAATAATTCTTCTTTAGTTAAAAGTTCGCTAAGTAATATTCCTTCTTTGGCGTTTGGACCATAGATAATGTTGAATGGAATCGCATAACGATTATATTTTTCCATATATTTCATGATCTCCTTATCAGGTTTGGTAATATCAGCTCTTAAGCCAATTATTTCATGCTTTTTGAATTTGTCGATAATTTCTTGATCTTTTAAAACACGAATTTTATTGAACTTGCAGGTTAAGCACCAATCGGCAGTTACATCAACCAAAACTACTAAATTTTGATCAACCAATTTTTCGATTTTTGATTCATCAAATTGAGACCATAGCCTATCAAATTCAGTTTTTTTATAATCCTGTTGTTGATGATATTCAAAGGGTAGAGTAAAGCTTAAGAAGCTGAGGCAGATGATCAGAATTATTTTTTTGATCAATCCTTTAAAACTAAGAACTGCAAAAATTGCAATCGCTAAAAAAGCGATTATAAAAGCTGGTATTGCTCCAATGTTTTTGGATAAGATAAAAATTAACCAGATTATTGTTGCCATTAAAAGCCCTGCCATACCTTGTTTGATTCGATACATCCACTCCCCAGGTTTGGGTAATTTTTCAATAATGTTAGGGCGAATAATCAAAAAAATGTAAGGTAGACCAAAGCCTAATCCTATTGCTAAAAATACGCTAACCGTAGTGAGTGAATCTTGAGTTAAGGCAAAAGAAATGGCCGATCCCAGAAACGGTGCAGAGCAGGGTGTTGCAAGAAGCACTGCTAAAATTCCTAATAAAAAATTGGGAACAAAAATATTTTTCTTTCTTTCGCTTTCGTTAATTTTTTGATTGAGAATGCTAGCCATAATTTGATTATAATTGATAACAAAAATATCAAGAAATTCGGCGATGAAAAATATCAAAATAATAACTAAAAAAATTAAAAAATAGGGATTTTGAAATTGTAATCCCCAGCCAAGACTATCACCCATTGCTTTGAGAATTATTGCAAAGCCTGCAAAAACAAAAAAACAAGAAATTATTCCTAGAAAAGTTGCTAAAAAAGCCAATTTTATTTTTTGAGTTGAGGCATTGGAATGATTGATTATAGACATTAACTTGATAGAAAGAACTGGTAAAACGCAAGGCATAATATTTAAAATAAAACCACCAATAATTCCAAAAATTATTATTACAAATAAAGATTTTATATTGCTTTTAGTTATATGTTGTTGATTATTGTTAAGAGATATATCGTTAACATTTTCAATGCCAAGCGATTGCGGATAATATTTTTGAATTTTACTAAGAACTTCTTGATCAATTTGATCGGAAAAATTTAGAGAAAATTCTTGATCAGCAGGAATGCAAACCTCTTTGCAGTAGGCATAACTGAGCTTTAGTTTTAATTTATTTTGTAAATTAATTTGTTTGCTAGAAATCTCAAAAGGAATAATTACTTCATTTTTGTAGTAGTTATATTTGATAATTTCTTTACCAATTTTTTCCTCAGCCAGTTCTGCCTTGGGCCAAACTATTTGATGACTGAGGTAATTATCGAATTCAGATATTTCAAGATTTGGAGGTAAGCCAACACTTTGTGAATCTGCACCATATAGTTTCCAACCTTCTTTAAGTTTAAAATGAATTGCTCCGATTAATTTCTTTTGATCGTTAATTTGATATGGACTAAGCATTAATTTACTTTGAACAACTTTATTCTGGGTGTTTTGCCATGGTGTTGAAGAGCCTAGAGCATTTTTAAATGTAGAAAAAAAAATTACTAAAACCAAAAATATTTTAAATTTTATGGATGTTAAATTTAAAAAATTTGAGCGGAAATTTGTCATAATTATAATTATCAAAACTGTTATTTGTGTTGGAAATATTTATCAAATAAATTTAATGAATATCTAAAAAATCGCAAGTAAATTATCTGTTGAAAATTAATTAAATAAATTTGTTGTTATTTTTGTTTTAGAGATGTAAATTTTATGGTATAAAATTATCAAATTCAATTTCAACTTTTAACATGTTATCGAACTGTAAATTTAATTAGTAATGTCAAGTTATCAAAGTAATAGTAATTTAAATTCATCAACTAACTTTTCTTCAAACATTTTAGGTCCATCTACCATTGTTCATGAGGTTCTTCATGTAAAATCCAAAAAAGTTAGTTGCGATGGTTCAAAGAGTGCTTCATCTCACCCCTTGGTTTATTTGAATATGGGTGATAATGATTATGTTGTCTGCCCTTATTGTAGTAAATATTTCACTATCAATCAGAGTTATCCGAATTCTCAAAATTCACAAAAAAATAAAATAAAAAACTAACATGCAAAATACTGCAATTATAGGTCTTCAATGGGGAGATGAAGGAAAAGGAAAAATTGTTGATTTTTTAGCTGATAAATTCGATGCGGTCGTGCGTTTTCAGGGTGGAAATAATGCTGGACATACCATTAAAGTTGATGATAAAGTTTTTAAGCTTAGCTTGCTTCCGTCGGGGATTGTTCGTCAAAAATTTTCGGTAATTGGTTCAGGTGTAGTGGTTGATCCATTTTCATTATTTGATGAAATTAGCAAAGTTGAAAAAAATGGTATCGCCATTAATCCAGATAACTTGGCAATAGCTGATAATGTTAGTTTGGTTTTATCAATTCATCGTCAATTAGATCAAGTTTTAGAAGAAAAAAAAGGTCAAAATAAAATTGGCACAACCTGCCGTGGCAATGGTCCAGCTCATGAAGATAAAGTTGGAAGAAGAGCGATTCGTCCATGCGATCTTAATGACGACAAAATTCTGCAACAAAGAATTGCTGATATTTTACTTTATCACAATGCTCTTAGAAAAGGTTTGGATCTCAAAGAAATTTCTATCAAAGAATTATTTGATGAACTTGATTTAATAAGAAACAAACTTTTAAAATTTGTTAAACCATCTTATCAAATCGCTAATGATTTAGAGAAGATGTCTGCAGTTATGTTTGAAGGTGCGCAGGGAGCTTTGTTGGATGTAAGTTATGGAACATATCCTTTTGTTACTTCAAGCAATATAAATCTTGGGCAAGTTGCGATTGGTTCTTGTTTGGGTTTTGATAAGGTTGATAAAACTTTAGGAATTCTTAAAGCTTACACAACAAGAGTTGGCTCAGGTCCATTTCCAACTGAACTCAACGATGAGACTGGTGAATATCTTCGAAATCAAGGTCAAGAAGTTGGAACTGTTACAGGAAGAAATCGTCGATGTGGTTGGTTCGATGCAGTATTAGTAAAGCATCCAATTAAATTGTCAGCAGTAAAAGAAATAGCTTTAACTAAACTGGATGTTTTAGATCGATTAAGTGTAATTAAAATTTGTTGCGGTTATAAAATTGATGGCAAAACATATGATTATTTGCCACAAGAAATTGCTTTATGGCAAAAAATTGAGCCAATTTATATTGAAATGCAGGGCTGGCAATCCTCAACGGTGGGTATAAAAACCCTAGGCGAGCTTCCAAAAAATGCTATTAATTATATTAAAAAAATTGAAGAATTATGTTTAGTGAAAGTGGTAATAATATCTACTGGTCCTAAACGCGAGGAAACAATTATTGTAAACTAAAATTATGGAAAATCCTAAAAAAATAACAATCATGCAATTGCTTCCATCACTAGAAAGCGGTGGGGTTGAGAGGGGTACGGTTGATATTGCCAAAATTTTAAAAAAAGAAAATTTTGAGCCAATCGTTGCTTCGGGTGGGGGAGTTCTTGCATATGATCTAAAAGAGGCTAAAATCAACCATATCATTATTCCGTCCTTTAAGCATAAAAACCCAATTAGTGTTTTTCTTAATATAAAAAAATTAAAAAAAATTTTAGAACAAAATCAAATTGATATCCTTCATGTTCGCTCAAGATCAGTGATGTGGAGTGCATATTTTGCTTGTAAAAAATCAAAAGTTAAACTTATCACCACAGTTCATGGGGCTTATTCTACCAAGTTCTTGGGTTTCAATAATTTTTATTTTAAAAAATTGTATAATTCGGTGATGCTTAAATCTCACCAAATTATTGCAGTTTCAAATTATATCAGAAATTATATTTTACAAAATTACCAAACCAAAGAAAATATTTCTGATAAAATTGAAATAATCCATCGCGGAGTTGATCTTAATTATTTTAATCCTGATCGGGTTTCAAAAAATAGAATGATTGATTTATGCAAAAAATGGAATTTGCCAGAAGACAAAAAAATTATTTTAATGCCTGCTCGATTTACTTCATGGAAAGGTCATGAGTTTTTGATTGATGCTTTGGCAATGGTAAAAAATGATTTTTTTTGTGTTATGGTTGGTTCAGATCATGGACATAAATCTTATCGTAAAAAAATTGAACAAAAAATTATTGATAAAAATTTAGCTGGTAAAGTTAGGGTTGTACAAAATTGTCGAGATATGCCTGCTGGCTATGCCATAGCTCACTGCGTTGTTTCGGCAAGTATTCGCCCTGAAGCTTTTGGTAGAATTGCCATTGAAGCTCAAGCTTCTGGAAAAATTATTATTGCCACCAGAATTGGTGGATCTTTAGAAACCATTATTGAGGGGCAAACAGGTTATTTGGTTGATATTGGTGATAGCTCTGGTTTTGCTAGTGTAATTGATCATGTCTTGCAAATTGATAAAAAAACTGTTGATCAAATTGGCTACAATGGGCGAATAAATGTTGAGAATAATTTTTCTAATAAAAAAATGTGTGATAGAACTTTAGAGATCTATAAAAATCTATATGCTAGTGAAATTTAATAATTAATTTTTTTAAATTTTTATTTAAGAAATTAGCAAGAGCTTTACTAAATCTTGATTTAAAGTTAAGTATAACAAGATTATATTGTTATTTTAAGTTGAAAATTGCTAGCACATGAAATTAAAAAACGCCTTCTCATTAATCGAGCTCTCAATTGTTATATTGATCATTGGTATCTTGGTAGCAGGTGTTACTCAAAGTTCAAGATTGGTTAAGCAAATTAAAATTCAATCAATTCGAAATTTAACTACTAATTCGCCAATTCCAACTATGAGTGACTTGATGATCTGGCTGGAAACCAGTTTAGACAAAAGTTTTATCGAGACCGAAGCCCAAAATAATTCTGCAGTTTCGATATGGTATGATAATAATCCTATGTCAACTGAAAAAAATAACGCTATTGCCAGCTCTACCGTTAACTATCCAACATATATTGAAAGTGTTTTTAATGGGGTAATTCCAGCTTTAAGATTTGATGGGGTAAATGATTTTTTTAGTTTTAGTAGTTCGAGAATGCTAAACTCTAATTTTACTGTTTTTATGGTTGAACAAAGAAGATCAGCTGGGACTAATCAGTTTTTTTTAGGAGGTTCAACCGTAGGAAATTTTCATATTGGCTATGGTTCATCAACTTTTATTCGTGCTGGAAAATATGGAGCTTTAAATTCTGATCTTTTTGATTATATAATTCCAGCTTATACTTCACCAATGCCAAGGATTCATACTTTTTTACACAGTTCAACTTTAGGTAAAAGATATTGGATTAATGGGGGAACTACTCCCGAAGGTTCTAGTAATAATACTTCAGTTTTAACATTTTATAATGGGATAATTGGTCATACCGAAGGAATATGGTTTTATAACGGCGATATTGCTGAAATGATAATATTCACCAGAGCTTTGAGCAATGAAGAAAGATCTGCAATTGAAGATTATTTAGGGAAAAAATATGCTATTATAATTTCCTAATTTTTAAAAAATAAAAAATTTATGAGCGATCATCAAAGAATTAAAAATTTTAAAGCATTCTCCTTAATTGAATTATCGATTGTAATTTTGATTATCGGCATATTGGTAGCAGGGGTTACGCAGAGCTCGAGGTTAATTCGGCAAATGGCTTTATCTTCAGCAAGAGCTTTAACTCAAAGTTCACCAGTTCCTTCAATTGCAGGATTAGTTTCATGGTATGAACCAACAAGTGAAAAATCTTTTTAATGAAATTGAAGCTAGTAATAATTCAACAATATCTAACTGGTATGATATAAATCCAACAAGTTCTAATAAAATTAACTTAACTCAAACAGATGCAACTCGTCGACCAACCTATGTTGCCAATGGCTTAAATGGTTTACCATCAATAAGATTTAATGGAGCAAATAATTATATGCAATCCAATAATTTTATTCCTGAATTTAACAGTCCAACTTTTACTTTTTTTGCAGTAACTATGAATGCCATTGGCTCGGTGGGGGCTCATAAGGCTATTTTTTGCACTCGCTATGCCACTTCTAGCTTTCTAAGAGGATGGGTAATGTATTCTTATAACAATCAATACACTTTATTTTGGGGAAATGGAAGCTTAATATGGAGTGAAGTTTTTGGTCAACCTATTGTAAATGGAACTAGCGATGTTTTATCTATTGTTTATGATGGGGTTAATGCAGTTTTTTATAAGAATTCTGCTAACCCTGTTACTCGGGCATTGGCATATGGTTTAAATACTTTAAGACCTACAAGCGTTGGGTCTGTTACGGCTTGCGATGGTGCTGATAATTACTTTTTTAATGGTTACATCAATGAAATAATTATCTATAATCGTAACTTAAAAAACGACGAACGTCAAGATGTTGAAAAATATCTTGGCAAAAAATGGGCAATAAAATTTTAGTAATCAATATTGCTAAGCTATTTCGAATAATACTAACTTAATTCTTTAAAAAAAATATAACAAAATATTTTTTTTAAAGAATGGTATTAGTATTAATTGGTAAATTTAAAATTTTAAACCAAGTTTTAGCTTTGTTGTAAACCTCATCTAATTCGTCTTGGGGATTGGAATTGTAAGTTATTCCTCCCCCAAATTGCATTTCAAATTTATTTTCGTAAATAATTAGAGTGCGAATTACTACTGCTAAATTTAGTTTATTTTTTCCTTCAATTATGCCGATTGCTCCGCTATAAATTCCGCGATTAATTTTTTCATAATTAGCAATTAATTTCATAGCCTGAACTTTTGGTGCACCCGTCATTGACCCAGCTGGAAAAAGAGCCAAGATGGCATCAAAAATATTAACATTATCAGCTAATTTGCCAGTAATTAGTGACGAAAGATGATGAATATTTTGAAGACTTGTTAGATTAAATAATTTTTTTACCTCAACGGATCCTGCAATACAAACCCGAGCTATGTCACTACGAACTAAATCGGTGATCATCAAATTTTCAGATAATTCTTTTGAAGAATTTTTTAAAGTATTTTGATTTTTTTGATCATCAACAAAATTTGCGGATCTAGAAATAGTTCCTTTAATTGGACAAGAGCTGATTTGATTATCGTTAATCTTAAAAAATAATTCTGGGCTATTGCAAAGAATATATTTTTTTTGGAATTTGCAAAAACCACTATAATTGGTTGGATTATTTTGTTGTGATTCTAAAAACCATTGCCAAGCTTGGTTGGGCGAAATTTTTTTTGAAAATTTACCAAAGAATTTTCGTGTTAAATTCATTTGAAATAATTCACCATTGCTAATTTTCTTTTGAATTTTTTTAATGGTTTTTAAGTAATTTATATCGCTAAAATTAGAAGAAAATTCGCTAATTTTAAATTTTTTTTTAACGGTTTTTTTTGCCTTAAAATTATTTACCAAATCAAGATAGCTCTGATTTGAATAACGTGCAGTAAGTTTTTTATTTTTTTGATCAAATTCTAAAACCAGATGATATTGTTCAAAATGAATTTCGGGTAGATCAATAAAAGATTTTTTAGTTTTTTTTATTTTTTCAAAGTGATGAAGATTTTCGTATGCCAAATAACCAAACCATTGATGCGTTGAGTTTTCAATAGTTTTTTTCAATTTAGAAAAATCATTGCCAGTAATTTTTTGGCGTAAAAAAATTGCCAAATAAGATAAATAATTTTCTTGATCATCTGCTTTGCAGTGAAGAAAAACCAAGCTATCTTCAGGGTTATCAAAACAATAATTATCAAAAATTTTTGAGACAAATTTTAGCGGATCTTGATAAGTTATTTCTTTAGCAAACATTTTAAATTTTTTTATAGCCAACAATTCTGATTCCATAAGCTTCAAGACCAATTACCGATTTTTTGGTATTGGTTAATAAAGTCAAATTTTTAATTCCAAGGTCAACGAGAATTTGTGCACCAACCCCATAATTTCTAATGGTTTTCAAGGGCTCTGGAAGATTATCTGCGTCAAAAAAATTATCAGAAATTTTATCAGATGGCTGACGAATTAAAACCAAAACTCCACTGTTATTTTTTTTAATTTTTTTTAAAGCTTTATTTAAAATTCCACAGCGCGGATCATGAGCATTATCAAGGCAATCTGAGGTGATATTGAGATGATGCATTCTTACTAAAGTAGGTTGATTTTGATCAATTTTGCCCTTGATTAAAGCAATATGTTCAACGTTATCAATAATGCTACGATAAATTTTTGCCTGAAATTCACCTGCAGATTTGCTAATGAATTGCTTTTGAGTAACTAATTCAACTAATTGTTCATTATTTCTGCGATATTCGATGAGATCAGCAATTGAGCCAATTTTTAAGTGATGTTTTTTGGCGAATTTTTTTAAATCTTTCATTCTTGCCATTGAGCCATCATCATTCATAATTTCGCAGATTACTGCTGAAGGGTTGAGATTGGCAAGTCGAGAAATATCGATTGAAGCCTCAGTGTGACCTGCTCGAACTAAAACCCCGCCATTTTGAGCTTTAAGAGGAAAGATGTGCCCTGGGCTTACCAAAGCTTCTTTGCTAAGCTCTGGATTAATGGCATCATGGATAGTTTTTGCACGATCTTGAGCTGATATGCCTGTGGCAATTCCAGATCTGGCTTCAATTGAAACGGTAAAAGCGGTGCGATGTCTTGATTCATTATTTAAAGACATCAAAGGTAGTTCAAGTTTTTTGACACGCTCTTCATCCAAAGCAAGGCAAATTAAACCTCGTCCATATTTTGCCATGAAATTAATTTTTTGATCATCGCAAAACTGGGCAGGAATCACCAAATCTCCTTCATTTTCACGATTTTCATCATCAACTAAAATAAACATTCTCCCAGCCTTGGCTTCGTTGATTATTTCTTGAGTTGTTGAGAGTTTAAAATTTTGTTTAGACATTGATAAAAAATATTATTTTTATTACTTTTAAACAACTAACACTAAAAAAATTATTTTTTGTTGTTAATCGTTGAATTTAAAACATATCTGGCAATTACGTCAATTTCTAGGTTAACTAGATCATTAATTTTGAGATTTTTAAAGGTGGTGTTATCAAAAGTGTGTTTGATGATATTAACTTTAAAGCTATTGTTGTCAACTTCATTGACTGTAAGCGAGACACCGTTAATGGTGATTGAACCTTTTGGAGCGATGAATTTTTTTATGGTATCGGCAGTTTTAAAAGTAAAAATCCATGAGTCTTTAACAGCTTGAATATTCGTGATTTTGGAAGTCTGATCAACATGCCCTAAAACTAGATGACCTCCCAATTCATCGCCTAATTTTAAAGAAAATTCAATATTAACTTGTTGGTTTTTTTTAATATTTTTTAAGGTAGTTAAATTGCAAGTTTCTTTGGATGCATAAAAACTTAGAATGATGTTTTGTTTAACAATTTTTTGCTTAACCAAGGTTAAGCAAACCCCTTGACAAGCAATTGAACAGCCAATTTTTAATTTTTTTTGGAGAGTTTTTTTGCTTAGAGATATTTCTATTAAACTATCTTTATTTTCGAGGTGATCACAAGTAATTATTTTGCCTAAATGAGTAATAATTCCTGTGAACATTTGATATTTACATTAATTAATTCTTAGCGGATAATTTAAAAATTTAGCTAATTTTTTTTTGTAAAATTTCAGCGATTTCTTTTTTAATTTTTTTAATAGCATTTTCTTCAATTTGACGAATTCTTTCGCGTGAAATTTTATAAAATTTGCTTAAATCTTCAAGGGTTGAGCTTTCTTCGCTTAATTGGCGTTTCTGGATTATGTCTTGTTCGCGTTGATTAAGTTTTGCAAAGGCTTGGGTAAAAATTTGTTTTTTTAATTTATAATCCTGACCTTCAATGGCAATCTGCTCTTGATTTTTTTGATCGCAAGGAATTAATTCGCCAACTTCGATATTATCATTTTCACCATTATTAATTTGGTGATTAATTGAATAGTCTGCTTGATTAAGCCGAGAATCCATGTCTTTAACTTCTTCGCTTTTAACATTTAAAGTTTGAGCAATTTTGATAATGTTTTCTTCGCTAAGGGCTTGGTTGTTAGCAAAATTAGAATTGTTGAGACCAAGTTTCTTTTTAATTTTGTGAAGATTAAAGAATAGTTTTTTTTGAGCAGTTGTAGTACCGATTTTCACTAAAGACCAGCTTCTAAGCACGAAATCTTGAATAAAAGCTCGAATCCACCACATCGCATATGTTGAAAAACGAAAGCCTTTTTGTGGTTGAAATTTTTTAAGAGCTTGAATTAAACCAAGGTTTCCTTCGCTAACCAAATCAACTACAGGTAAACCATAGTTTTTAAAGCGATGGGCAATTTTTACAACCAAACGTAAATGACTTTCAACTAAAATTTTAGCCGATAAATTATCTTTATTTTCATAATAATTTTTGGCATGATATTCCTCTTCCTCTTTGCTTAAAATAGCAAATTTTTGGATGGCTCTTAAATATTTTAAAAAACCTTCATCGCCATTAAAACCAAACCCAACTTGGCTATTATTGTTTGTTTTAAATGATGAAGAATTGTTGATAATTGATAAAGTATTATAGCTCATAATTTCTTAAAATTTAAATTTTAATTCAATATCAGATTTTTTTTATTTAAATTATAGTGATTAGAAAAGAAATTTCAAGGGGTAATCTAGTAGGTAATTATCCCAATTCAATCTTTAAAAAAATTATAACAAAATTCTTTTTAATGCTTTAACAGATGGTGAATGGTATTAGCTAATATTTCCTTAGGAAACAATGTTGATGCGATATTTGGTGGAAAGATAAAGCATCACATCTTTGCGCTCTTGGAGTTTGAGTGGACGATTAAAAATGATTACTTCGGAAATTAGTCCAGTAAAGCCAGATGTTGCAACATTGCTTGCCCCAATTGTTAGGCCAGCCAAATTATTGGTTCCGCTATTAAATACTGCGCTTCCCGATGACGTTATGGCATTGTTAACATAGGCTTGCGATGAGGTTGAATTAAGATAGGCGCACAAAATATAATCGCGACTATTGACAATGCTAGGAGCATTAACTGAGGTTGACGAATTGCCATCAACTCCAGCATTAAGGTTAATTTGGTTGCTTTTAATTGCGGTGTAAAATGAACCTTGCGAAGGAGCGCTGTCAACAAGAATGCTTGGCGAAGTAGTAACGTTAAAGTTAGGACGGAAAACTACAAAAATAGTAGCTCTGCCAATTCTTCCTTGATAAAAATTTGCTAGAGTGATGCGTTCGTTATTTTGAAAATAAAGGGCAGGGATGCGATTAATGCCATCAAGGCGATAGGTGATATTGGTATTAGCGGTTTTGGTAAGAAGGTTACGCGAATTTATTACTGAATTTGCAGAAATATCATTCCACTGTGAAATATTGCTAAGATTGGTAATTTCTGAGGTTTTAAAAGAAGCTTTGCTAGAAGCTTCATACCATGCAATAAGTCCAGCGATATTATTAATACTTGAGCGAGCGGTAAGAGAGCGAGCACTTGCCAGTCTAGAAGCAGTAACAACTTGCCCACCCTTGGTGATACCTGAGATTATTAAACCAATTAAAATCAAGACAATTCCTAGTTCAATCAAAGTGAAACCAGTGAGTTTTTTTTTGTCTAAAGATTTAGTGATTAAGATTGATTTGACTTTAACCATAGTTAGGTAAAATTAATGTTTTTTTAATAAATCTTGAGAACCAATAAAAAAACAAGTTTTAGTATTTATAGTTAGAAACAAATAAAAAAAACTAAAAAACAACAATTAGTATTTTAATTAATTTATTTTTTTATCTTCAATCTCAAGCCAAGTGAGAACGGGATTTTTGGCAGCTTTAACATCGTCTAGTCTGCGTCTAGGCGTTGATAAAGGATATTGATGGAATTTATCACCATTTCCTGATTCACATTGATCTGCAATATAAAGCATGGTATTGATAAAATTATCAATAGTTTCTTTGGTCTCTGTTTCAGTAGGTTCAATTAACATTGCTCCTTGCACAACCAATGGGAAAAACACCGTCATAGGATGGATTCCGAATTCAACCAAAGCCTTAGCAATATCAAGGGTAGAAATGCCTTTAGCTTTTTGAATTTTATCAGTAAGTAAACATTCATGCATGCAATTTCCTGGGAACGGCACATGAAATTTATCTTTAAGTTTATGTAAAACATAATTTGCTGAAATCACTGCATCTTCGGCAACTTTTTGTAAGCCATCGCTACCATGTGAAAGCATATAAGTGAGGGCACGAACATGCATGCCTGATTGACCATTAAAGCCTTTAACTTTGCCACAACTATTTTGTGGGGTGTGAAAGCGATAGCTATCGCCAACTTTTTCAACATGAGGAGCTGGTAGAAATTGCCCTAACTCTTGTCTAACCGCAATTGGACCAGATCCCGGACCACCACCACCATGAGGTGTTGAGAATGTTTTATGCAAATTAAAATGCATGACATCAACACCAACATCGGCCGGACGAACCTTGCCAACAATGGCATTATAGTTAGCACCATCGCAATAAAAATAACCACCAGCATCATGAATTAATTTTGAAATTTCCAAAATATTTTTTTCAAATTTACCGCAAGTATTGGGATTGGTAATCATTGTTCCAGCAATTTTATCACCATGTTCAGCAATAAGTTTTTTGAAGGCATCCATATCAACTAAGCCTTCATTATCAGTGGCAATTACTTTAATTTCAAAGCCACACATCGCAGCCGTGGCTGGATTGGTGCCGTGAGCCGAATCTGGAATTAAAACAATTTTGCGATGATGATGACCCTTAACTTCGTGAGCTTTTTTAATTACCAACATTCCCGCTAATTCACCTTGTGCCCCAGCCGCAGGAGCAAGTGAAACGCTTGTTAAGCCAGTCAAAGTTCCTAACCAATTTTGTAAATTATACATCAATTCTAAAGCCCCTTGAATGGTTGACTGATCTTGGAAAGGGTGAATATCAGCAAAGCCAGCGAGGCGAGCCATTTTTTCATTTAATCTGGGATTATGCTTCATCGTGCAAGAGCCAAGCGGATAGAAGCCAGCATCAATTGAATAATTTTGATTTGACAAACGCACAAAATGGCGAATAACTTGCGGTTCATTAACCTGCGCTAGACCAATATTTTGACGATTTTTAGTTTGACCAGTTTTGTTTTTAAAATTTTTTATTTCAGGCAAATCAACCCCACAAGCCCCAACGCGAGATTGCTTGATTAAGAGCTCGGTTTCATGTTTTAAACCAGTTTGAGCAGGAATAAAATTCGACATAATTTTTTATTTGAATTAATAAATATTTTTTTTAGATTTTAAACAAGTTTTATTATGTTGCAAGTGGGTTTTATAATGGGTTTTTAGATTAATTTTAATAGGATTATAATTAAGAAATTTAAGATTTTTTTAAAAGATCGTGAAGAAATTCAGGTGCCAAGTCTAGACCATTCTCAAAGCAAATGGTAGCGTGTTTAATTTTGAATTTTTTGAATTTATTGAGGTCTTATACCAAATCCCATCTTTAAAAAAAATTATAACAAAATATTTTTGAGATAAAAATCTTTAAAAAATGAAGCTGTATGTTCATACAGCTGAGGCTTTTTGAAGATTTTTAGCCAAAAAGATGAAGTTAGAATTTTAATTTTTTTGTTCTTTTAAAGATATTGATTTGGTATAATTAGAACACCACTTTTTTAATCCCTTAAAAACATTTGAAAAAGTTCTTGATAATCGCCTTTGTCTGCCTTTCTTGGGGCTTCAATATATTTTTCTCTTTTAGAGCTTTCATTAGATTCTATTGCTGGGGCCCGGTCAAGCAACTTGTCGTGAAGCACCTGTTTGTTGTGGTGAAGCACCTGGTTGTTGTGGTGCAAAAACTAAATCATCTGAGACTTGTGTTGTAGAAGTATTATCTTGGATATTATTTTTTCTACATTTTTTTTTAAGTGCTGACAGTACCGCAAGAATCATCAAGACAGCAGCACCTGCTCCTGCTAATGGTCCAATAAGGTTATTATTTGAATTACTATTTATCTCGAGTGGAGTTGTTGTTGGTTCAGAAATTGGTTGTGGTGGGTGTGTTGGTCTTGGTGTTTGTGTTTGTGGCTGTGTTGGTCTTGGTGTTTGTGTTAGTGGCTGTGTTGATGGTGGCTGTGTTGATGGTGGCTGCGTTGGTCTTGGTGTTTGTGTTAGTGTTTGTGTTTGTGGCTGTGTTGGTCTTGGTGTTTGTGTTAG
>JBJTWJ010000034.1:0-1767 GCA_046081665.1 Alphaproteobacteria bacterium | reverse complement strand
TGTAATTTTAAAGATATTAAAATGGTATTATTCACGAAAATTGATAAATTGCAGAGGTATTTTATAGTCAGATTTTTTCAAGAATGCTATAACTTCCTGCAAATCATCTTTTTTTTTGCCATCAATTCTCAGCTCATCACCTTTAATTGAAGCTTGAACCTTGAGCTTTGATTGTTTAATGTCTTTAACAATTTCTTTAGCAATTTCTTGCTCAATACCGTTTCTTAATTTAATTTCCTGACGAAGCGATTGTCCGCTAGCTGGTTGTTCTTTTTGAAAATCTAGTGCACGAGCATCAATTCCTCGTTTAGTTACAGATGCTTTTAGAGATTCCTGAATTGCACTAAGTTTGTAATCGCTATCAGCAGTAAGAATAATTTGATTATCTTTGGTTTTTAATTCAACGCTGAAAATCGATCCTTTAAAATCATAGCGATTTGTCAGCTCTCTTAACACGGTATTAACGGCATTGTCAATTTCTTGAAGGTTAATTTTTGAAACTACATCAAAACTAGGCATAATTGTTAAATTTAAATTATTATTAACTATTTTAAAGCTTGCTCTAAATCTATTATTAAATCTGCAACATTTTCAATACCAACTGATAAACGGCAAAGATTTTCAGTAATTCCTAAACTAATTCTTTCATCACTGTTGATATTTGAATGAGTAGTGCTACTTGGATGAGTGAGAAGGCTTTTAGAATCGCCTAGATTATTCGAAATATCAATTAATTTAAGGTTATTCATAAATTTAAAACAATCTGCTTTTGAACCCTGAACTTCGAAGGCGATCATTGCTCCACCATTTTTCATTTGTTTTTTAGCAAGTTGATATTGGGGATGATTGCTTAAAAATGGATAGAGAATTTTTTTTACCTTGTGATGCTTGGCTAAAAATTCGGCAATTTGCTGAGCATTGTTGCAATGTCTTTCGATGCGTAAAAGAAAAGATTCTAGTGATTTTAAAATTACCCAAGCATTAAAAGGACTTAATGCTGGACCAGTATGGCGATGAAACGGTAAAAGAATTTCTTTGATGAAAGTTTCTTTGCCAAGAACAGCTCCTCCAAGGGTTCTGCCATGGCCATCAAGGTGTTTGGTTGTTGAATAAACTACAACATCTGCGCCAAATTCAAAAGGCTGTTGGCTATATGGTGAAGCAAAAATATTGTCAACGATTAGACAGGCATTATTTTTTTTACAAAGTTCTGCAATCAAACTGATGTCAATAATTTCTGTAGTAGGATTGGCTGGGGTTTCAATAAAGACAACTTTAGTATTGCTTTTAAAAGCTTTTTGCCATTGATTGGCATCAGTTCCATCAACAAGGGTAACTTCGATACCGTAATTTGGTAAAATTTTAGTAGCGATATAATGACATGAACCAAATAAAACTCTTGAGGCAATGAAATGATCGCCAGCTTTAATTTGTGACATTATTGAGGCAAATACCGCAGACATTCCCGAACCCATAACGCAACATGCTTCGGCATTTTCCAGTAAACACAAACGATCCTCAAGCATTTTAAGAGTTGGATTAACATATCGAGAATAAACAAAACCCGGATCACTGCCATCGAATCTACTTTCAGCAATTTCGGCTGAATTATAACAAAATCCTGAATTCATAAAAATTGCTTCAGAGGTTTCACCAAAATTACTGCGTAAAACTCCACCTCTAACCATCTTGGTTTCAAGTTTGGCATTTTTAAAATCGATTTTTTTATTTTGATAATTCATTTTTAAAAATTTTTTTCAGATTATT
>JBJTWJ010000033.1:0-12897 GCA_046081665.1 Alphaproteobacteria bacterium | reverse complement strand
ATTTTGGACTAAGCTTAGGTTATCGTGAACATCGCTTTAATTTTAATGATAGTTTGCAAAGCATTAGCTATTCATGCACAAGAGAAAATGCAGGGAGAAATTTGTGTTCACCAATGGGCTTAAGAAATATTAATGAACAATTTAACGGCATCAATGCCATTAACTATTATCAACAATTCAGAATTCCTTATATTGGTGCAAATTTTAGCTATAGATTATTGAATAATAAATTAAAATTTAATATTTACACAGCCTATAGCAATCTGGTGAATGCTTACAGTAGAGATCATCATGTTTTAAGAAGTTTTGAAATTACTAGTGAATTTAAAAATGGCAAATATTATAATTTTGGAACTAATATTGGTTATTTAATTTATAAAAATTTAAGCTTGAATTTAGGTTTTGATTATTTTGAAATTCCAGAAATTAGAGGTAATAGTGTATACAATTACTACAACGACAACAATCTTTTTGGAAACACAAACGGTGCAGGAATATCTAACAAAACTCAACGTTTATCTCTTGGCCTTAAATATGATTTTTAATATTAAAAAATATTTCAAACATTAAAAATAATTATTTGTAATTAAAACATAACTAAACATAAAATATTAACTAAAATTCTTAAATCTTATGAAAACTAATGCAAATTCAATTAGAATTGGGAATGTTATTGAATTCCAAAACCAACTATGGAAAGTTGTAAAACGCGAACATGTTAAACCAGGAAAAGGAGGAGCTTACATTCAAGTTGAAATGAAAAATATAGTTACTGGCAATAAAACTAACACTCGCTTTGCTTCGAGTGAAGATGTTGATATTGCTTATGTTGAGCAAAAAAACTATCAATTTCAATATTTTGATCAAGACGAATTGGTGGCAATGGATATGGAAAATTTCGAAACTCATCAATTCAATAAAGATCTGGTTGGCGAAGCCTTTCCTTTTTTACAAGAAGAAATGAATATCAGGGTTGAATACTGCAATTCCAAACCAATCTCAATTTTTCTTCCTGAGCAAGTTGAAGCTGTGATTGCTCAAGCTGATGCAGTTGTTAAAGGTCAAACCGCAGCAGCATCCTATAAACCAGCTATTCTTGAGAATGGAATTAGAGTAATGGTTCCACCATTTATTGAATCTGGAGAAAAAATTATCATCAATACCGAAGATTTTTCATATGTTAGTAGGGCAAAAAACTAAAAATAAATTTTATAAAAATGACTTTAAAAAAATCTAAAAACTTAAGTTTCTACAAAATGTCAGCTCTTGGCAATGACTTCGTTATTTTTGATTTTAGAAAAGATTATTTTAAAATCCCTCCCCGCCAAATTCAGGTAATTGCTGATCGAAAAAATATTGGCTGTGATCAGTTAATAGTTATCAAATCTCTTGACTCAAGTCATAGCAATGATCTGCCACTTTTTCATTTAGATAGCGAATTGATTTATGAAATTGAAATTTATAATCGCGATGGTTCAAGATCTGGAGCATGTGGCAATGCTACAAGATGCGTAGCTGGACTTTTATTTGAAGAGAATCCTAAAAAAAACAACCTTAAAATCAAGACATTAGCTGGAATTCTTGATTGCAAAAAAAATAGCGATGGGGAAATTTCAATTAATATGGGTAAAATTAAATTTTTAGAAAATTTCTTTTACGCTCATCACAATTTTTATTGTGCCAATATTGGCAATCCTCATGCCGTTTGTTTTATTGACCAAGCAATTGGTGATGAAGAATTTTTTCGAGTTGGACCACAAGTTGAAAATCATCCAAATTTTCCCGAAAAAACTAATGTTGAATTTGCTCAAATTTTAGCAGATGATTTAATTGCAGTTCGCGTTTGGGAGAGAGGTGTTGGCGAAACATCGGCCTGCGGATCTGGGGCATGTGCAGTGGTTGCCTGTGCGGTAAAGAATAACTTGGTAAAATCATCGCAAGTAATTGTTAAATTCAGTGGCGGAAAGCTAAAAATTAATTACAATGATACTCAGATCACGATGACGGGTGGCTATAACAAAATTTTTAAAGGGATTATTGATGAACAATTATTTTTATAAATTTTTCAAACTATTAACTTTTACGATATTAACCATATTTTTTTTAAATAGTAACTCTTTGGCATTAACTATTGAAGATAAAATTGACGATCCAGATCAAGAACAGCTCGCTCGCGAAATTTTTTTAGAAATTCGCTGTCTGGTATGTCAAGGGCAAGTTATTGAAAGCTCAGATAGTGAATTTGCAATAAATGTTAGAAAATTTATTCGTGATAAAATAAAACAAGGCAATGATAAGGAGCAAATTAAAAAACTTCTGATTAAAGATTATGGTGATGAAATTTTAATGACTCCAAATATAAAGAATCAGCCATTATTATGGCTTCTTCCATTGCTATTTTTTATTTTAACTTTAACAATTATACTTAAAAAATATTATAAAAAATTAATTTAATTTTACCACTATGACAACTTATCTTCATCATCATGACTTACCAAAAGATATTGGGTTCAAATCTGCAATAGCAGTAGATACTGAAGCAATGGGTTTAAATATAATTCGTGATCGTTTATGTTTAATCCAAATTTCCCAAGGTGATGGTGATGTTCACATTGTCAAATTTGATAGCAATTTTAATGCCCCAAATCTGACAAAAATTTTAGTTGATGATAAAATTCTAAAAATTTTTCATTTCGCCCGTTTTGACATGGCAATTTTATTTCATTATCTAAAAATCAATTTTAGCAATGTTTACTGCACTAAAATTGCTTCAAGACTTGTAAGAACATATACCGAATCTCACGGTCTAAAAAATCTTTGCGAAGAATTATTGGGAATTGAGATTTCTAAGAAACAACAAAGTTCTGATTGGGGAAGTAAAAATTTGAGCGATAAACAACTTGATTATGCTTCAAGCGATGTCTTATATCTTCATCAAATTAAAGATAAACTCCATGAAATTATTATTCGTGAACATCGCCTTGAACTTTTTGATGAATGTTTGAAATTTTTGCCAACCCGAGTTAAGCTAGATCTGGCAGGTTTTTCACATATCGATATCTTTAGCCATTCATAAATTATTGTTATTTTATTCAAAGAAAAAAGAATTGTTATTTAACAATATAACCATCATTTCTAAGATTAATAATAAATTTAAAAATCACACTTTTGACCACCTCTTGATTTATTTGATTATGACTTTTCATAAATATTGCTGGAATAATTAATGGTAACCAAAATATGTAGGTTGAATGATCCTCAAATACATAATCTTTAGCAATAATATTTTTTTCTTTAATCTTAAATACCTTGGCAATAAGTTGATTATTTACATCAAACCAGTGAGGAATTGCATTTAACACGCTGGCACTGGTCTCCAACATAAATTTTGTAAGTTTTGGATATTTAAGATTTTGACTGATGGTTAAGTCTATATAAATATCGGCTTTAGTTTTATCATTTACAATTTCACAACAATCAGCATAAATAATCGCTTCAACAATTTGATCTGCCAATGGTTTATTAGCATAGTTGTAATTATAGTTTGGATAGTTGTTAAAATAATTATAATTGACAAAAATCTTGGTTTTTACTTTTGATTTAGATTCTAAATTAATCAATTGATAGTCAAAATATTTATCGGATTTTATAGCAATGCAACTCGAGGTAAGTATAGAAAATAGCAGGATAACGGTAATTTTAGAAGAGCTTATCATGTGATGTAAATTTTAGCTTGATATTGTGAAGTATGGTATCATTAAAAAATTAAATAAAATTATAATAATTAATTTTAAAAAAAATTCCTAAAATTTTAATTTTTTTTAACTCTAGATAATTTCAGCTGTGATAATTTTTTCTAACTAAAATTAAAACATATTTAAACTATTAATAATATTTTAGTATTGAATAATTTTCTATAAAATTTAATGGTTAACAAATATAATTCAATAATTTTTTGTAAAATAATTAACCATAACTTAACTGAGGGGAATTTTCCATTTTCTGCTCAAATATTGCTCAACAGCCTTGCGTTCTTCAGTTTTTAAGGATTTTTCAAATACTATTAATTCTGCAATATCGCATCTTACAAATAAACTACCATTATTTCCACCCAAACTAATAATTGCAGTATGATTATAATTAAAATTTACACTATTGGCTACATTTGCATAGGTACCTCCATTGACAAATATTGTTTGATTAATTTTATCAGCATTTGCGGTAATTATCATAGGCTTACCAAGAACATTGGTTGTTCCAACTAACATCCTAGCTCCATCTAGATAATCAAATCGTAATAAACCATTATTAATCTCTAAACCAACTCTTGGAACGCCATCATTAATTCTTTCATATTTAAAAAAAACTACCCCAGAAAATATTCTTATAACCATAAAAATAGTATTGGTATTAAATGGTGAAAATTGAGCAACGGTTAACGATTGATCAGTTATTAACTCATCATCAACCCCATCAAACATTAAAGATGGTAAACCATTAAAACTGTTGGTTTTGTATAAAGGCTGTTTAGCACTAGTATTTTGAATAAAATTCAATCTTGCGGATGGAACAATATCCAGATCATTAACTTTAGCTATGGCATTTCCATCTTCTGGTTCGAAATCATAATAGGTTAGGCAAAAAATTTAATATAAAAATAACTCATCAATAATCATATTTTCATGCGAAAGGTAAACCAGCAATGCAAAATATAAAATAATACTAAGCTAACCAATAGGTTGATATGATAAGCAATTAATTGTGAAAAGCCAATTTTGATTAAAAATAAAATTAAAAAAGTTGAAAATAAATACATGATCCCGTAGACCGCAATCGCTCTTAAAACTTCAAATTTACAAAATTTTTTGATCTTAAAACATAAAAATTTATGCGTTAAATAATTATGAATAATACTAAAAAAATAGAAAATTGAAATCTTTAACAAATCCATTTTTAAAAATTTATACAATCCCAGACCAATAAAATAATTGAATGCCGTATTATATCCACCGATGAATAAAAATCTTAACTTTTGATTGTTTTTAACAGTTATAAATAACTCTTGAGGATTCTTAATTAAAAAAATTAAATTAAGATAATTTTTAACCTTACTTAACATTTTATAATAATTCTTTAATTTGGTTAAATAAAGACAAAGCACTTAAAAAAGCTGATTCAACCCTACCCTGCACACACCAATCACCGCAAAGTCCAATTTGATTTTGCTGATCAAAATAACTGCTTAGCGAATTTTGTTTACCAATATTAGCATATCGCCATTTGTGAATATCGCTATACAAAATATCACCGATTTTAGAATTAGTTACCAATTCAAATTCTTCAATCAACTCAATTTTAACCTCATTAAGATCTCGTTCTAAATTATTTTTAGCCCAGAGATTTCGTGATAAAAAAGTTAAACTACAAGCTAAATTTCTATTTGGCTTTGAGTTTTCAAAAGCAATCCAACTTAATTTCGAGTTTTTAACATAAGCGCAATCCCAAGCAATATCAGGCTTGTTTTTTAAACCCAACATCACTGCAAAACAACCAATCATTTCCTTGGATTTTAAATCATTAATAAATTTAAAATTATCAGGAATCAACTCAAGAGCTTGATGAACTGGAATGGCAAGCAAAACATAATCAAAATTACCCAAGAAATTTTCTTTATCATCAAAAATCTGCAAAATATTTTGATCTTTAGAAATTTTGCTGATTTTGGTTTGTAAAACAATCTCAACATCTCGGGCAACATCTTGGGCAACATCTTGGGCAACATCCTGGGTAAGACCTTGCGCTAAAGATTTTGCCAACGAGTTCATTTTTGGTGAAGCAACAAAATGTTGATTATTTTCATCCCAAGGTCTTTGAAAGGCGATTTTATTGCCATCAATTTCTACAAAATTTGCCTGCCAATTTTCAACAATTTTTTGCTCGATAAATGGTTGCAAAAATTCACGAAACTTTAGGGTTTTAACCGTGAAAAATTGTGCTCCAAAATCAAAACTAAATTGCTCATTATATCTTGAAGCCATTCGCCCTGCAACACCACGAGCTTTTTCAAAAATTTTAACATTGGCAATTTTTTTTAAATTATTTGCTAAAACCAATCCTGAAATTCCTGCACCTATTATAGCGATATTTTTTTTGGTCATAATTTAAATAAATTTAATTTGTTAAGTTAAAACGTATTTTTAGCAGTTTTAATTTACAATTATTGTGTTTTAGGATTTTTTTATAAATTATAAAATTACTTTTACTAATTCTTGATTTGCCCCTAAACTAATTTTTTGGGCATTGCAAACATTTTCAAGATCATTAATGAATGCACTGATATCATGCTTTGAGGAGATTTCAATTAGACTAACTGAGGTTTTCATTGATAAATTATTTTCTGATTTAAATTTTCTCACCGCAAAAATTATTTGCAAAATTTCTTCGCCTAATTGCAAAATATTGTCATTTGAAAATTTTAATTGTGAAGGCAGATGAGCTTTATTACCACGCAGATGAATTGAAATTTTTTGCTTAAATTCTTCATTAAAAATTATTGAATAAATTTCTTCGCAAAGATGGGGAAGATATAGCGCAAATAACTTTAAAATATTTTTTAAAACTAAATTTAAGCAAGCCAAAGCACTTAATTGATCAATAATAATTTGGTGTTTTTGAGTTTGGGTTAATTGACTTTGTGCATATTTTTCAGCACTTAGGCCATAAGAGCGAACCTTACAAATTTCTAAATAATTATCGCAAAAGTAATGCCAAAAAAATTCTTCTAAAATTTCACGAGCTTTGGCATATTCATAAAATTCAAACTGTTGATTATATTGCAATATAACATTTTGTAATTTAGTTAAAATCCATTGATCACTTTTATTTGTAATTAAATCTAATAAATATTGCTCATTATTAACTAAACCAATTTTTTTCTCAACTAAATGCTCTTTTAAAATTGCAAAATGTTGCGAACAAAATTTTGCACAATTAAAAATTTTGGTAATTAATTTTTGACCAATCTTAAAAACTTCCTCACTGTAAGCAATGTCTGCACCTAGGCTGGAAGCCGATGCCCAGTATCTCACAACATCTGCTGATTTTTCTTCAATCAAATTTTTTGGGGTAATAACATTACCTTTTGACTTACTCATTTTAGTTTTATCAGAAGCCAAACACCAACCCGAAATCATTAAATTTTGCCACGGAATTGTTTGGTTTGAATTTGAATTTTCTTGAAGCTTAACTCTTCCATCTTGGTTTTTTTGTATTTTGCCATTTGCATCTTTAACAATTTCTAAACTATGCAAATAAGCTTTAACAATCGTGTAAAACGCCCAGGTGCGAATAATTTCATGAGCTTGCGGACGCATATCAGCCGGAAATAATTTTTGATGCCTAACTTGATCAAAACAAATTTCACTAGAAATACCTTTTGATGAAAGTTGTGGCGTAATTGACGAAGTTGCCCAAGTGTCAAGAACATCGGTTTCGCCAATGACTTCTTCACGACTATAACCTTCTGGCAAATCATTCCACGGATCGCATGGCAATTGAGTAGTTGAAGCAATTAAAATTTTTCCTTCTTCGCCTTTTCTTTGCGAATACCACACAGGAATTTTTACACCAAAAAATCTTTGACGAGAAATGCACCAATCCCATGAAAGCCCGTCTATCCACTGCTCTATTCTTACACGCATATAATCTGGATACCAACTACACTCTTTGGCTTTAGCTTTGAGTTGTTCTTTGTAAGGCAATATTTTTATGAACCATTGTGCGGTACTGATAATTTCAATTGGCATTCCCGATCTTTCTGCGCATTTAACTGGTCGCAATGTTTTTTCAGAATTTTTGGCAAGTAAATTTTGTTCACGCAATAATTCGAGAGTTTTTTTTCCGGCATCTTTGATTTTTAAGCCAGAGATTTTTTCAAAATTTTCTAAAAATATTTTTTCGTTAATAACTGACATATCATCGAATATTCTAGATTGCCAAACTAAATTTCCACGAATCAGACCGCTCTCGTTGATAATTTCTTGAATCGGCAAATCATATTTGCGTTGCCAATCTAAATCTGTCTCATCGCCAAATGTACAACACATCACCGCACCTGTTCCCTTATCGGCTTTGACTGAATCATTATCAACAATAATTGGAACCTTAACTCCAAAAATTGGAGTTATTGCAAATAAACCGGTTAGGCCTTGCCCTTCAATTTCTAATTTTTGGGCAAGTGATTGAGAAATTAGTTTTTTTAAAATTTCCTTATAAATTTTACTTTCGGTACTAATCATCACCGCAACGCAAGCAGACAAAAGCTCAGGACGAGTAGTCATAATTTCCAAATACTGATTTTGTCCATCAAGGGTAAAATTGATGAAATGCATTTCACCTTCGATTTCTCTATCGATAATATCAGCCTTTGACAAGGCAGTGCGATCAGCGATGTCCCAAAAAACTGGCTGGAGTTGTTTTTCAATCAAACCCTTGTTATACAAATCGACAAATGAAGCTTGCGAGATTTTTTGCGATTGTGGTGAAATTGTTTGATATTTTTCACTCCAGTCAACTGATAAGGCAATGGCTTTGAATAATTCTTCAAATTCTTGTTCCGCTTCCTCAACCACTTCGCGACATTTCGCTACAAAATAGCCACTGCCTCCTTGGTTTTTTTCACGCTCTTCAGCTTCAAAAATTTGGGCTTTCTTGCCAATAATTTTTTCAACTAATCTTTCGGTTGGTAGTCCATTATCATCGAAACCCATGGGATAAAAAACATCTTTGCCTTGCATCCTTTGAAATCGTGCAACAAAGTCAGCTTGCGTATAAGAAAAAATATGACCCATATGAAGCAACCCTGAAACTGTAGGAGGCGGAGTATCGATAACAAAAGTTTGCTCCTTTTTTAAATCATTGCCAAAACTATAAACTCCAGTTTTGCCATTGATTTGATGTTTTTCTTGCCAGTATTTTTGCCATTTTTCTTCAACAATTTTGGCAATGTATTTTTCGCTTAACTCGGTCATTTTAAATTACATTAATTCAATGATTTCCATTGCCATTCTTCCAACTGCTTGTAGATAAATTTTATCATTAACTATTAAAGGAGTATGAACAATTTTTTTGCCCAAATTCATAGTTTTTTCAATTTCAGCGTTTTCAACATTGACGAGCATCAAAACCCCATCTTGCCTAGAAATCACCAGCTTATCGCCTGCCATCACCAGACCATTATAAACATATTTGGTGATAGTTTTTTTAGGATTTTGATAATTTGGTAAATTTTTTATCCATTTAATGCCAGCAGAATTGCGATTAATAGCAATTAATTTATTGTCATTATTGATCACATACAAATAATCGCCAGCTAACCAAAAATTGGCAATTCCAGCAATTTGTTTTTTCCAAATTACTTGACCATTTTTAGCGTTGATAGCCTTGAGCAAACCACCATTGCCAATTGCATAAACAACATCTTTTTTTACTAACAATGTTGCATCAACATCATTGAGATAAAAATCAGAAGTAATCGCCTTGTTAAGGTTTAAATCTTGTACCCAGATTGACTCAGCAGTTTTTTTATCAATGGCATAGACCTCCCCTGAAGAATAACCAACAATAATTCTATCTTGATAAACTGACACTTCAGGATTGCCAAATATTGAAGTTGGGCGAGGAACACCAGAATGAGTCCAAACGATATCACCATTTTGCTGATTGAAGCAATATGTTTTGTTGTTATCAGTAGTAACATAAATATGACCATCGACAACAACTGGCTTGGAATTTAGAACTGCACTAACTTGTTTTTGCCAGATAACCAAGCCATCTTGAGCATTAACTGCAACTAAATGGTTTGAACCAATAGTGGCATAAAGCGTATCCTGATCTATCGCTAAATTAGTGCTTCGATAATTTTTAAGCCAAGACTTCACAAAAATTTGTGATTTATAAAGAATTTTTTTGGTTAATAAATCAAAGGCAAATAGTTCTCCTGAGCCATCAAGGACAAATAATTTTTGCTTAGAAATAATTGGCTGGTAATGAAAATTTTCATTTTTATCAGACCAATATAAAATTGATTTTGACCATGATTTTGTAAGGGCAATTTCCTTTTGCGTTTTTAAAAATTCTTCTTCGCTAAAATTATATTTTTTATAAAAATTTTCAATTTTTTGATTGGTATAGGCTAGCGAACCTGAAAATTCGCTGTTCAGAATTTGCTGAGGTAATTTGATATTTTGTTTTACAAGATTATTATCAATCTGCAAATTATCATCGGCAATATATGCCAAAACAGCTTTGGACTTATCGTAAGTTTGATCCTTATTGCAACCTTCTAAAACTAGCATTGCCACTGCAAGGGTTAGTAAATTAAAAAATTTAGATAAATGCAGATTTCTAAAATAATTTCTTGCAACTATTTGATTTAGATTCATTGAGATTTTTTTAAAGAATTAAGATTTATCTTCGGTCTTCTTTTGCTTAGATTTTTTATCATTTGACTTTGAAAGATCTTTGGCTTTGTATCCTTTTTGCAAGAGAATTTTTTGAGCATCTTGTGCTCTAGACTTTAATGACTTATCAACTTCTTCGTCACTTTCAATTTCTTTGAAAATTTTATCAGCAAGTTGATAATTTTCTTTTTGAATTTCATAAAAACCTCTTTGCTCGGCAATATGCCATTTTAAATTTTTGGCATTTTTAAAAATTTTGTTGATTTGATTTGAAAGGTCTTTTTTCATTAAATCTTCATCAGACATCAAGGTATTAATCGCCAAAAGACCAGCTAAATCAACCAAATAGTCATTGCAATAAAAACATTCGCTGACTTGCAAATAAATTTCACTGGCTTTGATTTTATCTCCTTCATCAAGAAAAAAACCTGCATAACGAATTGATGCCAAAGCATAAACATTGGCAGGAACAAATTTGGCTTGATTAATCTGCTCAAGTTTTTCTTTGGCTAATTTAATATCGCCTTTTTGTTGAGAGATAAGAGATTCATGAAGAATTGCTGAATATTTTTTAGCCTGATGACTTTGAAAAACACAAAACCCTGAATAAATAATCACAACTATAACCGCAATGCCTAAAGCTTTAATCAACATTTCTTTATTATCAACCACAAAACCAAAGATTGATTCTTTGTTTGCTTTGCTTTTAGCATTTTTAAGAGCTTTAATAATTCTTTTTGGCATATTTAAAATTAAATTAAGGTTGTTATTTTTTACAATTACTTTATAAGCAATTATTTTTTGTTAGAAATAATTTATAATAGTTATCTTTAACTTAAAAAATTTTTTATGTTTTTTAAATTTTTACAATTTTTTAAAATTTTAACATAGTTATTTATTTTTTAACAAGCATGTTTATCAAAAAATTTTATTTTAATTAATTTGTTAACTTCATACAGCAATCGATAGTATTTTTCAACAGATAGCTGATGGTCATCGGACCAACTCCTCCCGGAACTGGAGTAATATGACCTGCTACCTTAGAGACCTCTTCAAAATCAACATCACCAACTAATTTACTAACACCATTAACTTGTATACGATTAATACCAACATCGATGATAATTGATGATTTTTTAACCATATCAGCAGAAATTAAATTTGGTTTTCCTGCTGCCACAATAATGGCATCTGCATCAATACATTCAGATTTAAGATCAATTGTTGAGCGATTAGCAATTCGAACTGTACAACTTTCAAGCATCAATAAACGCACTAATGGTCGACCAACAATATTTGATGATCCAACAACCGTAACCTTAAGCCCAGCTAAATTTTTACCCTTAACTTCTTTTAAAAGATGCAAACAGGCCAATGGCGTGCATGGAATAATCGCCTTATTTTTGCCATCAATTTCGCCAATTGATAATTTCCCGACATTAATAACATGAAAACCATCAACATCTTTGCAAGGATCAATGGAGTGAATAATTTTTCTGGTATCAATATGAGCAGGCAGAGGTAATTGCACCAATATGCCATGAACTTTTTTATCAACATTTAATTCATGAATTTTGGTGATCAATTCGTTTTCACTAATATCGCTTGCAAGTTTAAATTGAATTGAATTCATGCCAACACTATGAGCAGATTTTTCTTTGTTACTCACATAAACTTCGCTAGCTGGATCATTTCCCACCAAAATAACCGCAAGGGTTGGAGTAACATTAAAATTTTTTTTAATATCACTAACCTCCTGAGCAATTTTTTTTCTCATCTCAGAGGCAATTTTTTTACCATCAATTATTTGTCCGATTTTTTGTTCTGTCATATTGTAATTAATATTTTTAAAAAAATTTTTTTGTTTAAATTATCACAAAAAAATTATTGAAATCAAGCAGAAATTTCAGCAAGAAAAGCCTGATCAAGGCTGTTTTTATGGTGCTTTTTCTTAAATTCGCTAGGCGTTCCAACAAAACGAATTTTACTATGATGTAAAACAGCAATTTCATTACAGATCTCGTCCATATCAACAAGAATATGTGAACTAAAAAAAATAGTCTTATTGTGTTTTTGATAATCTAGTAATTCTTTTTTTAAGGCATTTCTAGCCATCGGATCAAGACCAGACATGGGTTCGTCAAGAATTATTAAATCAGCCATTGACATAAAAGTTGCAAGCAAACCAAGTTTTTGAGTCATCCCCTTGGAGTATTTACTGATATTTTGATTGAGAACATTAAAATCTAATTCTAAATTTTGACAAATTTTTTTAGCATTTTTGGCATCAAATTTTTTATCATAAAAACTTAAAGCAAATTCTAAAAAATCAATTCCGGTTTGCTGAATTGAAGGTTGAAATTTTTCTGGTAAATAAAAAATTTTTTTTCTGGCTTCAGGCAATACTCTTGATAATCCAAATATCTCAACTTCTCCT
>JBJTWJ010000032.1:0-4334 GCA_046081665.1 Alphaproteobacteria bacterium | reverse complement strand
TACCGATAAAATTAATATTTTTTTACAAGAAGCCAAAAGCCATAGCATTCCTGTCCTACCCCCCGATGTTAACAAAAGCCAAGCTTATTTTGCTATTGAAAAATTATAATTATTAGATTTAAATATTGATAAATAAAAGTTATTTTTTAAAATTAAAATAGCTAAATATTTTTTAATCAATAAATATTTTATTTTTTTATGACAAAATCAAAAATCTTGGAAATTGCCCAATCCCATGAAAATATTGATCAAGTTGAGTATCACTTCGTTGATCTCAAAGAAATTGTAGACAAAATTAAAATTAGCGAGAAAGCTTTCAGAGATACTCTGAGTTCTCAAGACCTTGTAACTGTTGAATCAAGAGCTAATGCAATTACCGCAGGTGGCGGTGAAAATCGTTCAAAAATTCTTTGCTATTTAAACGCAAGTAAAGGCTTAGATCAAAGCAAAATTAAAACAAAATTAAGTGAATATGCCTGCCATAATGTTGAAATTTCCAAAAAAAATTTTGTTAGCGGAGCAATTGTTTTATGCCAAACTAGCGATGATAAATTTATAATTGGCTCACGCGATGCTTCGCGAGCCAAAGACGATCCCCAAAATTATTATTTGCAAGCGCCTTGTGGATTTATAGAAAATTATCAGATTGGTGATGAATCAGCATTTTCTAAACTCAAAGATCAGTCATTATCTTTTGAGCAATTCGTAATTGAAAATGGCATAAGAGAATTGAAAGAAGAAATTTTACCTTTTGAAGATCATGAAATTATTGATAAGGAATTGATTGGTGGAATTTTTGTTGTTCGTCAATGGCCCAAAAAAATACCACAAGACCCAGACTCCCCTTCAACAAAAGACATCGCCAATTTTAAATCTTTTATTGTCGTTGCCAATGTTTCATTAACTTTTGATGAAATTCAAGAGCTTCGACAAACTTCAAGAAAACCTGTTGATTTTCACGAGATCACTTTAATTCAAGGTTTAACAAAGGAACAAATAAATGAGCAAAGTCTTGAAAAAAAACCAACCGAAATCGAAGTAGATTTTGACGGGAAAAAGAGAAAATTTGTTGCCGAACATTGTCTTCTTTTGCCAATAATTGAAAATTCTATTTCAAGAGAAATATCGCCCTCACCTCAACCTGAATGCCGTCACATCAGCTCATTAAAAAAATATCAAAGCCTAGAATTGTAAAACTCAGCATAGTTTACTAAATTTCAAATAATTTTAATAACTCTTTAAATATTTTTTTTTGAAATCTGTTGACAAATTTCATAAAGTTTTTTACTGACAACTTGCGAGGTATATTTTTGTAATAAATCTCGATAAGCATTGTTAGCGATTGTGCGAGCTAGATCTTGATCATCACGAAGCTCAATAATAGCTTGGGCAATCAAATTAACAAATTGTGAGTCATCCTTGTTGATTTTTAAGCCGTTAAATCGATCAGTAATTATTTCATCTGGACCCCATGAATTTGCAGAAATAATTGGCGTTGAATAAAGCATTGCTTCAAGTAACACTATCCCAAAAGTTTCGCCAAGCGAAGGTAAAATAAAAATATCGATATTACTAAAAAACTCTCTCTTATTTTCCACCCAACCTAAAATTTTAAAATTATTTTCGAGTTTTAAATCTACAGCAAGTTTTTCAAGATTATCTTTCTCAATACCAACTCCACCAATAACATATTCGCAATCAATATTTTGTGATTTTAAAATTGCCATCGCTCGAATTACTTTGTCAAAATTTTTTTCAAAAGATAATCTTCCCAAAGAGCCAAGGCGAATTTTTTTGGGAAAATTTTCTTTAATTAATGGTTGAAAATTTTCTGGAATTTCAATCATATTAGGAATAACCAATGCCCTATCCAAAGGTTTCCCAGCCTTTACCAATTCCTTACTAAAATGACTATTAACTGTCATAACATAATCAGCGTTAATAAATTTCAAAGGATTGATTCCATGATCAACAACAACTATAGGAATTTTTTTAAAAACTAAAATTCTAGCAATTCTTGAAAATAACAACGCTCTTCCCGAATGACAAATAACTAGGTTAGGAGAAAAACTAAAAAATAACCAAGCTAATTTGATTATTGAATAAATATCACCCTGATTGAATGCAGGCAATTCATAAACTTTAGAGTTAGTTTTTTTTGCTTCTTCAACCAAAAAAATTTTTGATTTCATTACCGATACCACCTCAACTCCCTTTAAGACCAGATTTTTTGAATAATCTAAAAAACATCTCTCAACTCCTAAAACCTGATTATTATGAGTAGATTTTTTGTAATTCAATAGAATATTAACAACTTTCATTAACTATCATTATTTTTTAATTAGATTTGGGATGTTTCGGCGATATTTGTCAATTTCAGATTTTGAAGATTCAAATTTTACTAATTCCTTACCCGACAATTTAATTCCTGAAGTAGCTTTAACTTTCGCAGGATTGACTTGTGTTCCCCGATAAATTACCTCAAAGTGCAGATGCGGACCAGTTGACCTGCCAGTTGAACCAACATATGCTACAATATCACCCTGCTTGACTTTTGAGCCAACATGAAATTTTTTGTTAAACCTACTAGCATGACCATAAGCAGTTGCATAGTCTGAATTATGTTTTATTTGCACATAATTACCGTAACCTCCTTTAACACCCATATAGGCAACAACTCCACTTCCAGCTGCCATGATTGGGGTTCCGGTCGGCGCTGCAAAATCCGCACCTTTATGCATTTTAGAATAACCTAAAATTGGATGACGACGCATTCCAAAACCAGATGACACTCTTGCTCCATTAATTGGCGTTCTTAAAAGTGATTTTTTTACAGAATTACCCTTACTGTCGAAATACTCAATTTTATTATCGATTTTATGCATGTAAATATCGATACTACGATTGGATAAAGTAATTGAAGAATACAAGACATTGCCATCTTTAATTTTTTTTCCTTGCTCATTATAAAAACTCTCGACCAACATTTCAAACTTATCACCTTTTTGTAAATCCCGTTGAAAGTCAATATCATAGCCATAAAGATTGATCATATTCATCATTGAAGTTGGCGAGATACCAGCGTTAACACCATCAACAAATAAACCTTTTTTAATTGCTCCAGAATATCTTGAAATATATCGAGTTAACTTAACATTTTCTTCACGAGCTTCAAAACCACCATCTTGATTTCGATAAGTAGTAATTTGACTATCCAAAGAAGGTGAAACGCTAACACTACTAACAATAATTTTGCGATTGATGTTATCTTTTTGCTCCTTGTTAATGTTAACTTTACTGCGATAGACCACAGTAACCAAATCCCCTACCCCAAGATTTTGTGGATTAGTATATTTTTTAATTGAATTCAAAATTGCAAAAACATCTGTTTCTGATACGCCAATTTCAACCAAGATTTTCATTAAGGTATCACCTGACTTGATTTTACGCTCAAAAATTTGGTCTTCTTCAATATCAAAATTAATTGCCACATCGGAGATGTCTATTTTGATAGGCGTAGAAGCGAGGACTTTACGCTTACTTTCTTGATATTCATGAAAGTAAAAAATCGTATAACAATATGTTTTAAAAACGACAAAACAAAGGATTATTGAAAGACTAACTGGTTTAAAAAAATTATGCTCGATAATTTTTTCAAGCAAGTTAATTAATTTTTGATAATGACCATTTTGGGCATTATTTCTCTGGCTTTGATGCCTGCTATTAGAATGTTTTTTTAAAAAAAATTTTTTCAAACCTTAATTAATTTATAATGTTAACCTAATTTTAAGCAATATTTAATACCATTTGCACTTAATAAATGTAAATTAAGCAAGATATTTTTAAAGTCGTGCCTTTGAGCTTTGATCGTGTTTTTTGAGATAAAAATCTTTAAAAATTGAAGCTGTATATCTATACAGCTGAGGTTTTTTAGAGATTTTTAGCCAAAAATCGTGTCGCTAACGTTAGCACGACTGGAAAAAAGATAAAGCTTAATTTATAAATACCTAATTGGTTCATTTATTAGTGGAAATGGCATAACTCCATACAATATTACAAAGATCTTGATTTTTAAGGATCAAAACCTTTAAGCAAATGGTTTGGACATAGCTTGACTAATAAAGTAATTTAATTTATAATCCAACCTTAAAACATTAAATTTTAAATGAGAATAGTTTTTTTTATCAATTAGAATTTATTAATATTATTAAACTCTTAGGTTAACAGTTAAAAACAAATCATATAAATTATAAAATAAGAAATATTTTATGCCAAAAAAAACTATAAAAAAAACAATCGCTAAAGGCAAAACAAATCAAAAAAAATTATCAAAT
>JBJTWJ010000031.1:0-5267 GCA_046081665.1 Alphaproteobacteria bacterium | reverse complement strand
TAGAAATTTTTTGTAAAAAAATTAAACCAAATAAAGTGATAATTACTGAGCCAAGTGAATATCGTGTTCTTAAGATGTTTGATGATTATAATATTAAGAAAAATATTAATTTAGAAATACGCAGTGATAACCGATTTATTGCAAGCCATCATGAATTTGCAAACTATGCCAAAGATAAAAAGAAATTATTGCTTGAAAATTTTTATCATCTAATGCGACAAAAAACCGGATTATTGATGGAAAATGTTGCTAAAAAATCTCTATCTAAGCCAATTATGAAACCAGTTGGCGGAAAATGGAATTATGATCAGGAAAATCGTCAAACTATGCCTGCAAATGTTGTTCCTCCTAAATTACCAAAAATATCTCATAATCAAAATGTTTTTGAGGTAATTGCTATGGTGGAGAAAAAATTTGCAAAAAATTTTGGTAGTATTGATGATTTTAATTATGCTACAACTCAACTGCAAGCCGAAAAACAATTTGCAGATTTCATTAAAAATCGCTTAGCAAATTTTGGAATTTATCAAGATGCAATGCGTCAGGATGTTGATTTTGGTTTTCATAGCATAATTTCAATGTATATTAATATTGGTTTGCTTAATCCTCTAAAATGTTGTCAGGCTGTTGAAAAAGCTTATCTCCAAGGAGATTGTGATTTGGCAAGTGCTGAAGGATTTATTCGTCAAATTATTGGTTGGCGTGAATATATTCGCGGAGTTTATTGGTTTTTTATGCCTAAATATGCTGAGTTAAATTATTTTGAGCATAAGAATAATTTACCAGAATTTTATTGGGATTATAAAAAAACTAAAATGAATTGTTTAAGCAATGTTATTAAACAAACTTATGATAATGCCTATAGCCACCATATTCAGAGGTTAATGATCACCGGAAATTTTGCACTACTTGCTGGAATTGATCCAAAGCAGGTTAATGAATGGTATTTGGCAGTTTACGCCGATGCATTTGAATGGGTTGAATTACCCAATACTCATGGTATGGCAATTTATGCCGATGGTGGAATTGTTGCCTCAAAGCCTTATTGTTCATCAGGAAATTATATTAACAAAATGTCAAATTTTTGTAAAAATTGTTATTATAATGTAAAGCAAATTGAAGGCGAAAAGGCTTGCCCATTTAATTTTTTATATTGGAATTTTTTAATTAAAAACGAAGCAAAATTAAAGTCCAATCCACGCTTATTTTACCCGTACTCTAACCTACAAAGAAAACCAAAAAAAGATTTAAAAATAATTGAAAAGAATGCTGAAAGTTTTTTAAATGAAATTGGTTGTTGAGTTCATTTTTTTTGTTCTGTTTTGATAAATAATAAAAAAAACTTTTGCTAGTTTTGGTTAGAAAACAAAAATAATCACTAAAAAATAAAAATTATTTATTTATGATTGACAAAAAAAATTCGAATGATGAAAATAAAGCTGAAGGGAATTTTAATCAAGAGCAGTTAACGCTTTTTGATAAGTCTGCAAATAGTTCAGTTCTTGATAAATCGATTTCAAATAATTCGGATTCAAATAATTCGGATTCAAATGATTCAGATTTAAAAAATTCAGATTTAAAAAATTCTTTAGTCTCTGATCAAAATAATGATCAGAAAAATTCATCAACATCACAACAAATTAAGCATGATATGAAAAATTCATCCGATTCAACAATTGATAACTCGCCTTTAGATCAATCATCAAAAGATCAAGAAATGTCAACAAAACTCAATCTAGATCAGATTAACAGTCAAGATATTCCAGTTGCTAAAAACAATACTCAGACAATCAACAATCTTGATAAAATAAACTCTCAAATTGATAAAAATGATTTAAGAAATTCTGATAAAACAGAAGATTTTAGTGAGATATCAACTGAATCTAATAGCCAAGATCCAATTTTAAAAACTGAAGTTAACTACAAAAAAGCCAAAGAAAAAGCCTTAGAAATTTTAGAAAGATTTGGTTTTGATAGCCCTCCTGTTGATCCAGTCGTCGTTGCCCATGAATTAGGAATCAATGTTAGGTTTGTTAAATTTAATCACGAAAATAAAAAAATTTCTGGTTTTTTTTATGCTAAGCGAAATGAAATTTTTGTTAATGAGGAAGAAGATATTTATCGCCAAGTTTTTACAATTGCTCATGAGTTAGGGCATAAATTGCTTCATGATGAATGGCTCAAAACCAATGATTATCAGGTTTTATGGCGAGATAATTCGCTTTATGATGCTGATGATCCCAAAGAAAAGGAAGCCAATTGTTTTGCAGCAAATTTATTGGTTCCAAAAGCAATGCTTAAGCAATATTATCAGGTAGCTAATGTTGAAGAATTGTCAGTCTTGTTTGGGGTGTCAAGGCAGGTAATTACATTTCGTTTAAAGAATGAGGGATTTGTCTCCTCTCGGAGGTTATATGAGTAATCTCGATGAAATTCTTTTTAGTCTAGAAAAATCTTGGCAGGAAGAAAAGTCTCTTATTAATGAAGAAAATAATGCTCAAAATTCTGATAAAAAAAATCATTCGGATAAAATAATTAACAACAACAATTTATCAAAAAAACCTCAGCAATTTTTTAACAAAGATAACGCTAATTTAGATAATGAAAATTTTGGGTTTAGAAAATCAAAATCATCATCCGAGAAAATAGAGTTAGAAGGGCGAAAAGATTTTTTTCGTTTACGAAAAATTTGGTCAATTTGTATAATTTTATGGATAACGGTTTTCATTGCTTTTCATGGGGGAATTGCTCTTGCCGTAGGTTTTGGTCACCTTAATTATGAAAATCATCAGTCAATTTTATTAACTATTTTAGCTGAAGATTTTTTGCAAATTTTGGGAATGGGTTATGTGATTGTTAAGTTTTTATATCCGGCGAATGTTTTGAATGCAGTTATAAAAAAATAGTGTTATACCATTTCAATCTTTTTAAAAATGGCATAATTTTAATAATTAAAAATGTTATATTATGGTTTTAAAAAATTAAAAAATATTTTAAAAACTTTATAAAAAAACTCTTCATGATCTAAAGCCTTGCTATGTTTGAAATGAAGAATTAAATCCTTTAGAAATTTTTTTAACTCGGGATATTGCTCAAGATCTTGTAGAGTGAAATTGGTATATTCAACTAGATTATTTGATTGACTAAAAGGATTTATTCTAGGTGGATTATTGCTTATATATAACATGAATTAATAAGTATTTATGTTTAATTATAATTATTATTGTTTTACTTTAAAAGCTATGTTATTAAGTATATCGTTGTTTTACTGCGACCAGAATATATAGCGTTGTAAAGTGCAACCTATAGCATAAAAGTGTGAATAAGGGTAGCATTAAAATAAAAAATATTTAATTATTATTAAAAAATATAAAAACTATGAAAAAATACCAAGCTTTTTCATTAATCGAATTATCGATAGTTATTTTGATTATCGGGATCCTTGTAGCTGGCGTTACTCAGTCATCAAGGCTAGTTAACCAGTTTCGAATTAGCAACATAAGGCAACTGGTTGTAAATTCGCCAATTAACAGCATAAAAGATTTGGCATTGTGGTTGGAAACAACTCAGGTAGAAAGTTTTAATGAAAGCGAGGCGGTTGACGGCACTCTTATCACCCAATGGTTTGATATCAATAAGCTTAGCACGGTAAAACCAGTAGTTAATTCTGTAGTAGCTCGAGCAACCTATCGTACTAATGTTATCAATGGTTTACCCGCAATTTATTTTAATGGTGGAGGTTGGTTTGATGTTAATTTTAGCGTTACCAATAACACCACTAAAACAATTTTTGCAGTGGCGATGAATCAAAATAACAATCAAAGAAATTATATTTTTGATAATGCAACTTGCACTCAATATTGTTTTATTATTGAATCAAACACTAACTCAGCAGGCCATATGCATGCAGGAGCTTCGAGTTTTCAGGGTTCGTTTCAATTGAGAAAACCTTATGTTATCACCATGATTTATAATTCCACAAATTCATTTTATCGCTATAATGGTGTACAAAATCCAACAGCTAACACTGGCAATAACCCAATGTTCAACAATATCAGAATTGGAGCGTCATGCATGGGAACGGCAACTCCCGAAGCATTCATTGGCCATATCGCTGAATTTATAGTTTTTGATCGAGTATTAAAAGCTGATGAATATCTTGATATTGAAAATTATTTATCTAAAAAATGGAGCATTAAATTCTAAAAAAAATGCTAATTTGTTCAGCATTTAGATCGTCAATTTTTTAAAGATTTTTTAGATAAAAGAAGTGTTATAAATAATTTTAACAACCTATCAAAGTTTGATAAATCAAGATAAGCTAGGCTGATTATTAAAATCACAAACTTTTCGTGCGATCTTTATATAACGAGGGGCATTCATTTCTTAATTTTTGTTTTAAAGAATTAGAAATTTTTGCCTCATTAGCCTTAACAATTTCTTTGAACCTTCTTAATTCTGCCAATTCTTTTAAGATAGCTTCATCGAGTGAAGGCCCTTTTGGTTTTATTTTTTTTAAAGTTTCTGCTTGTGGTTTTGTTGTTCTTGCTTTTGGACTTGTAGTCTCTTCCTCATCATTGGAAGAAACTAAATTATCATATTCTTTATAAGAGGTATAATGTTTTTTTTGTGTTTTTTCTTTTAAATCGTTTAGTTCTTCCATGACCAATTCGCAAATTTGATCTTTCTTTTCTTTGTCTACAAAACTTGGCCAACCCATATCTTGGGGATTACCATTTTTGCCTTCAATAAATTTTTCTACGAAGGATTTTATTAAAAGTTTCCTATCGTAAACCCGCTCTAGCTCTGGATAAACGGCGAAGATGATATGCATATGTTTTGCAAGAGCTGATACTAGTTCGCCTTCGGAATTTTCTCGTGCTTTTGCTGTTCTTTTATTTCCGTAATTTTCTGTTTGATTTTTATGTTTTTCAAGAAAAGTTTCGGCTTTTCTTGTAATTTCTTTACCATTTTTATATTCGTAAATTACATCAATTATTTCTGGTAGATGGATTAAATTCACAATATTATCAACAACTTTCGCTAAATCTTGTTCTAGTTTAGTATTTGACTTTGGAGTTATTAACGAAGATATTTTGTTTAGCGAAGCCTTTACTTTTGGTCCTTCATTTTTAGGTGCTTCAAATTCAGGAATTGCAAAATATGATGTGTTAGGAATGTGATTGTAATAATACCATTTCCAATTTTTAATTAATCACATAAGGTATAAAGATTTAAGTTCAAATTTTTTGCTAAAAATCCTTAAA
>JBJTWJ010000030.1:0-18544 GCA_046081665.1 Alphaproteobacteria bacterium | reverse complement strand
CCATCTCCACCAACATTTTTGCCATTTTTTTCTAACTCGGCATAGGCTTTGGAAGCATTGATATTTTCTAAGATTTTGTTATTTTTATACTCAGCTGTTTCATATTTATTTATTAAATCTTTATCTTTTTGTGCATCAATTGTTTGCCAATTTTGGGCTTGGGCATTATTATTGTTATTCGAAGAATTTGCAGGGGAAGAGCCACCACCACCACCACCAGATCCAGCGATTAATAAAAGACTTAAAAATGCAATTGTTGCAATCATATAATTAGTTGGTTGTTGAAGAAAGGTTATTAAAAAAATTATCAAGGGCTAATGATATTACTTGAAATACTTCATCAAAAGCTTGTGAAGATTTGTAATATGGATCAATAACTTGATTATCCCATGAATTTTTTACTTTAAAGAACTCAAGAAAAAGTTTAATTTTGTTTCGTTGTTTTTGATTATTTGCAAAATTAAGAAGAAATGATTGATGAGACTTATCCATGGCAATGATAATATCGAAATGTTCAAGATCTTGTTTGTTGATTTGGCGGGCTTTTATGCCCTCAAATGACACTGATTGTTTACCTGCAGTTTCAATTGCCCTTGGATCAGGATTGTCATTGAGGTGATAACCCTCAATTCCAGCTGAGTCAAATTCAAATTGATCACTTAAACCAAGAAGTTTAGCTTTATTACGAGCTACAGCCTCTGCGGTTGGTGACCTACAAATGTTTCCTGTACAAACGAATAAAATTTTCATTTAAGTAAAGATAATAGTTTTAAGATTTAATAAGATTAATTGATAATAAATAATTGTCAATGGTTAATTTTATTAAATATATTATTAGAGGAGAGATAATAGTAATTTTACCCGTATATTTTTAGAAAAAACTAGGAAATATCTAAAAAATTATAAATTAAGCAAAATTGTTATAAAAGTTAAGAAAACAGCTAAAATCAATGTTTTCTAGGCTAAAAAACCATAAAAAACTGCAAAAAAACTTAAAATACTAAGAAAAACAACAAATAATTATTATATTATTTGTTAATAAGTTATAACAAAATAGAGGGTATTATGTTTTAATTATAACAATTCAATCTTTAAAAAATGAAGCTGTATATCTATTCATCTGAGGTGGTGAAGCTTTCGTTAGGTGCAACTATTTAAATTTTTGAAGATTTTTAGCCAAAAATCGTGATCGTTGCCTTAAGGCATAACTTTAAAAAAATATTTTAATTTTTTAAAACTTTTAAAAATATTGAATTGGCATAAAATATAAACAGTCATAATTAAAGGAGAGAGTGCCATTAATATTTTGTTATAATTTTATTTATAGATTGATTTGGTATTACAAAAAAATACATCTATGTAACTTTAGTTTGAATTATAATAATTCGGATATTTAAATGATTGCAATTACGTTATTTTAAATTTGAAGAATCGAAATTAGTTTTATGTCTGGAAATAAAAAAAATATAAAAAATAATAACAAAACAAAAGTTATAAAAAAATCACTACCAGCTAAAAATTTAGATAATTCCTCCAAAAAATTAACTAAAAATAGTAAAGTCTCGCAATCAAAAATTTTTACTGATAAAAATATCAAAACTTCATCTTCAAATTCTTCTGATCTTAAAAGCAAAAAAAGAATTAGGGATAACAAAAAAATTATTAAAATTATTAGTAAGAAAAAAAATAGTAACCCAAAAATTTTGCTTAAAAAAGAATCTTCGCATCAAAATTTATCGGCAAATAAATTGCCTAAAAACAATCCTAAGAAAAAATTTCAAGATAATAATGTTATAAATTTTATTGATTGGAGTAAGGTTAATATTTCTGCTGATAATAAATTAACTGAACTTAAAGAGATCGCCCAAATTGATTTAACTAAGATTAATTCAAGCAATTTTAAAAGCCTTTTTAAAAAATTAAAAAATAATAATCTTATTTCCAATTCAGATATTTGTGCTTTAACTCATGCCAAGAAAAGAATTGAAAGATATTTATCTAATCGTAGAAGCAATAACACCTTTAATCGCCACAATCTTCACGATGTTTCAATTTTTAAACCAAAAAACATCTCCCTAAATAGAGCCCTGACCAATAAAACTAAGCATTAAAATAAAAAAGTTGAAATTGTTATATTTATTCATCAGCGTCAGGAAGAATTTTATTGATAATCGCTCTTCTGCAGATGATGTGACACACCAAGTTAGCGATAATTAAATTTAAAAAAATAATTAACATTATTTTAGCCAAGGACAGCCAAGAAAATTTTTGTGATTCAATTGCAAGTAGAACTAGCGGTGTAACAAAGCAGTGAGTAAGAAGAGTGATTTGCGTCATTGTATAAATATCTTTTGCTTTTAGAAAAGCAATTGCACAGCCTAGATATAATAAAAAAATTCCAACAACAATAATATTTAAAAAGAACTCAATCATATTTTTTTACGATTGAATAATAAAAATAAAATCGCCATTAATTTCAAAATTAACAACATAATGATGATATCAAGTATGGCATCGTAACTTGAAATTGATTGAGTTATAATTAGAAAAATAAAGTTACCAAAAATTAAATAAAAGCTTAAAATTTTTTCATAAGAATTTTGGGCATTAGCCATTTTTAAAATAAAAATAGCGATGTTCATAATTAGAATAATGGTGAATAAATTAAACATAATAATTTAAAATAAGTTATAGTTAAATTTAATAAATTCCTTTGGGATCATTTTCTTGGATTTTGCGATCAATAACATTGATATTTTCATCTCTTTCTTTGTTAGAATCTGTAGCTTGAGATGAATTTTCATTGTTATTCTTTTCTTCAAAGTTTTCTTCTTCATCAGCTTCTAAAATTTGATCATCATTTTTAAAGGCTTCAAAGAATATTCTTTCTTTAGGGGTTGCTGGGGTAGGGTATCTTCCGGTAACGCGATCAATCTTAACAAATTTAATAGAGCTTGGAATGCGAAATGGAGTTGATGGCTTGTCCTTGAGAGCATCTTTCATGAAATTAATAAATACTGGCATTGCTACCGATGCACCTGTTTCTTCAGCGCCAAGAGTTCTTGGATTATCGAAGCCAATGTAGACTGCAACAACTAAATCTGCGGAAAAACCTACAAACCAAGAATCAAAAGAATTGTTGGTCGTTCCAGTCTTTCCGCCAAGGATTTTACCAACAGATCGAGCACGCATTGCAGTTCCACGCTCAACAACTCCTTGAAGCATTGAAGTAATTTGATAAGCGGTAGCAGGATCGGTAACTTGTTCTTTATCGTCGTTAAGATAGGGCATTGGTAAATCTTGAGTAATTTCTTTATCAACATACTCTTCAAGATTTTCAAATGAACATTTTTTGCATTCTCTGTTGTCTCTTCGAAAAATGGTGTGACCATCGCGATCTTGAATTTTTTCAATTAGGGTTGGGGTAATTTTTTTTCCACCATTTAACATCATCGCATATGCAGTAGCTAATCTCATAACTGTAGTTTCGGTTGATCCCAAAACTAAAGAGTAGATTTTTTTTGGATCATCATTAACTCCAAATCTCTTAACAACATCAACAACCTTGTCTAAGCCAATTTGATCAGCCATCCGAACTGTAGTAACGTTACGCGATTGCTCTAAGCCAGTTCTTAAAGTTGTTGGACCATAAAATTCTGAAGAATAATTTGAAGGTTGATAGGGAGGCAAACCAGAACCTTGATTGAGAGAAATTTCTTCATCCATAATTACCGAAGCAGGAGTCATGCCATTTTCAAGAGCTGCGAGATAGCCAAAGGTTTTCATGGTTGATCCGGGTTGACGCATTGCTTGCGTTGCTCGATTGAATTGATTAGGCATATCGACATAACCTCCTGTCATTGCTACAACTCGACCAGTGTATGGTTCGATTGCTACAAATCCACCATTAACTTCAGGGATTTGTTTTAAGTTAAAAACTCCTTCCTTATTTGACTTTTCAGTAAGAACAACATCGCCAACACTTAAAACTTCAGAAATTTTTTTGGGAAGCAAACCAACTCGATCAACATTAATAAATTTTTTTGCCCATTTTAAACTTACAAACTCGATGACACCGATTTCACCATTCTCTAATCCAACTGTTGCACTATCTTTAGAAAGCGATAGAACAACTGATTTTTGCCAGGTTTCTTTATAAATTTTTTTGGTGTCAAATTTCTGTAATATTTCTTGCCAATTGCCAGAGCTATCAATTTTTCCAAGTGCTCCACGATAACCATGTTTAACATCATATTCTTCAATTCCTTTTTCAAACGCATTGATCGCAATATCTTGGAGCTTAGGATCAAGAGTGGTTCGCACTACGATACCATTTTCAAAAACACTATCTGAGCCATATAATTCACTGAGTTCTTTTTTAACGCTGTCTGAAAAAAAACTAGCTCGAGTTATTTCGTCAGCCTTTTTAGGGCGAAGACTGATTGGTTTATCCATAGCTTGCAGACCTTCTTCTTCAGAAATAAAATTTTCATCGACCATTCGCTGAATTACCCAGTTTCTGCGTTCTTTAGCTTTGGTGATGTTTTTACGCGGATCGAGTTTTGACGGAGCTTTAGGAAGTGTTGCTAACAAAGCCATTTCTTCAAGATTTAGTTCATCAACTGATTTATCGAAATAAACTTGTGATGCTGCAACCACTCCATATGCTCCAGATCCTAAATAAATTTGATTGAGATAAAGTTCAAGTATTTGATCTTTAGGAAAAACCTGCGAAATTCGAAATGCTAAAATTGCTTCTTTAATTTTTCTTTGCAGAGTTCTTTCGCGCGTTAAAAGGAAGTTTTTTACAACTTGTTGAGTAATTGTTGATGCTCCACCCATTCCTGAATCGCCTCGCATCATTGAAAATAAATTGTTAATTGAGGTACGAAATATAGCCAAAACATCAATCCCTGAATGGTTATAAAAATTTGAATCTTCAGCAGCCAAAAAGGCATTGATAAGATTTTGTGGAATATTTTTGATTGGTACAAAAATTCTTTTTTCTTTTGAAAATTCATTGAGCAGTGAGCCATCTGCAGAATAAATTCGTGTGGTAATCATTGGGCTGTAGTTTTTAAGCTGTTCGTAATCAGGAAGATTTTCGCTATATTTTTTAAAAATAAAATAACCAAAAACCGTGATAATTACCAGAAAAAAAACTGCCAAGGCAACTATAATTCCAATCATTTTATGCATAGCGTTTTTCAACTTGGGCTCAACGCTTTTATTATCGCTCATATTTTTTTTCTCCACTTTAATTTTAATAATTTTTTGCAAATTTGTTTTTTAAAATTATTTTTTTCAATGATAATTTTAATATTCTAATACCATTTCAATTTAATAAATGATAAATTAAGCAAGATATTTTTGCCAGTCGTGCTAACGCAACGACAGATTTTTTAAAGTCGTGCCTTTAGGCTTTGATCAAGATTTTTGAGATAAAAATCTTTAAAAAATGAAGCTGTATATCTATACAGCTGAGGCCTTGAGCGTTGCCATAAGGCACGACTATTTAAATTTTTTAAGATTTTTAGCCAAAAAGCATGTCGTTGCTTAAGCACGACTAAAAAAAATAAAGCTTAATTTATAAATACCTAAATAGTTCATTTATTAGAGTTGAAATGGTATTATAACACAAAGCTTAAAAACAAAAATAATTTAAGCAAATTTAGCGAGTTATTTGTTATATTCAATAGATTTTATTTTAAATTCTTTAAATATTATTTAATAAATCTTTGCCAAAAATTTTCAGTAATTTGGGATAAGGCTGAGTTGATTTCTTGCATTTCTATCATTTCGGCATTGCAATGCAAAACAAGATCACAGCCTGAGTCAATTATTAAACTAGTTCTTTGGGCAAAACTGCCAGTTAAAGCTTTCATTGATACATCATCGCTCATTAAAATATTTTTAAAACCAATTTCTTGCCGTATTAAATCAATAGCTTTTTTGGAAAGAGTAGCACAATTTTTAGAATCAATTGCTTGATAAAGGATATGAGCGGTCATTGCAAATTTTTGATCATTTAAGGCTTTAAAAGGAACAAAATCATGATTAGCAAGCTCGTTAAATGAGCAGGAAACCTTAGGTAGCTCAAGATGGCTATCGCATGATCCTCTGCCATGACCTGGGATGTGCTTGATAACTGGAAAAACATTATTTTGCAACAGACCTTCACAAACAGCTCTGCCTAGTTCGCTGACTGTCTGAGGATTATCACCATAAGCTCGATTGCCAATTACTTGATGAGTTTGTGGACAGGAGATATCTAAAACTGGAGCGCAATCGACATTAATCCCGATTTCAACAAGGTCATTAGCAATTTTTTGGAAATTTTCTTTGAGAGCATTATAACCATTTTTGGGATTCTTTTGATATAGTTCAAAAAAATATTGACCAGTTGGATATTCTGGCCAATGAGGTGGTTTAAGCCTTGCAACTCTTCCTCCCTCTTGATCAATTAAAATTAATATTTCGCCATTCATTAATTCACGAAGTGATTGAGTAAGTTTTTTTACTTGAGTTTTGTCTTTGATATTGCGAGCAAATAATATGAAACCAATGCACGAATTTTTGCTAAAAAAATATTTTTCTTCATCACTTAATTCATAGCCTTTGATCCCGTATATTACAGGTTTTGTCAATGTTTTATTTTCGGCAATTGCTTTAAGAATTTGATTACTATTCACAGTGAACCTTTGGTTGAATTGATAGCGTTTTTCTTTCTTTCATCAATAGTGATTGCAATTCTTAAGGCTCGAGCCAGTGATTTGAAACATGATTCGATGATATGATGATTGTTTGTTCCATAGAAATTTTCAAGATGGAGATTACAACCAAGATTTTGGGCAAGTGCAAAAAAGAATTCTCGAAAAAGTTCTGAATCCATTTCACCAATTTTATCACGCTTGAAATTGCAATTGAAAATTGGATATGCCCTTCCTGAAAGATCAATCACACAGCGACTTAATGTCTCGTCCATTGGTACATAGCTATGACCAAAACGATTTATGCCAATTTTATCGCCAAGGGCTTTTCTGATAGCTTCGCCAAGTGAAATAGCACAATCTTCAACGGTATGATGAAAATCAATATGTAAATCACCTTGGGCGTGAAGCTCAATATCAATTAAACTGTGACAAGCTAGTTGTTCAAGCATGTGATCAAAAAAACCGATTCCTGTATTGATATTATAGGTTCCGTTACCATCCAAATTAACTTTAACTTTAATTTTAGTTTCTTTGGTATTTCTTTCGATTGAAGCTTGACGCATATTTTATGTTAAGGTTAATAATTTTATGAATATTTTTTTAAATTTTCAGCAACAAAATCCCAATTTACTAGGTGATTGAGGAAAGTGTCGATATAGGTTGGACGAGCATTTTGAAAATCCAGATAATAGGCATGTTCCCAGACATCCATAGTCATCAAAGCTTTGGCTGATGTTGTCAATGGGGTTTCAGCATTACCGGTTTTAACTATTTTGAGTTTAGAATTTTCTAGAACTAGCCATGCCCAGCCTGATCCGAATTGAGTTGCTCCAGCATTTTTGAATTCATTAACAAAATTTTCATATGATCCAAAATCACTTTCAATTTTCTTTAAAACTGCACCATTTGGCTTACCACCTCCATTTGGTTTCATAGAATGCCAATAAAAAGTGTGATTCCAAACTTGAGCTGAATTATTAAAAATTCCTGCTTTGGTTTTATCATTTGCTGAAATTTTAATAATTTCTTCCAAAGTTTTTTTTTCAAGATCTGTTCCAACGATTAAGTTATTAAGATTGGTAACATATGCTTGGTGATGTTTACCATAATGATAATTAATAGTGTTTTCTGAAATATGGGGAGCTAGGGCATTTTTGGCGTAGGGAAGTGTTGGTAGTTCAAAAGGCATAGAAACTCCTGAATTTTTTGTTGTTATTAAAGATTTTTTATGTAAATTTTTTTCCATAAAATTAAATTTGCAAGCACTTAGTGCAAGCATTGGAGCAAGTAAACTAAATTTTATGAATTTTCTTTTTGACATTTGCATGAATTAAAATTTAATGGTTGATGTTAATGATGTCAAATTTTATTTTTAAAAAATTATGAAAAAAATTTCAGCGGTTATTGTCGCTCATAACGAAGAAAAAAAAATCAAAGATTGTTTGCAAAGCTTGGACTTTGTTGATGAAATTGTAGTGGTATTAGATAAATGTTCGGATAATACTAAACAAATTGTTGAACAATTTAATGTAGTAATTTGTGAAGGGTCTTGGCATATCGAGGGAGTTCGCCGTAATTGTGCTTTAAATTTAGCTCAGGGTGAATGGATTTTAGAAATTGATGCGGATGAAAGAGTTAGCAAAGAGTTGAAAGAAGAAATTCTTGAGGTTGTTAAAACTGCAACGCCTTGTGGATTTGAAGTTGGGATAGCAAATTTTATTGGTGAAAGATGGATTAAATATGGATGGTTAAGAACCATGGGGGTTTTAAAAAGACATAGCTTGAGTTATCGTGGTTTAAAAAAATATCATGAGGATAAAGAAATTCATCCAACATTTTCATTTGATGGTAAAGTTTATGATTTACAAAATTTTATTATTCATTTGGTTGACGATAATGTTACAGACCTATGGCTTAGATTCAATAAATATACTAATTGGCGAGCTAATGATATGTTTTTAAAAAAACAAAAATTACCGAATTTTTTTAAATTAATAATTTCAGCAGAATTAAGATTTTATAAGTCGTATTTTTTTAAAAAAGGTTACAAAGAAGGGATGTTAGGAGTTTTAATTGCTTTACTTTGTGCTTTATATCCAATAGTTTCTTATCTTAAACTTAAAGAAAAAATTAATGAAAATAGCTAATATTATTTTAACTTCTGTCAATGGTGGTGCTGAGCAAGTTTTTATTGATTACATTAATATTTTTAATCAACTCAATCATCATAATTTTGCCATTGTTAAGCAAGATGCACCTTATGGTAATGTCGCTGAAAAACTATGTAGCAAAACTCTAAAAATAACTAATAATTTTGGTTATTATGATTTATTGGCAATTAATAAAATAAAAAATTTTTTATTAGAAAATGATGTCGACTATGTTTTTGCTCATGCCGGAAGATCAATAGCGCTTGCTGTTAAAGCAATTGCTAAAATTTCTAATAAAAAAATTTTATTAGTAGCTATAAATCATAGCAATAACGTTAAAAGATCTATCAAAGCTGATTTGGTTATATCAGTAAATAAAAAAATTTTTTATAAAACTGTAGATTTAGGAAGAACTCCTCATAATTCTTTTGTAGTTCACAATGCACTAGATTTAAGCAATATACAAGAGATTAAATCAATTATTGATCTAGAAAATAAATCAGAAATTAATCTAGGAGTTATTGGCAGATTTCATAAAATTAAAGGTTTTGATCAGGCAATTAAAACTTTAAAATTTATTTATGATCCACAAAATAAAAATCTATTTTCAGATAAATTGCTCTCAAAAAAAATTAACCTGATTATTGCTGGAATTGGTGAGGAAGAAAATAGTCTTAGAAAATTAGTTGAGGAATATCGCTTAGAAAATAATGTCAAATTTTTAGGTTGGGTTGATCAATCTGAATTTTTTAATAAAATTGATATTTTTTTGCAGACCTCAAATATCGAATCATTTGGCTTGGTTACTCTTGAAGCTATGAAATATAAAAAACCAATTATTTGTACAAATACTGATGGCTCTAAAGAGATTATTAGAAACGAGATTGATGGTCTGAAGGTTAATATTGAAGAATCCAAAGAATTATCAGAGCAATTTTCATTAAAAATTGATAGATTAGTTTCTGATAATAATTTTACGAATATTTTAGTAAATAGTTCATATAAAAGACTACAAGAAAAATTTAGTTATAACAATCTTAAAAATATTTTGTTAGAAATTGTTGGTAAAGGTTAATAATTATAAAAAATTATTGTTATCTTTAATAATTAATTAAAATCACCAATTTCAACTTTTAGAGTTACGTCAAGATTATATGCTTGCTCCATTTCTTCAGTGATTATTTTTTTGGCAATCTCTTGTTCGTCATTAGCTATTTCAAAAACTAACTCATCATGAATCTGTAAAAGCATTTTTGATTTTAATTGATGATCACAAAATTTTTGATATATTTTGATCATAGCTTTGTTGATTATATCTGCACAACTTCCTTGAATAGGAGCATTTATAGCCTTACGTTTTCCCTCATTGCGAATAATCGGATTTTTGCTAGAAATATCAGGAATAAAAATTTTTCTTCCAGAAATTGTGCAAACATAACCATTGTCTTGTGCATATTTAATTGAATTTTTCATGTGTTCGTCAATTCCACGATAAGAGTTTAGATAAGATTTAATATACTGATCAGCTTCACCATTAGAAATTTTTAATTGTTTTGCTAAGCCAAAAGCACTTATTCCATAGATTATTCCAAAATTAATTGCTTTAGCTTTATTTCTTAAATTATTATCTACTTTATTTTCTTCAATATTAAAAACATCGCAAGCTGTAATGGTGTGAATGTCTTTATTATCTTTGAAAGCTTTAATTAAATTTTCTATTTTAGCAATATGAGCAATTATTCTTAATTCAATTTGTGAGTAATCTGCAGAAATAAGGCTAAAATTTTTATCAGCAATAAAACATTGACGAATCATTCTGCCTTCAGGAGTTTTAATGGGAAGATTTTGTAAATTAGGGTTAATTGAATTAAGTCTTCCCGTAAATGTTGCAGTATTGGAGAAATGTGTATGAACTCTATTGGTCTTAGAATTTAATTCTTTTTGTAATCCATCGCTATAGGTATTTTTAAGTTTTGAGAATTTGCGAAATTCTATTATTTTCATGGCAATTTGTGAACCATCTTCAGCAAGCTCTTCAAGAACTTTCACAGCAGTTGATAATGCTTGAGTTTTTTTAGATTTTTTGGTGGAATGTAAGCCTAATTTATTAAATAATATTTCGGCAAGTTGTTGACTTGAGGAAATGTTAAATTCCTGTCCAGCGAGTTTATATATTTCAGTTGTAAGGCTTTTAATTTTTTCACCAAACTCGTGAGATAATTTTTGAAGTTTAGTTAAATCAATTTTGATGCCATTATTTTCCATATCTGCAAGAACCTTAATCAGTGGTAATTGAAAATTTTGATAACTGTTAGTTTGTTTAGCAATAAAAAGTTTATTTTTCAAGATTTCATAAAGTTCGCTGATTTTAGCGTTACTAAAGCATAAAAAATTAATTTTAAAATCTTCTTCTGTAAATTTATCAGGAATTGCATTTTTAGTGATATCATCAAAGGTGTCACCATATCCTAACTCTTCGATTTCGCTATCTAATTCGCTATCAATTAATTCCCTGAGAGTTTTTTTGTTATTACTATTTAAAACATAATTCATTAATTCTAAATCATCAAAAATAATATTATTTATATTTATTTTTGTTGGTGAAAGTTTATTAAACTGCAATAATTCTTTTAAAAACTCTTTAGATTTAAAAAAAATCTTGCGAATTGAATTATCATTAAGAATTTCAAATAATGCAGAACAATCGAGATGATTTTGGGGATCAAAATTATTGCCTTGTGATGAATTTATATTGTTAAACAAGTCAAGATTTCGAGTGGAGTTGGGATTATTTTGTTGATTTATTTTTAAATAAAAAATTTCGTTAATATTTTTATTTTCATTTTGCGAGCTTAAGGTAAGGCAATCAATTTGATTATTAACAATAAAATAATCTATAACAATTACGCCGTTATTTTTAGCATTCTGGTGAAGATTTTTAATTTGTGAAATTTCAGTTATTTTTTTAACAACAATTGTTTTTTTATGCTTATCTGCTATTAAAATATTTTTAGGATTATGATTAAGATCAGTGTTTTCAATTTGTGTAGTGTTTTGATTATTTAAATTAAATTCTTTTTTAACTCTATTCATCAAAGAATAAAATTCTTGTTCCTTTAAAAAATTAATAAGTTTTTCTGGATCAATTGCTTGGAGCTGAAAATTATCAAGACTAAGATCTAATTGAACTTTATCATCTAATCTTGCAAGTTTTTTGGAAATCATTGCATTGTCAATGCCTTGCTCAAGGAGTAAACGTTTTTTTTCTTGAGTAATTTCTGATAAATTTGAAAAAATATTTTCTAAGGTTCCAAATTTTTTTAATAATTCACTTGCCGTTTTAGGGCCAATTCCCTTAACACCGGGAATATTATCCGAGCTATCGCCAATAAGTGATAAAATATCTAAGACTTGTTGTGGTGAAACCATAAATTTTTCTAAAACTTCAGCTTCTTTAATTATTCTATTCTTCATGGCATCATACATTGAAATTTTATCGTCAATTAATTGCATCAAATCTTTATCGGAAGAAACAATCAAGACATCAAAACCTTGCTGTGCTGATTTCTTGGCAAGAGTAGCGATTATATCATCAGCTTCATAACCAACTTTTTCAATAGCTTTTAAGTTAAGTGCTTGAGTAGCTTGACGAACAATTGCAAATTGTGGTTTAAGGTCTTCAGGGCAGGGTGGACGATTGGCTTTGTATTCTGGATAAATATCATTTCGAAATGTTTTACCTCCAGAATCAAAAACAACTGCTACATGACTAACATTTAACCCAGCCAGAAGTTTTATAAGCATATTGGTGAAGCCAAAAACTGCTCCTACTGGGGTTTGATCCTTGCGTAACAAGGGAGGAAGAGAGTGATATGCCCGAAAAACAAATCCATAGGCATCAATTAAAGCAATTTTTTTCATAAATAAATTTTGATTTTTAACTTTTAAAAGAGTAACTTAGTAAAAAATTTTTATTGTGTTATAAAGTTTATCAATAATTTTTTTTAAATGACTAGCTAAATTTGTTAATTTTTATTTTATTATGTATCGCCTATATTATCACCCAATTTGTCCATATTCCAGAAAAGTTAGAGTCCATCTTTCTGCCAAAGAAACTAGCTTTGAACTTATAAATGAAAATTTTTGGGAGAGAAAAAAAGAATTTATTGCCATGAATCCAGCTGGAACAATGCCGATATTGTTTGATAACAGCAATGGTGTTTCGGTATCTTGTTCATCAGCTATCATTGAATATATTGAAGAAAAACACCATGAAGGAAAAAATTATTTAGGTGATAGTTTTATAAAAAGAAGCGAAACGCGAAGATTACAGGATTGGTTTGATAATAAATTTTATAATGAAATAACCAAACATATTCTTTTCGAGAGATATCTGAGTAGATTTTTAGCAGGATCACATTCACCAAATTCAGATGTCTTAAGAATTGCTCGTAAAAATCTTGAGATTCATTTTAAATATATAGAATTTTTATTAGAAACGAGAAAATATTTAGCAGGAGATCAAATATCTGTTGCAGACTTTTCAGCAGCTTCTCATATTTCGGTTTTGGATTATTTTGGCGATATTAATTGGCATCATTTTCAGGTAGCTAAGGAATGGTATAGCTTAATTAAATCTCACAAAATTTTTAGTGAAGTTTTAAAAGATCGCATTCCTAACCTTACTCCTCCAGAATGGTACTCTAAATTAGATTTTTAAATTATGATCGAAATAAATTATAAAATTGCAAAAAATTTTATCGATAAAAATTTATCAAAACTTGATCTTACTTCTCATGAATACGAGATTATTAAATTCGCTTCAGACGCATCATTTCGCTCATACTATCGAATAAAATTTAAAAATATTTCTCAGAGTTTTATGCTGATGTATGCTCCAGTAACTCATGAACGAATTGACCATTTTATTTCTGTCGATAAATTTTTAGTTGAACATAGTTTATCAGCTCCTCAAATTAAAGCAATTGACGAAGAAAATGGTTTTTTACTTTTGGAAGATTTTGGCGATAATACTTTTACAAAAGTTTTAAAAAATAATCCTAAGCAAGAATTTGATCTTTACAAGAAAGCTTGTGATGTTTTGTTAGAGCTTCATAAAATTGATTTTAAAATTAAACTGGATAGCTACAATAATCATGTTATGATTAAAGAAGTTATGTTGTTTATTGATTGGTATTTGCAATTAAATAATAAAAAAATTTCTTTGATAGAAATTGCCAATTATAAAAAATTATGGTTTGAGTTATTTGATAAGATTTCAATTTCTAAAAAAGTTGTAGTTCTTAGAGATTACCATGCTGATAATCTAATGTTGATAAATAATAGAGACGAACATAAATCAATTGGTTTACTAGATTTTCAAGATGCTTTAATAGGATCTCCTGTTTATGATTTAATATCATTATTAGATGATATTAGAAGAGATATTGATGAAGATAATCGTCAAAAACTTTATAAATATTTTATTTCCAAAACTAATTATCAAACTGATAATTTTATTCAAGATTGTGAAATAATTTCATTACAACGTAATGTAAAAATTTTAGGAATATTTGCTAGATTAGTTTTGCGAGACAAGAAAGATAAATATCTTGATTATATCCCAAGGGTTAAGTATTTTGTTGAGTGCAGACTTAACTCATCTAATCCGATTTTTAACGAGATTAGAATTTTTTTAAATAATTTAATTAGCTGATCATGTCTAATAAACCAATTAATCATAAGCCTAATCAATTTTTGGATAGTGTTAGAACATATGAAAAATTAGATCAAAAATCATTTTTAAAATCTTTGAGTAGCATTTTTGATGATATTAACAAAAATACCTCTGATTTAGCTGAAAAATTATTTGAACATTTGGTTGATATTGATGATGAAAAATTAAGAGATGGTAAAATTCCTGATAACAATAATTATCCAGAAATAAACAAGTATATTTCAACGCTAAATAGTTTATTTCGTTTATCACTGAGGGATGGTACTATTGCCATAAAAAGAGATATTGTCAGTCATCTTGATAAAAAAACATATACTTTGGCAATGGTTTCAGATGGAGGAGTATCATTAGATATTTTATGCGAAATTGTTAATGAAGAGAATTTACAAAGAACACCCCATCGCTCTCCTTCTAATGTCACAATTACTAGAGCTTTTAATTCTTCACCTAAACTTTTTGATAAAACTAAAGAACAAAATTCCGATATATATCCAAACACTGATTTCGTTCTCAGTGAAAAAGTTTTATCAAATGCAACTAACAAAAATAAACCAACAAGCCGATAAAAATAGATTTAATAGCATTTCGATCTTAAAAAGTACAAAAAAACTTCGTTGCGAAGCACAACTAAAAAAAATTTGTTACCTATTCAACTAATAAATGAACCAATTAGATATTTATAAATTAAGCTTCATTTTTTTGGCTAAAAATCTTGTCGTTACCTAAGGCACGACTGGCAAAAATATTTTGCTTAATTTTTCATTTATTAAGTTGAAATGGTATAATTTCATTTAACTATCATTATAAAAAAATAAAGAGCGGAAATCTCTATTGAGACTTCCGCTCTTTTTACTTTTTAAGCTTAAAAACTACTATTTCTTTTTAGCAGTTGTTTTCTTTTTAGTAGCAGTTTTTTTTACTGGTTTTTTTGCAGTAGTTTTTTTCTTAGTAGCCATAAAATTTATTTTTTATTGTTAAGATTTTTACCAATAAGTATAACAATTTCGAAAAATAAAATTAACAAAATTGCTAGACTTAACTGACTTAAGACATCAGGGGGAGTAAGGATCGCAGATAATATAAATATTATCACAATCCAGTATTTCCTCTTTTTTCTTAAATCATTAATAGACACAAAATCATATCTAATTAAAAAAATCAAGAAGTTTGGTAATTGAAATGCAATTCCAAATCCAATTATCAAATTTGCGACAAAATTTAAATACTCACTTATTTTAGTTTCGAGTTGAATTGATAAATTTAGTGAACCTGTGAAGTCTTGGTACTCAAAGCTTGCAAAGAATTTGAGAGCTTGTGGTAAAATTAAATAAAAAGCAAAAATTGCTCCGCAAAAAAATAAAAATGGTGTTGTCAAAAATAGAAAAAAAATATTTTTTTTCTCTTTTTTATATAATGCTGGTGATAAAAAAAGATAAATTTGTGTGATAAAAAAAGGTAATGAAAAAAATATTGCACAATAAAAAGATAATTTAATATAGGTCATGAAAGCTTCAGTAGGGCTAGTGTAGATGATTTTACGATTAATTTGATTCTGAGAAATTTCACTAAATGGTTGTAATAAAAAATTATAAATTTGCTGAGAAAAAAAATAACTGATTACAAAAATTGTTATAAAAAAAATTAACGAAATAATTAATCTTGTTCTTAATTCTGAAAAATGTTGTTGAAATGTCATTAAAGAATTATTTTTATTCATAATATTATTTTATGTTTATTTTTAATAATTTATATTTTTTATTTTATATTTTATATTTCTATGATGATTTGTAAAATGTAATAAACCATTTCGATATCTTTAAAAGTACAAAAAAAATTAAAATTCTAACTTCATCTTTTTGGCTAAAAATCTCCAAAAATTTTAAACAGTCGTGGCTTATGGCAACGACCAGAAAAAAATTTCGTTGCCTTATATCGCACTACTGGCAAAAAACGTGAGCTTTGCTTTAGGTGCAACTTTAAAAATATTTTGTTATAATTTTTTTTAAAGATCGAAATGGTATAATTTTTTAATAATCAATTTTAAATGCCATAGCTTAGTTTTTAACTGACGAATTTAAAAATTATCATCTTGCTAGCTCAACTTAATTAAAATCTTATTATAATGCCCTTAATTTAAGATTTAAAATGTTTTAAGACATTTCTTTAAGCAACTATACCAAATCCCATCTTTAAAACTTTTAAAAAAATTAAAATTCTAACTTCATATTTTTGGCTAAAAATCTCTAAAAATTTTAAACAGTCGTGCTTAACAGCAACGACATCGACCTCAGCTGTATAGATATACAGCTTCATTTTTTAAAGATTTTTATCTCAAAAATCTTGATCAAAGCCTAAAGGCACGACTGGCAAAAATATTTTGTTATAATTTTATTTAAAGATGGGATTTGGTATTAGTTTTTATCTTTGAAATTTTTAAAACTATCTTTATTCATTAACTCTTCAATACTCTCGTTTTTATCGAAATCTGTTTTATTAAAATCATCAATCAATTCATTAGCATTATCAGAATTTTCATCATCTTCACCATATTCAGCATTAGTGATAGCCTCATCAATTTCTGACAATCTGTTGAATTTATCTAAATCATTGTCTTCAATAGCTTTGCCAATAGCTCTTTGAAGACTTTGTTTTTTCTTGTTAAATCTTTTCTTAATTGCTTTTGATGATATTGCAGAAACTTCTTTGGCAAAAACTTTTTTATTATTGTTTCCTTTATCTCTAATTAATTTTATTCTATCGCGAATCATTTTTTGTTCATCATCATTTCTTGAATTCAAACTAGTAGAGCCAGTTTTTGCTATTTTGCCTTCATGTTCAAGTTGATTAATTGCAATTTTTGTTATATTACTATCATTGCTAGTAAGTTTATTAAATCCACTAGAGATGGCCGTTGAAATTTTTTCAAATCTGGTTTTTGAAACATTAAGTCTGTCTTCGGTAACATCCTTGGCAAATTTACTTGCTTGTTTTGAATCCATATCTTTAACGGCATTTAATGCATCACCTTTATTGATTCTAGTTTGAACATCGCGCTCAGCAATCGATCTTTTTAACGCTCCACCTTTAAATATAGCTTGTTTACCAGCTTGTTTTATAGCTCCAAAGACATTATTTCCTTGATATTTTAAACCTGCGTCATTAATAATTCTTTCTTTATTTTTGCCCTTAATATTCATTTTTGCAGCTTTTTTATCCATTGCTTCTCTTCTTACTCTTTGAATATCTTTTTGTTGGTCTTCTTTACTCATATCGCCAAGTTTAGCAATATTATCTGGATCAGCTTTGTATTTCTTTTCAGCTTCATCCGCTGCTGATAAAAGGGTTTTTCTTGCTGCCATATCGCTTTTAGCTTGTTCCTCTCTGGAATTTCTTTTTTGTTTAGCAATTTTTCCTGAATCAAATAATTTGTCATCAACTCTGGAAGCTATTGAATCAAAGGCATTATTGGCAGCCTTGGCACCCATGCCTTTGATTTGGCTTCCAATTGCGGCAATTCCTTGACCAATTTCACTGGCTTTAATTCCATCTGAAATTGTTGACGCTACATCGGTCATAAATGTAACCATTTTTTTCATAAGTGAGGCTACTACCCAAATGTATAAGATGCTAAATAGCGATGGAATTGATTCGGGATTGCCAGTTTCCATTAAGTCATCACTCATGCTTGTTCGGGGTGGTAAACTAGAAATAACCCAAAATTTAGTGACTGTAAATCTTACTCCTAGATTAATAACCCAAGCATCATCCCAGCAAACTCCATATCCTAATGATATTTTTAAAACTTCAATAAAGAGCATGTTAAAGAACGCTAAAGTGGTTAATAAAAATATTTGTTGTAAACCAAAACCAGTCATAGCTTTGAGCCAATTATCAAACATATCTTTAGTTTGGTTAAATAATAAAAATATGAAAAATAATGGACC
>JBJTWJ010000029.1:0-2681 GCA_046081665.1 Alphaproteobacteria bacterium | reverse complement strand
CTTAGTTTAAAATTTTAATTATAATCAATTCAAAACCAGATTAAAAATAAAATTTTCGGCAATTTAAAAAGTGATCTTTTTAACTATAAAAAATTTAAAAATTTAATAATAACCAATCCAACCAATTCAAATTTTAACTATGAGCAATTCAAACAACGAAATTAAAAACAGTGAAATTATTCCTTTGGAAAATATCTCTTTGCAAAAGGAAAAAGATTTCCAAGATTGGGCGAAGAAGGCTGATGTGCTGTGCGAGGCTTTGCCATATTTACGAAAATTTAGTGGTGAAACTTTTGTTATTAAATTTGGTGGGTCGGCGATGGGTGGTGATGCAAATTTAAAAAATTTTGCTAAAAATATTGTGTTGTTAAAGCAGGTTGGTATTAATCCGGTGGTGGTTCATGGTGGTGGTCCACAAATTGGCAAAATGTTAGAAAAATTAAATATTAAAACTAGTTTTGTTGATGGCTTGAGGGTTACTGATGCTGATACTGTCGATGTGGTGGAGATGGTTTTGGCAGGTTCAATTAATAAAGCGATCGTTAAAGAAATAAATCTCTCAGCTGGCAAAGCTATTGGTATTTGCGGTAAAGATGGCAATTTGATAATGGCGAAACGGGCAACTAAAACCAAAAAAGATCCGCATTCAAATATCGAACAAATTTTGAATTTAGGTTATGTTGGCGAGCCAGTAGCCATAGATGTTGAGGTTTTGGATTTGTTTGATGGCACTGAAATTATTCCTGTTATTGCTCCAATTGGCATTGGCACCAATGGCGAAACATTTAACATTAATGCTGATACTGTTGCAGGGGCAATTGCTTCGGCTTTGAAGGCTTCAAAATTAATTATGCTTTCGGATGTTGATGGGGTGATGCTTCCAAATGGTGAGCTGGTAAGTCATCTTAATTGCATCACGGCAAGACAAATGATTGATGATAAAATAATTACTGCGGGGATGATCCCAAAAATAGAAACTTGCATCAACGCTGTTGAAAATGGAGTGAGTTATGCTCATATTTTAAATGGCTCGGTTGAAAATATTTTATTGATGGAATTATTTACTAAGAGCGGAGCGGGGACAATGATTGTTTAATTTTTTTTAATCAAAGCTAAATTAAAAAATGAATTCAAAAAAAATTACTAAAGCTTTTTCATTAATTGAATTATCAATCGTGATTTTGATTATTGGCATTTTAGTGGCAGGGGTTACTGGGTCATCAAGATTGGTTAGCCAAATGCGTTTGGTGTCAGCACGATCAATCACTAAAAGTTCGCCAATCACTTCAATTTCAGGTTTATCTTTGTGGTATGAAACTACTGACGAAAATTCAATTACCAGTGCAGTTAATGGCAATAGTCCAAGCAATAATGATCGCATTTCTTTTTGGAATGATTTAAATCCTCAACAAATTACCAAAATCAATATTGGTCAAACTAACGATGCTCTGCGTCCAATATACACAAGCAATAGTCCAATTAACGGTTTACCATCATTGTTGTTTAACAATAACGAATATTTTGAATTAATTGCTAGTGGATCAGGACAATTGCCATTAAGAGCTGGTGATGATACTTATACCTTTATAACTGTATGGCGATCATTATATGCTGGTTATTCTCAAACTGTTGTCGAGCAAAATTCAAATACCGTAAATTTAATTTCTGGAGCTCGAGCAGCTATGTTGTTATATTCTGATTCTAATTGGGGTTTTAATGGTGAGGGCAATGATGGAGCCAGATTTCCAATAACATATAATTCAAGTAGGGTTGCTGTTTTAACAAATAACAATGGGGCAATAAATATTTATGATAACAAGTTGACAACCCCAACATTATCTACCTCTGTTGATAATAATTTGGCAAATGTTTCTGAAGCTGGATTATTTGTTGGAGTTAAGGGCAATTCAGCTCGCTCGGAAAGATTTTACGGCTATATTTCTGAAATAGTAATTTTTGATCGAGTTTTAAATATTGAGGAAATAAATGAGATAAGTAGATATCTATCTCGTAAATATAATATCAAATTGTCATAGTTTTTTTAGTAAAGAAGATTGTGCACCTTTAAGATTTAACATTGCCTCGCAAAGCATTCATGCTGTAAGACCTGAAAGCGAACAAAGCTTACAGCCCCAGTTTTTTTAAGGAGTCTTTTGAAGGCTTAAGAATTAATGTAGGGGTGCAAGGTGCTTTTTCCAGTGGTCTTTTCCAGTGGTTTTTTTAGCGTTTTGTATTAGTGTTTTGTAAAACTAAAAATTAATGCAAGAATGCAGACCTTAAAAATGATTGTAGTTGAAAAAGTGATTGTAGTTACTGCCTTATATCATATGGTATTAGTATTAGTGTTTGGTGATGGATCTCAAATCTTTACAAACTAAAATAAAACTATGTAAATTTTAATACAAATTAATGCAGTTTTGAAAAAGATCGGGAGCCACCACTGCGTAACCCATACGCATTGCTGTATTTCTGATAAAAGTTTTTTATTCGAGCAACTCCCGACTCTATACAATTCTAACAATAAGAAATTTATTTTGCAAGAGTTTTTAACTAAAAATAAAAAAATTAAATAAAAAAAAATATTTTAAAAGAAAATGTTAAAAAACAATTATCTGATAAATTTTTATTTAAGAAGCCTTAGCAATGAATTTGTAAAAATAGCTAGTAGCTTAATTTTATTG
>JBJTWJ010000028.1:0-2869 GCA_046081665.1 Alphaproteobacteria bacterium | reverse complement strand
CTGCGAACATATAAATAACTAAACCGAGATTCGAGCGGTTTAATCTAAATTTTTTCTTCATTTGCTAATCGCAAATGAAGCAGGCGCGTCGGCCACCTGCGAACGTATAAATAACTAAGCCTTATTAGTAATATTGAAAATAGTTATTTTATGATAATAAATGTTTAAAATAATTAAATGATCTTGATTTTAAACAGTTTTATATAAAATAAGTTAACTTAAAATATTTTTATAAAGATTTTTTATAATTCTAGAAAAAAGATTTTATTCAACAAGTTTTTTTTTGAGTTTTTTTAAATTAAAAAAATAGAATTGGCATAAGCCTTGAGGGAGTTATTGACTCAGTGGTATTAGATGATTATTATGACTGAGTAATATGAATGAGCATTATTAACTTTAATAAATTATCAAAATAAAATTTGAGGTTTTTTATTTTTAATTTTAGCACCAAAAAAATCATAATATTTGAGCTTGAAATGCAAATTAGATGTTCTAAATTGAAGACCTAAATTTTTTGATAAATTAAATTATTAAATTTAAATGAGAATTAGTGCAAAAGACAGATCAATGTTAATTTTAGTTGCGAGTGCAATTATTCTAGTGTGGTTTATTGGTTCTGTAGTATTCAATATTTTTTATTCAACAAAATACGATAATGTTGATTTGAAAAAAATTGTGACTAATGAACAAGAAAATTGGTTCAATGTTACTCATCCTTTAACTTTGGATGAGCTAAAGGAGCGGGTGATTTTAGTTTATTTTTGGAGTGGGTCATGCATTAATTGCTTTGAAGCTATGCCTAAAATCAAGGAATTGCAAAATGAATTTGGCAGTAAATTAGTGGTTATTGGTGTTCATTCGCCAATGTTTGCGGGGGAGGGTGATTATGTGGCTGTAAAAAAAGCGGTGTTAAGGCATGATATTACAAATCCGGTTATTAATGATCAAAATTTAAGAATCATGAATAATTTTGATTTAAAGGAATGGCCGAGTTTTTTAGTGATCAATCCCTATGGTGTGGTCAGTAAGAAATTCGTTGGAAAAAATCAGGTCTCAAAACTTGCTGAATATGTTAGTAAACAAATTGCCAAATATAAATTTCAAATTAGCCGTAACGCATTGCCAATCTTGCTTGAAAAAAATAATTTAATTGGCAATGTTTTGAGTTATCCAACTAAGTTAGCTTATGCTAATAATTTCAGTCATAAAACTCGCCAAATTCCGGCAATTTTTATTGCTAATACTGGACAAAACACAATTAATATCACAACAATTACTGGCGAGAGTTTGTTAAAAATTGGTAGTGACAAGGCAGGAATGGCTGATGGAAGTTTTGAGGTGGCAACTTTCAATGCCCCGCAAGGCTTGCTTTATGCTAATAATAAATTATATGTTGCGGATACTGGCAATCATGCTATTCGCGTCGTAAACTTTAAAGAAAATAAAGTGCAAACTTTGATTGGCAATGGGGTTAGAGGTGAGGTAATTGATGAGGGCGATAATGATGTTAAAGCAATTTCTCTTTCCAGCCCAACTGATCTTGAGTTTTTCCCCGATGAAAATAATTTAGTGATTAGCAATTCTGGAACTAATCAAATTTTGTTATACAATATTAATGAACAAGATATTTCAATATTTGCTGGTAATGGTCAACAGGGTATTGATGATGGAAAATTTCCAAATAATTCACTGGCTCAAACTAGCGATATGACGGTTTACAATGATAAATTATATTTTGTTGACAGTGCCTCATCATCTTTGCGTTATGCCAATGAAGATGGTGAAATTAAAACCTTGGTTAAATCTTTAGACGGTGTTAAACAAAATTTATCATCAAATTCAAGTTCTATGGATAATAAAAAATCATCAATACTACAATCGCCAAAAGGCTTGGTTGTTGATGACACGGGTGTTTATATCAGCGATAGTTTAAACAATCGTTTGAAAAAATATGATTTTTCTTCAGCACAAATTCGTGATTTAGTTGGAAGTAATCGTGGTGAAGAATTGGGTAATAAAACCAATTTTGATGAGCCAAACGGAATAATCTCGGTTCTTGATCGTTTTTATGTAGCAGATACTAACAACAACAGAATTGTTATGGTAAGTAGAAGTAGTTTTGATTCAGAATTGTTAAATGTAATGCCAGCTTTGAAGCTTCAAAAAGAAGGTTTCTTGCAGTATTTACCTAATTTGGAAACCAGCAATGAAATTAATCTCAAAGCCCAAAGTGATATAACTTTTGCCCTTGAGGTGGAGAAAGGTTGGAAGATCAATGATCAGGGTCCAAGTTTTTTAAATGTTTTGTTGTATGATGACAAAACTATCCAGGCGGATTTAATTGCAAATTTCGATTGGAATATAATCAAGGATAAAGTTTTTACTTTACCAAAATTTGAAGCTGGTAAAAACTACATTTTGCAAGGGAAATTTTATTACTGTAAGGATTCAAAAAACGCCTTGTGTTATATCAAAAGCTATGAGCAAAAAATCAAGGTTAAAAGCGATGAAACCGTTACCAACATTCTTCTTAAACTTGGCAAATAAATTTCAAAAAAAGTTCTTTATTTTAAGTTTTGAAAGCTTATAATTATCTAACTTTAAATAGCACAAATAATCTTCAACACAATCTTAAAATTTATCTTTAAATTAAATTTTTTAATGAAATGTGAGATAAGGGAAGAGCTGGGAAGAGAGGTTTTAATGAAGAGAGGTTTTAAATTTATGATAAATTATTAAAACTATTTAATCTTTTCGATAACAATCAACAGTTAACTAAAATTAACTGCAATTAATAATAAATAATAAAATGCAAGAAATGGCTAAAAAACAAGAGAATACTAATTTGGAAAATGAAAATCTTGGTGCA
>JBJTWJ010000027.1:0-3629 GCA_046081665.1 Alphaproteobacteria bacterium | reverse complement strand
AGTAAAAAAAATTTTATTTTATTGCAAAAGCAAGTTGTGGTTTCAGAAAATATTATCAAATATTACCTGCTCTATTTGCTTGGTTATGTCTTCAATATTTTCTGAAACCACAACTTGCTTTTGCAATAAAATAAAATTTTTTTTACTGTGATTAATGTCATTTAAAATTGAATCCAAAGTATCTAGATGAGTTCTTACTGCTTGCTCAATTTTTTTATCGCTGATTTTATTTTCAATCAAATGACGAGATAAATTGACCATAAATTCATTGTTAAGATATGATAAATCTACCATTGCAACCCTTGGTATTCGCTGATCTATTATTTTATAAGTAATAATTGAAACCACTAAAGAGATTGTTAAAGTAGTTAAAATATTTATTAACAATGGTTTTGGGATTTTATAAGAAAATTTCATAAATTAATTATTTAGATTTTTGCCATAAATTTGTGGGTATGCTTGTGAAAAATTATTTCTAATTTTTTCTTCTAATATTTTTTCTAAAGCATCTTCAAAACTTATTGGATGTTCACTATTTCTAGTTATATCAATAATTTTTCTATAATCGTTTGCATCAAATACTCTTGTGGTTTTATTTTTTGATTTATCTTCGGCAAGTACTGCCAAAGCATCTTCTAAACTATATCCTAAATTCTTTAACTTATTAATTTTTGCCCAATCATCTGCCTTTGAGGAATATAGAGACAACGAATATTTATCTAAAATTAATCTTGCTATCGCCCAACCTTTAGGTCCATAAATAACCGCTTCGGAATATTGACCTTCAACTTTTTTTAAACTTGTTAAAGCCTCTTTTAATACAGGATCATTATCCATTGATATTTTTTTGGTAGATGCCAACATATCAATAGATTCCTTTTTTTGTGAAAGCAAAATCACCCAATCGCTATTTTCGAAGGCGGCAATGGTAGCCGGAGTTTTATAAAAATCATTAACCGATTGAGTGCCAAGAATTAGATTACCGCCATATTTTCTTGCTCTTCTTGCCAAGCCTTCAATAAAAATTGATGATCCTTCGCCGTGAAGCAAGTCCCAAGCCTCATCAATCACCAAAGTTATTTGGTGTTTTCTGTCACCAAAATACATATTTTCTGAAATTAAAAACATTAAAAACATCACTACAATTGATTGTAATTCTTTTTTATTTTTTAACTCTGCAGTTTCAAAAACCATAAAATGGTTTGATAAACTAATATTACTTTTCCCTTCAAAAAATCTTCCAAACACCCCATTCTCAGTAAAGGGCTCCATTAGGGTAGCTAAATCTTTTGCTCTTTGATCATTATGATTAATAAAATAATTCATTACTGTGGTTATTGAAGAATTGGTTTGGTTTTTTTCCCAGATTTCTGCTACAGCTTTTTCAATAAGACGATTTTGAATTTGATCTAATTTTTTGGTATCTTTCTTGGTTGGATCACCTTCACACATCTGGCAAATTATCGCTGTTATTAATCTAATTACTTCAGTTTTATATTCGGCTGATTTTTCCATAATTTCAGGATTTATAACTGAAAACGGATTGATAATAATTTCTTCTTCAGCTTTATCGCTAAATTCAATAAATTCTCCACTCTGAAGACGACAACTATTCATAAAAGATCTTCCATCATCGATAACATAAACAATTCCATTTTTCCCTCGAGTCGAAGTCACCAGATCTTGCATAAATACTGATTTTCCTGAACCCGATTTTCCTACAACTATTGCATTAAAATTGCCCTCATCATTAGCAAAAGGATCCCAAAAATAGACTTGCCCTCTCCTTCCATACAATATCATGCAAGGCGATTTCATTCCTTTCCATTCACCTTGGATTGGGGCTAAATTGGCAGCAGTCCACGATACCATGGTTTTAGTTTTACCCAATTTTTCTAAATCTTCAAAATAACCTTCTGATAAGTTAAAAGGTAAGGCACTTAAAAATGAAGGTAATTGCAAATATCTATCTCTAACTATTGTCCAACCACAAGCCTTATAAATTGATTTTAGAGTTTGTTCAGCTTCATTTATTTTATACTCAGGGGCAAACACCAATATTTGATAAATACCCTTCAATATTTTTTGCCCAGAATTTATTTTTTCATTTACAAATTGCCACTCAATAGCGGATTTTTTCATCTCTGGAATGAATCTAGCCATTTCACTATTTGACAATCTAGTGGCATTAAAATTTTTGGTTCTTGCATTATCAATTAATTTTTCCGAAAACTTAGGTAATGTAATCGAAAAGAAGGTTAAAAATGGATATTCCATTCTTCGAAGATCTTGGAAAAAATCTCCGATTAAATCCCGATTCTGATATTGAGCCCACTTAACAGGAAAATTCTTAACTGAAAATGCCCTAACTGAAATTTTTTTCTCTTCACAATCTTGATATAAGGTAATATTATCTTTAAAATGTCCTAAGCTATTTTCTCTATCAACAATCTGCTGATTAATATTTTGCAGAGGATCGTAAATATTTTGGCTTTGCCAAGCGTTTAAATCGAAATTTATAATTTCATCTAAAAAATTTATTAATTCTTGAGGTTTATATATAAAACAATCAATGCCAGCAGTCGTTAATGCCGTTTTCAATTTATCTCTAAAACCAGATAATTCTTTAGAAATTATTATTAAATCATCACTACTTTTTTTAGTTTTTAATAAATTTAATATTGATTGACCTTTATCATTATTAACGGTTATCGATACTGCTATAATTAATCTAAAATTCTTTAAAGTATAAAAACTTGAATCAAAAATTGATTGATGATTAGCTTTAGAAAAATATTTTATTCGCTCTTCGGCAAGTTTTTTATAAACTCCCCCCTGCTCTTTACGATATTTTTGCCAAGAGTCAAAAAAAGGTCCAATTTTTGGCGAACTCCAATTTATAAATTGAATTGTGCTACCCTCTAAGATTCCATCAGTGAAAATACCTGATAAAGATTCAATCACTCCATCATTAGCTCCCACAATTGGATTACCTTCTAAAATAAAACCAATTGAATTGTTATTAATAAAAACCTGCGACTCTTCATCATACCATTGATATGGCAAAAATGATGATATTTTCTCAAAATTAAATTGTGGTTTTTTATTGTTTTGTGAAAAATTTTTTCCACCCAAATTATCATTGATAAATTCATAAATCTTTTTTAAATCAATCATTTTGCCCCACCCATTTTGCTTGTTCATCAACTACATAGATTATTTTCTGTGAATGCTGATTTCCATCACTATCGATAAAAGGGGCAAACCATACTCTACCAATCTTCTCCTCGGTTCTAAGCAAAGGTTTAGAATCAGGAATTTGCTCCTCTTTATTAGTTTTACTTTTATTTACATTTTCAATCTTTGAAGTGGTTAGTTTAATGTTGATTTTGCTTGGAATTTCTGAAAATTGATTGTTATTATTTTCTGAAAATTTATAAGCTAAATCGGCTTTTTTTATTGATCGACAATTGCCATCTCCAGCTCCTAATATTGGGCAATCCCATGAACTCTTGGTGTTACTACAAGAAGAAATATTCAAAAGTAAAAATATTAAAATAAATTTTTTCATTAATTTTTATCCTCAAATCTTGATATAAATTTGTTGCTAATTGCAGTAGGTTTGCGAT
>JBJTWJ010000026.1:0-28791 GCA_046081665.1 Alphaproteobacteria bacterium | reverse complement strand
GAAACTTTTTTTAGTCGTGCTAAAGCAACGAAACTTTTTTTAGTCGTGCTAAAGCAACGAAACTTTTTTTAGTCGTGCTAAAGCAACGAAACTTTTTTTAGTCGTGCTAAAGCAACGAAACTTTTTTTAGTCGTGCTAAAGCAACGACGGGATTTTTAACCAAAAAATATGAAGTCAGAATTTTAATATTTTTTAATGTTTTAAAGACTGACTTGGTATTATACCATTTCTACATAATAAATGATAAATTAAGCAAAATATTTTTTGCGATAAAAATCTTTAAAAAATGAAGCTGTATATCCATACAGCTGAGGCTTTTTAGAGATTTTTAGCCAAAAAGATGAAGCTTAATTTATAAATACCTAATTGTATCATTTATTAGTGGAAATGGTATTACATATTTTAAATTATTAACCACAGCAAACTATCTATGAAATTAAGCAAATCAATTGAATCAACTACTAAAAATGCTAAGCATGACATCTCAGAAATATTGGGTGAGATTTATTCTGACAGTTCTATAACAATGGATAGTCAAATTCATGAAAATAAACATCAAATATTAATTGCTGGGGCAGGGGTTGCAGGAATTTTTTCTGCCTTAGAAATTTTAAGTAAATTTCCACGAGCTTATGTAAAAGTTATTGAACAAAAAGATGCAATATTATCCGGTACAAGTGCTAATACTCCAGGAAGAATGGGTTTGGGTTATCATTATAAGGATTTCGAAACAGCCTTGCAATACATGATAAATACCCTTAATTTCATGAAAAAATACAATGATTGTTTTATTGAAGATGAGGGTATGCCAAATTTAGTTAACGGTAGATATTTTATCTTAAAAAATTCTATTGTTGATCCCCAAGAATTAATGGCAACATATGACAGATTATCTTTAGAATTCGAAAAGTTGTGGATGAATGATCCGGAAATTCAAAAACTTTTCCCAGAAACTTGCCATTTACATCGAACAATTCATCCCAGTAAATACCAAGATTATGTTGACCCAAAAATGGTTCATCTCGCAATTGAAACTAGGGAGAAGCTTTTGGATTGGAATAAGTTTGTACAAAAAGTTTTATTTCAATTGGATGAATATATTAAAAAGGGCAGAGCTGAAATAATAACCTCAACAGAAGTTGTTGGGATTGGTTATGATGAGGATTCAAATTTTAGAATTGAATTGCATAAAAAAACTCCTCAAGGAAAAGATAAAATATTTTTACAAGCAGGAATATTCATTAATGCTACATGGCAAAATGCTGAGAATCTTGATAAAAAATTTTACATAACTTCATATCTAGATTGGGTAGCTAGAATGAAGTTTTTGGGCGAGATTAAGATTCCTGAATCTTTGGTTGATGCTCATTCAATGTTTTTTTGCCTTGGTCCATTTGCGATGTTTTCTAATATGGGAGTGCAAAGAGATGAACAAGGTCAATCTCTTGGCTATAGTTTGGCAAGAATAACATATGCAGAAGTTACAAATCATAGTCATTACCCAAGTACTGAAATGCCAGATCTGTATCGAAGGCTTCTTGAAAATCGATTAACCGAAGATGATATTCGGCTTTTAGATGAGAGAGGAAAAAAAATAGTTGAAGGTGTTGCTAAATATATTCCCAAAATTGCTGAAGCAGAACTAGTTAGAGTTCTTCCGGGGATAGTAAAATCTGTAGGAGAGGTCAATATTTTTGATCCAAATAGCAAATTTCATGAGAGAAGAGAAGATGGTATTGAAGAGCTATCTTCAGATTATATTAAAAATTCTGCAATCAAATTATTTTATTGCTTGTCAAATGCCGAGAAATTGGTTGAGATCATGCAAAGATCAATGGTTACAAAAATTGTTATTAATCATTTATTAAAAAAATTTTCCACAAATTCCTTTTTAAATGAACAACAAAAGAAACATATGCTAGTTTTTTTAAGGATATATGTTAAGAGATATTTACATGATCAATTCAATGATTTAAGCGGTGATTTGATTCAACAAGTTTTTAAAAAAGAAGATTTAGTTAGTCAAGAACAACAGGGCTTAATTAGTTTAAAGCAAAAAAAATTACTCGATGATTTTTTTAAAGAGTTGTTCTTAGATCTTGATAAATCTAAATCAATTTCAGGATTATCTGAAATTAAAAATATTGCCAATCAAAAAACTCATGTAAAAGAATTATATGGTGAATTGTTAAGTGTATTTAAAAATAAAAATAAATTATTTGAAGAATTAAAAATGTTTTATGATCCTAAATATTTTCAGACCAGAGAAAGGGAAGTTAGTAATTTAAAACCTAAATCAATACAGGAGTTATATGATCAATCAGGATATTTTGATCAAAATAGAGACAATCATCAGGTTCAAAAGGGTTTAAGGGGCAATAGAGTCTTAAGTTATTTATTTGATTTTGGAAATGAAGTAAAGGATCTAAAAAAACTAAAAGATTCGTTTTTAGATTTAATAGAAAAATTTAAGTCTTCGATCGAAACCCTTTCAGTTGAAATAGATCAAGAAGATTATATCAAAAATAAATCTTTAAATTTTTATCATCAACAGATTCTTAAATTTTATAAAGAATTTCTATTAAAGAAATTGCCACAAATTTCTTTTGAATATCGAGAAGCTGATAAAATAACATCTGATCAATATGATGCTAGGTCTTCTAAAAAAATCTTGGAAAGGTCTTCTTGTCTTGATGTTCTTGAATTAATTATGGATATTGATAACAAAGATGTAAAAAAAACTTTTCTTGAGGTATTTGGAATTTTTTTAAAAGACTTTAACAAAACTATGGAAAGTTTTGTGGTTGCTAGTGGTCGAAAAGATCAAGATTATCGACTTATTAATTTATTTGAAGACGATAATAAAAAAAATATACAAGCGATTAGAGAAAGAGAATTTGATCAAGATTTTAACATTGGTCAATTTTTAAATTTAGTTCGATTTGTGGTGAATAAATTGAAGGTAGATTTGAATAAAGAATCATCAGCAGAGCAATCAAGCGAGGAAATTGAAAAAGCAAAAGAAGATTTATTAAAATTTAAATTACAGGAATATAACAATGTTTTAATGTATGAAGTCATAGATTTAGAATATTGTAGAAAAATAAAAAATAATTCCATAGATGATTATCTTCAAGGTAACTCTAGAGAAAAAGAACAGCAGGGTCCTAGTTTAAACATTGAGCAAAAATTAAGTTTGGAAATTTCTTGCAAAATTTATGAGCTTGTTTTTGAAAATAATTCATTAGATGAGATGCGTTGCTTTTTAAAAACTTTGAGCCCTGAACTAACAATGGCTCAAGATCAATCTAGAAATAATGAACAATTTATTTTTGAATTAGATGATTTAAAATATCCAGAAAATCAAGAAAAATTGCAATCATTAAAAAAACATCAATTTATTGAACAAATCTTAAGTCAATATCATGAATTAAAAGATAATGTTATTTTAGATATTGTTTCGTCATCGATTGAAAATGTCGCATCATCATTTGCAAGACCAAATGAATTTAAATTAACCAAAAGCGCTGTAGGATTTTGTCAAGATAATGAAGGTTCATTTAGTCGAACTAGCAGTAACGTTTCGATATTTAGTCAAGACAGTACTGGTGATAATTGGGATGACAGATCTGATGCTTCTACTCGCCAAGGAAGTCCATTTCCGGGAAATTCTCCTACTAAGGCAACAGTTAGCCCAAATTCATCATGTTTAGCCTCAAGATTATCAAAAATTGATTGTAGTGAAATTTAATTTTTTTTGGAGTAATTAAATTTTAATTTTAACAAATATTTACGGGCTTTTTCTTCAATAATATGATAAGAGGCAATTGATAAAACTAGATTTATAGTAAAACAAATGGCAATTAAGTTACAAGAATTTAGGTGAGAATAATTTTTTTCAATTTCTTTTGTTAAAGCTAATGCACTGGTTTGCCAAAGATAAAAAGAATAGCTAATTAAACCTAAATAATTTGTAATAGAATTATTATAAAATGTTGATTGTGAATGAAAAACATTAATAATCCATAGCCCAAATAAAGGGATGGTAAATATCTGAAAAGACATTCTGTTTTCTTGGCTTACAAAACATATCAAAATAATTAGAGCAATTGTTGCCAAATGGATAAATTTTTGGTAATTTAATTTTAGATATAAGTCTTTATATGAATAACATATTATGCCAATTATAAAATCGCTTAATCTAAAAATTGGGTTAGCATAAATATAAGGGTTGTTATAGTAAATAGAGTTTAGAGATGTAAATACTGCCAATATTGTTGCAAATATTATTAATCCTAAACGATTATTTTTGATGATAATAATAAAGGGAAATGTTAGATATAAAAATGCTTCTACGCTTACTGACCAAGTGGTTTTGTTAATCCCGATAAATAAAATATTTTCAAAAAAACTTTGCATAAAAAAGGCATCATTTAAAATAAAAAGTAATTTATCTTCAATATCAATTCTTGGAAATAATAAAAAATATAAAATGGTTATAAAGATATAGACTGGGTAAATTCGAGCTAATCTTTTAAAATAAAATTCGTTAAGATTTTTATTTTTGGTAAAATCTTTATCGTGATAAATATGGCTGAGAATAAATCCTGATAACACAAAAAATCCGCTCATAAAAATTGTTGATCCATCAAAAATCTTTTTTAAAAAAAAGCTATCATCTGCTGATACAAAATTTGTCGAGACATGAAATAAAAATATCCCAAGGGCAGTAATAAAGCGAAATGAATTCAGGCTAGTGATCATTATAAGTTATAGTTAATATTAAAAAAATTAGTAAATTTTATTTACAAATATTTAAATTAGGTTATAATAGTAAAAACTTAACAAGTTAATTATTTTATAAATATCTCAAAATTTCACCACAAATTTATGACTAAAAAGCTGTTTTTAATGCTATTGCCATTAGCGATAATTTTTTGTTTTAATAAGCAAATAATCGCATCTGGAATTGAAGATAGCTCTAATTTATATCTGCAGTTTAATTCAATTAATTCCTTAAGTGATCAAATTATTAATCAACAACTCCAGCAAATTAATCTGCTAAATAACCAAAACTCTCAAAATTTATTTAATTATTTAAAAAAAAATTCATTAGTCAATAAATCAAAACTTAACGATATTAAAACAACAAATAACATTGATGATCAGGGTTTTGTTAGGGGTAATGATATTTTAAAACAATTAAAGAATAATTCTTCAAATTGCCGATATTTAAAAAAAATTGAATTAGAAAATGATTCTAAAATATTTGAATTTAACTTTAAAATTATTCCTCAACAGCAATTTATATACAAATGCCTTGATCAAGATCTAATTATTGAAATAATTAAATATTATCAGCAATTTCTTTACGACTCTGGTTTGGTTACATCAAAAATTTCATTTAATTTATTCAATGCCAAAAAGGGGATATTAAGTCTACGAATAAATTATGGAATGATTGAAAAAATTATTATCAATAACGATAATTTTTTTGATAAAATGCAAAAATACAGTGCTTTTGGTAATCTAGAAAATAAGGTTTTAAATATTAATCAGATCAATCAGGGTTTAATCCAAATAAATCGTCTGCAAATCAATGATGCAAAGCTTAAAATTAAAGCAGGTTCAAAAAATTTATATTCAGATATTATCGTTGAAAATAAAGCAAAATTTCCGTTAGCTGTTAAATTGGGCTATGATAATTTAGGCAATAATTTTAATGGCTATAAAAGATCAAGTGTTGATTTTAATCTTCAAAATATTCTTTGTTTAAATGACCAAATTAGCATTAATTATTTAACAAATTTAAATGATCCAAATTACCAAAAAAATTTTCAGTCAATTGCAGGTTCAATCAACATTCCTTGGCATTATAATAATTTTTCATATGACTATTCTTTAAGTAATTTTAAAAATACTACACAAGGTTATGTAATACCTATAACTTTTAGTGGATTCTTTAAGAGACAAGCTTTTAGTTATAATCGTTCAATTTTTCGTAAAAATAATTATCGAATTTCTCTATCTAATTCATTGATTATTAAGCAATCAACAAGCTATATCAATCGTCAAAAAATATTTTCTTCAATACGCAGATTAAGTGTTTTAAGTCTAGCAGTGAACTTTGATATCAACTTTAAAAATAACTATCATCTTTATTTAAAACCGAGTTTTAATAAGGGTTTAAAAAACTTTGATGCTCAAAAAGATCAAAATAATTTTGACAAATCAAATCCCCATGCTCAATTTGAATATTTTAAAATTTACTTAAATTTTACAAAAAAATTTACTAATCACCAAAAGCAGAATTTATTCTTGTTTAATAGTGAAATTGACCTACAGAAATCAAGGGTTACGCTTTATTCAATGGAGCAGTTTTCGATAGGTGGATATTATTCGGTAAGAGGATTTAAGGACTATTCAATTTCAGGAGATAGCGGATATTTCTGGCGAAATAAATTAAGTTTTAATTTTAATAATTTTAAAAATTTTTATACGTCAAAACAATCTTTTGATAGTATAAATTTTATAAATAAAGCTACTCTCGAAGGCTTTTTTGACTATGGCTATGTTAGAAATAATTATTCTTGGTATAAAGCTGATGGAAGATTGAGTGGAGCAGGTTTGAAATTGATTTACAATTCTAAAAATTTTAATTATTCCTTAACTAGTGCATATCAACTAACTCAACCTTTTAGAACTTCATCAGATAAACAAAAAAATAATGTTATAAATTTTGAGATCTTATGTAATTTATAAAAAAACTTGACATATAAAAAAAATCAAAAAAAATGACTTAGAAACTTTATCAAATTTTATCAAAATATTCTTCTAATAATTTTTAAAATTGCTATTAATTTAAAATTACCTTAATGATTTTTTATAAATTAAATTCAAACAAATTAAATTCATGTTGTTGTTAAAACAACCCCTGCTTTTTCTTGTCTGTAATTTAATTTTATAATAAATGTTTTTCCCAATATTTCTCAAAAGTCATAATCTAAATTTTCTTATCATAGGTGGCGGTAACATTGCCTTGGCTAAACTCGAAACAATTTTTGAATTTTCTTCAAAAATAACATTAATTGCCAAAGAATTTTCTAAAGAAACTCTCGATTTTATATTGCAAAATAATCTTAATTATTTTGCTACCTCATACTCTAAGGAACAGCTGGCAAATTACGATATTATCGTAGTTGCAACTAATGATAAAAAACTAAATCAACAAATTGCTGATGATGCAACAAATCAAAAGAAATTGGTAAATGTGGTTGATGATCCAAGTAATTCACATTTTATTTTTGGAGCAAATGTAAAAAAAGATAATGTTGTTATAAGTGCTTCTACCTCAGGAATCTCACCGGTTCTCGCTAGGCTAATTAAACAAAAACTTCAAAAAATATTACCAACAAATCTTAACAATCTTAATCAATTCCTAACAACAAATAAAGATCTAGTTAAAAATAAATTAACAAATCTGCAGGCGCGAAGAATTTTTTGGCAAGAGGTTTTAGAAGGCGCAATTGGCGAGCAAATTCTTCTTGGTAATTTTAAACAAGGACAACAGCTTTTTGAAGAGAAGCTTAATAATCACAACAATAAAAAACAAGGGGCGGTTTATTTTATCGGTGCGGGTCCTGGAGATCCTGAATTGATAACCTTAAAAGCAATAAATCTTCTCTCAAAAGCTGATGTGGTTTTGTATGATCGACTAGTTGCCAAAGAGATTTTAGAATATGTTAGAAAAGATGCTTTAAAAATTAATGTTGGCAAGACTCGCGATCTTCATCTGTATAGTCAAAGCCAAATCAATCAAATGATTAAAAATTATGCTTCGCAAGGCAATATTGTTGCAAGACTTAAAGGCGGAGATACCGCAATATTTGCCCACTTAACCGAGGAAATTGATGCGATTATTGACCTGCAAATTCCTTATCAAATTGTTCCAGGAATCTCGGCTGGAAATGCAACTGCCAGTTATTTGGGGATCGCTCTTACTTCACGGCAAAACAATAAAGCGGTAAGATTCTTAACGATTTATAAAGAAGATTTAGCTAGTGATGATTTTTTTAAAGATCTCGCTCAAACCTCTGACAGTTTGGTGCTGTATATGTCTTCTCATAATTTAAAAACCATAATTAGTAAATTGTTAAAATTTAATAAAAATTCACAAACCCCAATAGTTGTTGTCGAACAAGCTACCACCCAATATCAAAAAAACTATCTTGCGACTATTGGCGATTTTTTTGAAAAATTTCCTGAGACAAATTTTGTTTCGCCATCAATTGTAATTATTGGTGAAGTGGTAGGTTTGCATCGAAAATATCAATGGTTTGAGGGCGATAAAAACGGATTTAATTTTTTACAATTAAAAAAAAATATTTAAGAAAAAATTATGAATATCAATGATTTAATAACTAAAACTGATCACTTAAATTGGCAGGAAAAAATTTTGTTTGTTGAAAAAAATTTTTCAAAAATAATTTTTTCAACGAGTTTTAGTCTAGAAGATCAGGTGATTACCGATTTTATAGCTAAACAAAAATTATCAATAAAATTTTTTACAATTGATACTTTTCGTTTATTTGATGAAACCTATCAAACATGGCAAAAAACTATTGATGACTACATGATAAAAATTGCTAGCTATAGTCCTAAAACCAATATTTTAAAAAAATTTGTCGAAAAAAATGGCGTTAATGCTTTTTATCAAAGTGTAGATTTAAGAAAACAATGCTGTGAAATTCGTAAAGTTGAACCTTTAAAAAGAGCTCTGAAAGGTTATCAATTGTGGATCAGTGGAATTAGGCAAGAGCAATCATCAATTCGTTTAAATAAAAATTTTTTTGAATTTGATGATAATTTAAAAATTATCAAGTTTTACCCATTATTAAAACTTACTGAAGCTCAGCTCTGGAGCTATATTGAGGAAAATAGTGTGATTCATAACAAGCTTCATAATCTTGGCTTTCGTTCAATTGGTTGTAGTCCTTGCACGCGAGCCATTAGTAAAAATGATGATATTAGATCGGGAAGATGGTGGTGGGAAAATAATCAGCAAAAAGAATGCGGATTACATAAATCTTAACTAAAAATAATTATGATTAATAAAGAACAACAAAACATATTAAACCAGTTAATTAGTAATTTAGACAATACCCAAATCGCTTGGGTGAGTGGCTATTTAGCGGGAGTTTTGGCAAAAAATAATCTGCCAATAGCCAACGATATTTCGCTTAAAAATAACTTTTCAGAATTGACAATAATTTACATTACCCAGACCGGTAATTGCAAATTTATTGCTACGGAATTTTTAAAAAAATTTAAAGCCTTAAAAATTAATGCCAAAATAAAGGCAGTTGAGCAATATCGAAACAGTGAATTACAAAATGAAAAAAATTTATTGCTAATTACCTCAACACACGGTGATGGTGAGGTTCCAGAGAATGGCAAAGTTTTTTTTGAATTTGTTAAAAATAGCGATTTAGTTTTAGCAAATTTACATTTTACGGTGATTGCTTTAGGTGATAAAAATTATCCACTATTTTGTAAAGCTGGAAGAGATTTTAGTGAAATTTTTATTAACAAAAAAGCTCAGCCAATAATTGATAATTTTGAATTAGATTTAGATTTTGAAAATCATCTAGAAAATATTTTTTCACAAATATTAAAAAATTTTCAAAATAAAAATAATCAGCAAGTTAATGATTTCATTGCTTCGAACCCTAGTAAGAGTCCATCACTAAATAATCAATTTACCGGTAAAATTATTGCCAATATCAATCTCAATGATATCTCATCAAGCAAAGAAACTTATCATCTAGAAATTTTAAGTGATCAAGAAATTGATTATCAATCTGGCGATTCGCTTGGCATTTTATTTGATAATGAAGATTTGCAAATTACTGGAAAAATTATTCCAAGGCTTTATTCAATTGCTTCCGCTAAATCTGAGCATAACAATGAAATTCATCTTTGCGTAAGTTTAGTGAAATATAAAAATAAAAATAATCAAGAAATTTTAGGATTATTTTCAAGTAAATTAGCAAGTCTAAAAATTGGTGATCCAATCAAATTTTATATAAGTAAAAATCGTCAATTCAAATTACCCAAAGATGATTGCGATATAATAATGGTTGGAGCGGGTACTGGCATCGCACCGTTTCGCTCATTTCTTTTTGAGCGTAGTTTTAAAAATGCCTCTGGCAAGAATTGGTTATTTTTTGGCGAACGCAATATTCGCAGTGATTTTTTATATCAAAGTGAATTACAAGATTTTTTAGCATCTAATGTTTTAACTAAGCTGAGCCTTGCATTTTCAAGAGATCAGGACCAAAAAATTTATGTTCAAGATCGACTCCAAGAGCATGGACAGGAAGTTTTTAATTGGTTGGAAAATAATGGCTATTTTTATATTTGCGGTGATAAAAAAAATATGGCAAATGCTGTTGAGCAAACCCTTTTAAATATTATTGCTAACTATGGTAAATATGACTTGGAAGGCTCAAAAAATTATTTAAACAATTTAAAGGAACAAAATAGATATTTACTAGATGTCTATTAAAAGAATTATTAACCAGTTAAAACTAATACTAATTAACCAAAACTATGAGCGTTGAAAAAATTAAAAAAAATAGTAAAAATTTGCGAGGAACATTAGAGCAAAGTCTTACTAATCAAATAACTCAAGCCTTGTATGACGATGATCAAACGGTTATTAAATTTCACGGAATTTATCAGCAAGATGACCGAGACCGTAGAGAAATTCGGGCACAAAAAAAATTAGAAAAAGATTATTCTTTTATGCTTCGTTTAAGAATTTCAGGGGGAAAAATCTCTGCTAAACATTGGTTATTAATTGATGATTTAGCTGATAAAAATGCCAATTTGAAAATTAAAATAACAACTCGTCAAACCATTCAGCTTCATGGCATTGTTAAATCTAAATTAAAACCAACTTTGCAAGATTTTATGAAGAATAATTTAGATTCAATTGCAGCTTGCGGAGATGTTAATCGCAACATTATGTCAAGTGCGGTTATTGAAAAAAATCACAACTACTTTTTAGTTAATGAACTTGCCAAAGAGATGTCTTTAAAACTTTTGCCAAAAACCAAAGCCTATCATGAAATTTGGTTGGATGGTGATAAAATCTCACCAGAAAATGAAATTGATGAGTTATACGGCGAAACATATTTACCACGAAAATTTAAAATCGCCTTGGCAATTCCTCCTCACAATGATGTTGATGTTTTTTCGCAGGATATTGGTTTTATAGCCGTTATTGTTGATCATAAGTTATTAGGTTTTAATGTTGTAGTTGGGGGAGGTATGGGCTCAACTCATGGTAATGCTCAAACCTATCCACGACTTGGTGATTTAGCAGGATTTATTGATGTTGACCAAGCCTTAAAAACCGCTTATACAATTATTACCATTCAGCGCGATTTTGGCAATCGTGATGATCGTAAAAATTCTCGTTTTAAATACACAATTGCCAAATATGGTTTAGATTGGTTTAAGAGCGAATTTGAAAAAAGAGCAGGGTTTGCATTCCAAAATCCCCGAGCTTTTAATTTTGAAAATCGCTCAGATAATTATGGCTGGGATCAGGACTATCAAGGCAAATGGCATTTAACAATATTTGTAGAAAATGGGCGAGTTTATGATGATGAAAAATCTCAACTAAAAAAAGCTTTGCGTGAAATTGCTCAAAATAATTTTGGTAATTTTCGTTGTACCAATAATCAAAATATTATTATCAGTGATGTTGAAAAAAAACACCAAAAGACTATCGAAAAAATCTTAAAAAAATATCAGGTTAATATTGCTAATTACTCGCCGATACGCCTCTCCTCACTTGCCTGTGTTGCCTTAAATACCTGCTCTTTAGCCTTAGCCGAAGGGCAAAGATATTTGCCAAGTTTGATTAGTAAAATCGAGGTTATCTTGCAAAAATATAATTTAACTGATGAGCCAATTTCAATAAGAATGACGGGTTGTCCTAACGGTTGTGCTCGACCATTTTTAGCAGAAATTGGTTTGGTTGGCAAAGCGCTTGGTAAGTATAATCTTTACTTAGCTGGGGATCGATTGGGCTTAAGATTAAATCGTTTATACAAGGAAGATTTAGGCGAAGAGCAAATCCTATTTGAGCTCGATCATTTTTTTAACAAATATTCACAATCAAAAAAGCCAAATGATAATTTTGGCGATTTCATTTTAAAGGAGGTTTATGGTCAATAAATATTTACAAACCCTTGAAGAGGAATCGATTTATATAATTCGCGAAGCAATCGCTCAATTTGATCGACCTGTTTTGTTATACTCGATTGGTAAAGATTCTTCAGTGTTATTAAATTTAGCATTAAAAAGTTTTTATCCAGCACCTTTACCATTTAAGGTTTTGCACATCGATACCACATGGAAATTTAAAGAGATGATTGAATTTCGTAATTATCAGGCAAAAAAATATCAATTAGATTTAATCGTTCATACCAATCCCATTGGGCTTGATCAGCAAATAAAGCCATTTGGCGAACATCGCAAAACCTACACTGACATTATGAAAACCCAAGCTTTAAGGCAGGCCTTAGATAAATATCAATTTGATGTAGCTTTAGGCGGAGCAAGACGCGATGAAGAAAAATCTCGTTCTAAAGAACGAATTTTTTCGCATCGCAATCAGTTTCATTCATGGGATCCTAAATCTCAAAGACCCGAGATGTTTAATTTGTATAACTGCAAAATTAAGCCTCAAGAATCAATGCGAGTTTTCCCCTTATCAAATTGGACAGAGCTTGATGTTTGGCAATATATCGCTCAACAAGAAATTGAGGTGGTTGATTTATATTTCGCTAAAAATCGCCCAACTGTCAAAATTGATGAAACACTGATTATGGTCGATGATCACAGATTGCCAATTGATGACTATCAAGTTGAATCAAGACTGGTGAGATTTCGCACTCTTGGCTGTTATCCATTGACTGGAGCAATTGAGTCGCAAGCAAAAAATGTTGCCGAAATTATAGCCGAAATTCAAAGTAGCCAATATGGTGAACGCCAAGGTCGTTTGATAGATAAGGATCAAGTTGGGGCAATGGAAAAGAAAAAAATCGAGGGATATTTTTAAAAATATTAATTAACAATAATAAATAAAATTTATAGTAATATGTCACAAGAAATAATAAAATTTTTAACTGCTGGTAATGTTGATGATGGCAAATCAACTTTAATTGGTAGACTACTTTACGATACTAACTCACTTTTTTTGGATCAAATTCAAGAAGTAAAAAATTCAACCAGTGCTGATTTTCTAGGTGAATTAGATTTTTCACTTTTTCTAGATGGTTTAACTTCCGAGCGTTCACAAAAAATAACAATTGATGTTGCTTACCGTTATTTTTCATATCTTGATAAAAAATTTATAATTGCTGATTCGCCAGGACATGAGCAATACACTCGTAATATGGCAGTTGGAGCTGCCAATAGCGATATCATAATCATCTTGATTGACGCTTCAAAAAAACAAAATGCTGTTGCACTCCAAACATTGCGACACAGCTATATTGCTAGTTTATTTGGTATTAAAAATGTTATCGTTGCTGTAAACAAAATGGATCTTGTCAATTATGATTACCAAATTTTTAATGAAATTCGTAAGAGTTATTTAGAAAAAACGGCGAGCTTAGATTTTGAGGATATTTCTTTTGTTCCAATCAATGCTAAAGAGGGTTTTAACATTGTTAAAAAAAGCGATGCAATAGACTGGTATCACGGTAAAACTTTAATTGAATATTTACTTGAAACCAAACCGATCAATCATTTGCAAGAGCAAGTTAGGCTTCAGATACAAAACTTAGTTAAACATCAACAAAGTCGTTATTATCAAGCTTTTTTAAGCTCAGGAAGTTTTGAAATTGATGATGAGTTAATGGTTTATCCCAATAAAGATAAAGTAAAAATAAAAAAAATAATTCATAGTGCTAAGAATGTTAAAAAAGCTAAAACTAATCAATCTGTTGCGGTTAGTTTTGACAAGGAAATTGATTTAGAGCGCGGAGCAATGCTTAGTAATCTTGACAATCAGCCATATTTTGCTAATCACTTTGTTGCCAATTTAATCTGGTTTAGTAATGATAGTTTTAATTATAAAAAATCACAAGAGTTGTTAATTAATATTAACCATAATTATTTACGGGCAAAAATTAATAAAATTAATTATGTTATTGATGTTTATGATTTAATCAATCTTGGCAATTTAAAAAACTACCAAGCTCAAGAGGTTAGCATGAATCAAATTGCTAATGTTGAAATTAGTTTAGCTAAAGAAGTTAGTTTTGATTTGTTTAGCACTAATAAAAAAACAGGGTCTTTTTTGTTAATAGACAACATTACTAACGAGACACTGGCTTGTGGAGTAATTGAAAATTTTTTAATTCAAAAAGATCCGCAAAGATCTATTCAAGATGATTTTTTATTTGAATTATCGCAATTGGTAAAAAAATATTTTGGTGACAAAAATATCGATTTTTCAATTTAGTTTAACTTTAAATTTAACTCTAACTTTTAATTTACAAAATTTATGAAAATTGCCAAAAACTTATTAGAACTTGTAGGAAATACGCCATTAGTTCAAATCAATAAAATGAATGAAACGCAAGCCAAAATTGTTGCTAAACTTGAATATTACAATCCTGCCAATTCTGTGAAAGATCGAATTGGCGTAAATATGATTGAAATGGCTGAAAAGCGCGGTTTAATTGATCCTAAAAAAACCACCTTAATTGAGCCAACCTCTGGCAATACTGGAATTGCTCTAGCATTTGTTTGTGCAATCAAGGGTTATCGTTTGATTTTAACAATGCCTGAAACGATGTCTTTGGAGCGTAGAAAATTATTAAAAGCTTACGGTGCACAGCTGGTTTTAACTGAAGGAGCAAAAGGCATGAAAGGTGCAATCGCCAAAGCTGAAGAGTTAAATCAAGAAATTCCAGATTCAGTAATTTTGCAACAATTTGCCAATCAAGATAATGTTGAAATGCATCAGCGAACAACTGCTGAAGAGATCTGGAGGGATACTGATGGTAAAATTGATATTTTAGTTTCAGGGGTTGGCACTGGTGGAACTATTACAGGCATTGCTTCGGTATTAAAAAAACGCAATCCAAATTTTAAAGCAATTGCTGTTGAACCAGCTTCTAGCCCAGTATTATCTGGAGGGCAAGGTGGGCCTCATAAAATTCAAGGTATTGGTGCAGGCTTTGTTCCGCAAATTCTTAAAACTGATTTGATTGATGAAATTTTTACGGTAAGCAATGAAGATGCTTTAAATACTGCTCGGCAAATGGCATTGTGCGAGGGTATTTTGTGTGGAATATCTTCCGGAGCATCTGCATTTGCAAGTCTAGAAATTGCTAAGCGCCAAGAAAATGCCAATAAATTAATCGTCTTTATTTTGCCATCTTACGGCGAGAGATATTTATCTTCGGCGTTATTTGATCATATCATCGTCTAAAAAATTATTGGCAAAAAAATTAAAATTATGAAAATTGAATTTTTAGAAAATATCAAAAAAAATGACCCTTCAGCAAAAAATTATTTGGAAATAATTTTATGTTATCCGGGAGTTCACGCTATTGTTTTGCACCGAATAAGCAATTTTTTAGCAAAAAATAAAATTCCAATTTTGCCAAGATTTATTGCTCATCTCAATCGCATTTTTACGGGAATTGAAATACATCCGTTAGCACAAATTGGTAAAAATTGTTTTATCGATCACGGCTTTGGAGTGGTAATTGGCGAAACCTCAGTGATTGGCAATAATGTAACGATTTATCAAGGAGTTACTCTGGGAGGAAGATCATTGGTAAAAACAAAACGCCATCCAACAATTGGTAATAAAGTGATTATTGGTGCAGGTGCAAAAATTTTAGGACCCATCACCATTGGCGATTCTTCTAAAATTGGCCCTGGAGCAATAATTATCAAAGACCTAGAAAATAATTCAGTGATGGTTGCCAATACTGCTAAGGAAATTAAAAAGGCTCAAGAAGTAATTGAGTATCAGATTTAATCTTTTTAAGATTAGATTAATTGATTTTAAAATAAATTTGATCTAGATTTTTATTTAGCAAAATTGAAGATTTATTTTTGACCCTTTGTTATAATTTTTTTTAAAGATTGAATTGGTATTAAATATTCTTTTAGTGAATGCGTTGCAGATTTTTAATAGAATTTTCAACAATTCTGTCTTTTCCTTCCGCGTCAAAAGCTTTGTCTTGTAGCTTGATTATCGCTGAGGTAATAATCTTGTTTTTTATTTCACGAATGGCTATTTCTTCTTCATATTTCACGCGTTGCGATGCAACTAAAGTCATTCTTGCAACTTCCTGACTAAGAATCTCTTTAGCATTTTGAATTAAAGTTTGGGCTTCTTCATCAGCTTGTTGAACAAGATTTTTAGCTGTTTGGATGCTTTCTTGATAAGTTTTACGAGCTTGCTCTAAAAGCTCTTGAGCTTCTTTACGATCCTGTTGAGCTTTAAGAATTTCTTCAGCTATTAATTTACTTTTTTGATCTAATGCCTTAGTGATTTTTGGACCAACCAATTTAACAATCAGGCCAACAAAGGTAAAAAAGGCAATGGCTAACCAGAATTTTTCGTCGAACATATTAATTTAAAATTTTAGATTTAATAAATTTGGCGATTTCATCAATAACCGCAACGCTTTGCTGTTGCGATTTTATGATTAAATCTTGTAATTGTTGTTGTGATTTTTTGCTATTTTCTTCAAGAGTTTTTTTGAGATTGGTTATAGTATCTTGACGATGTTGTTGAATTTTTTGAGTTGTTACTTCAATTTTTTGGTGATATTTTTGAGCTGAATCTTGATTGATTTTGAGGTTTAATGATTTCAGTTCCTCAATTTGTGTTTTTAAATCTGCAGTAGATGATAAATCAGTTGTAATAATTTTTTTTCTGTGCTCAAGAATTGCTTTAATTCTAGGGGTAATAAGGTAGTTAACAGCGAAGTAAAGTATAAAAAAACATATTGCAAACCAAAATATTTGGGAAGTATAAGTTGTGAAATCAAACTGAGGCATAGTATTTAAAAGATTATATAATTTTTTAGATAGATTAATTTAGATAGATTAATGTCGTAAAATTTATCTTAATTTTGATATTTAAATTGTAATTTAGAATATTATTTAAACATGTGAGTTTACAATAAACTCACATGTTTAAAACTGAACTATTTAGCAAACAGAACCAAGAATGCTAAAAGAACAGCGAAAATACCCATAGCTTCGGCAAGACCTACAGCGATATAGATATATTTTTCGATTTTGGGAGCAGCCGAAGGGTTGCGAGCAATACTATTGAAAAAAGATCCAAAGATATTGCCAATTGCAATTGCGGCACCTGCCATGGCGATTGATAATAAACCAACACCAATAAATTTTAATGCAATCATTTCCATAAAAAAAATATTTAATTGTTAAATAAAAATTGTTAAAAATTTCATTGAACCCATAGGTTGGGATTGTAAAAAAAATTTACAATATTTGACAGCAATGAAACTGTCGAATTTATAAATAAATTAATTTATATTAATGATAATTTTGCACTATTAAAAAATTTATGCAAAATAATTATTAATAAAATAATTTAATGAGCTTTCATTGTTTCACTTAGATACGCACAAACTAAAATTGCAAAAATATAAGCTTGCAAAACTGCAACAAACAATTCAAATCCGGTCATGATAATGCTAAAGGCAAAGGGCAGGGTTCCAAAAACTACCCCAAGAGAAATTATAAAACCTGCAATAACTTTAAGTAGCACATGTCCTGCAACCATATTTGCAAAAAGACGAACTGAAAGAGTAATTGGACGAATCAAAAATGAAAATAATTCAATTAAGAATATTACGGGAGCCATCCACCATGGAACTCCACTTGGCAAAAACATATGCAAAAAACCACCTATTCCATTACGAGCAATTGCATAAGTGGTGATGATTAAAAAGCACAGCATGGCAATGGCTAGGGTAACTGCAATTTGGCTGGTCGAGGTAAAGCTATAGGGAGTCATTCCTAAAACATTGCACAGCAAAATAAAGCTAAATAAACTAAAAATTAATGGAAAAAATTTTTCACCTTCTTCGCCAATACTTCCCTTAATTAAGTCATTTACAAAATTGTATAATCCTTCAGCACAGGTCTGAAAGCGGTTAGGAATGAGTAATTTTTTACGAGTTGCGGTGATCATAAAGCTAATTATCAAAAATGTTGCAATCAACATGTATAATGCTGAGTTGGTAAAGCTTAAGTCAATATTGCCAATTTTAAATTCGATAATTTTTTTGATTTCAAACTGTGTTAAAGGTGAATGTTCTTCATGAGTTTGGTGATCTTGAGTTTGATGAATTTGATCTGAATCATCATGGCTTTCCAAAGCTTGATGATTATGGCCTTCGCTCGATTGTTTTATTGATTTCTCAACTAGCTTGTTACCAGAATTATTATTTTTAATATTATCAAGATTTTTTTCTTCGAAAATTGGTTTTGACATAATTCAATTTTTAATTGTTTAAAATTATTCTTTGTATATTTATTTTAAGATTATATTTTTAAAGATAAAGTGTTAAAATTACCATTTTGACATGTTTATAATGTTTCTTGGTAATTCCTTAACATATTGTTTAAGCGTTGTTTTGGGCTTTATCATGAGCTTTATTTTGGGCTATTTATTTATTTTAAAAGAATCAATAAAATACTTATAAAATATTAGACTGACCCTTTTAAATCTTGCTTGCCCTTATTAAATAATTATTAAATTTTTGCTTAAAATGTTAAGTTTTCAGATCGCAAAGTTGATGATAAAAAAATTATTCTTTTTGAATAGCAAGGCTATCTTCGGTCTGAAATTTAAATTTTTTTTGGCATTTTTTATATTTTTTTTAAGTTTTTCTGCTAATATTCGGGCTCAAGAGCTTATTGCCAAATTTCACGATTGGAATTTATTTCGAACTCAAAAAAATAATAAAACATTGTGTTACATTGCTTCAACCCCAATTAAAAGAGAGGGTAACTATCTAAACCGGGGTGAGCCATATTTTTTGGTAGTTGGAATTAATAATGACATTGATGAAGTTAGTGTTTCCTTGGGTTTTTTATATAACCAAGCTTCCAATGTAGAATTATCCTTTGGAGCTAAGAAATTTTATTTATTTCCATACAAAACTATAGCTTGGTCAGCAAATAAAAACGATGATATTGAAATTTTAAAAGAAATGCAGAAAAATGCTGATATGATTTTAACTGCAATTGCCAGTGATAATAAAATTGCCATTGATACTTATTCCTTGATAGGTTTTAATGAGGGTTATAAAAAACTAAAAGAAATCTGTGAAATATCGAAGTATGATTGAACATTTTTTAAATCAATATATATTAAATAATCAATTTTTAATTCTAATTGCTTCATTATTTTCTTGTGTATTGTTTGCAATTTTAGTTACCAGAATGATCTTTAATTTCTTGCTTGAACAGGCTTCAAAAAAATATCGTACATTAAAAAAATTATTGCCAAAAACCACCAAATATATCAAAGAAGAAGAGGAGTTGATGCGATACAAAGATAATCTCCCTAAAGCCCATTCGCAACTTAAAGCTCAATATGCTCAAAACTCCAGGAATCAAGAATCGCCTAGTTATGAGATAATTCAAAAAGAAAAAGAACAAGATTTGGCACAAGTTGAGATAGTTGATATCATAAAACCTATTGGGTTCTGGACTTCAATGATTTTAGGACAAAAATTAACTTATTTAATTCAATCTGCCCAAATGCTTAATAAAAAAGGTGATAAAGGTTTTTGGGTGAGTATGGTTGAGGCAAAAGATCGCGTTGCTGGTAAACAGCATTCTCGAGGTCGATAACTAATTATTTAATTTTATGGAACAGCTAATTGAAAATTTAAACAAAAAAATTGTTAAATTTTATAAACAAAATTTTTCTGATATCAAATCTGTGGATATTGAAGAGATAAGAGATGATATCGATGCATTGATTGATTTTGTTGAGTCAAAAAATGATGATCGCGATGTTGTAAATAAAATTTTTTACGATTCATTATTCCACGATGTTAATCTTAATATTGCTCATATTATAGCAAAATTTGGCAAGGTTGAGCAATTAATTAAAATTACCCAAATGGTTGGAAATAATATTGTTAACTCGCTAGATAGTAATGCTTTTACACCATTGCATTACAGTGCAATTCATGGTCGAAATGATATTGCAAAATTTATTATCGATTGTGATGCTGATAAAGATGCTCTTACCTCAGAGCAGACCAGAAAATGGCATGCTATTCATTTTGCTTGTCGATATGGTAATTTGCAGATAGTTAAATTTTTAATAAATTTGGGAATTAATAAACAAGTTAGAACAGGCTTTGGGCTAACTCCTTTGCATGTTGCATGTGAATTTGGAAGAGTTGAAGTTGCAAAATTTTTGCTTAATCTTGGGGTTGTTAAGGATCCAATTACAATAGACGAAAATCAAAATATGACTCCGTTGCATTATGCAGTTGTTGGCAATTTCTTATCATTAACAGAAATATTGTTAATTGTTGGTGTTGATAAAAATAAATGTGATATGAGTGGATTTTCATCGCTTGATATTTGTGCTAAAAATAATTTAGTTGAGATGGCAAAATTATTGTTAAAATGGGGAGTTAAAAATGCCGAAACTTCACTGAGCGTTGCTAAATCCTATAACAATAAAGAAGTTAGTGAAGTTATAACTAAATATTTAGATGCCAAAAAATGTTTATTTAATAAATCTACTTTAAAAAAATTATCACCTGAAATTTCTAAAATGATGCTCGAATTTAATCCAGTTAATTTAGCCGAACCAAGGGTTAGAATATTTGGTAATGTAGAATTTAATGCTTTTGGTATTACTGAGCTTAGCAATATCTCGGGTTTTTTTAGTAAAAAAGAAGTTGAGTTTGCACAATTTGTAAAAGATCTCGAAATTCTTGAATTATGCGATGCGGTTGATCATATCAATGAAGTGATAGTTAATGCCCAATCACAAATGGCTAAAGTTGCTCTGGAAAATATTGGTTAAAATTAGTTAACGCTTTATTGCTTGACGCATTTTAGCAATCGCTGATTTTAGGCCAATAAATATTGATTCGCCAATCAAAAAATGTCCGATATTTAGTTCAATAATTTGCGGAATTTGGGCAATTTTTTTAGCACTTTGATAATCCAAACCATGACCAGCATGACATTCCAATCCCAAGCTCGAAGCTAGCTCAATACATTTTTTAATTTTCAAAAATTCTTTTTTCTGGTTTGTTCCTTTTGCTTTACAAAATTCGCCAGTATGGATTTCAACAATATCAGCCTGAAGTTTTTTAGCACAATTAATTTGTGATTCATTAGCATCGATAAATAATGAAATACGAATTCTTTGGTGACGAAGTTTCTTAATAATTTTTTCTAAAATATCAAAATTTTTTATTAAATCTAACCCTCCTTCAGTGGTAATTTCTTTACGTTTTTCAGGAACAATGCATACCGCATGAGGTTTGGTTTTTAAAGCAATTTCTAACATTTCTTGAGTGGGAGCCATTTCAAGATTGATTGGTAAAGATATGGCTTTTTTTAATTCCACTAGATCTTCATCGCGAATATGTCGTCGATCTTCACGCAAATGCAAAGTAATACCATCAGCTTTAGATTTTTGGGCTAAAATTGCTCCAGCGATTGGGCTGGGGTGAATACCACCTCGGGCATTGCGAATAGTGGCAATATGATCAATGTTTACACCCAGACGAATGGGCATTTTTTTCTTTGGTAAAACTTTTTTAATTGTTGAATTATTTTTCATAAAATAGCAGATATGCGATATAAATTGTGCAACCTAAAATTATTGTTGCTGGAAAACCCGATGATCCAAAAATTTGGAAAATAATCCCTGTCGTTAAACTTCCAGCAATTGAGCCTAATGTTCCAATCAGCTGAAATGTTGCTCCTGCAGAGACAAGTTGTTCTTTGTTATAATCCTCATTCATCATTTTATAAACTGCAACAAAAATAAAGGCAATAAATGCTCCAAACAAAAAATAAATTAACATTATAAATTGGTAAGAGCTATTATAAACTAATAAAATTAAAAAACAATAAATGCATCCAAAAAAACCAAAGTTAATTAATTTTTGCGGTTTAAAATTTTTAGAAACAATACCAGCAATTAAATCAAAAAATCCACTGGCATAATATGCACTTATAAACAGGCCAGAAGCTTCAAAAGAATAGCCTAAACTTACTCCATAAATTACCGTGAAAGTCATCAAACTAAAGCTTTGAAAATCTAAAAAAAATCTTGCAAAAAAACATTGTGGATTTTTTTTAAAAAAATCACTTAAACTAATTCGTTTTGAATTGATGATAGGGTTTTTATGATGTTTTAAAGGAATTAGGGCTAGCATCGAGCTAATAGTAAAAATTGCCGAAGCTAGATATGAGTTGAAGCTATCAGCTGAAAAAATTTTTACAATGACTGGTCCCAAACAAACTCCTAGAGAAATTATCATACTAAAAATGCCAATACCAATTCCGCGTTTTTGATCATCCAGCAAAATATTTAACCAAGAAACTCTGGTTATGGCGTAAACAAACCAGCAACAGCCAATAACAAAAATTGATAACAACCAATAAAAATAACCTAAATAAAAATATAACAATAAGGTCAGTGAAGAGTAAATAAATGCTGTTATTTTTAAACTTTTAAAAATTCCTAAATTATTAACAATTTTAGCGAGAAAAAATGAAGTAATTATTGCTCCAAGGGTTTCCATAGCACTAGCCACTCCAATCATTGCTGGACTTGCTCCATGATTTTTTAAGTTAGTTGGAAAAATAACTAAATTTATGCCGAAAGCTATAGCAAAAAGAAAAAAACTTAAATAAAGAAATTTTAATTCTTTGTTTAAGAATTTTTTACTAGAGGATGATTCATTGATATTGGCAATCATAATATTTGATTAGTAATTTAATTTTTTTAACAAATTACCACAACAAAATATAATTACACAATCTAAATTTGGTAAAAAAAACTTATGGTCTAGGCGAACTTATTTCCTGATACTCTTCCAGAAAATCTGCTTGACGATCTGGGAAATCTTGCTGTCCACCAGCCCGCACTTTTTGACTTTGATCACCTAAGCCAATAATATTTCTAGCTTTTTCACCAATTTTTATTCCAGCTTGATGCTGTTTAGTCCATTTTTCTTTTAATCTTTGTGCTTGTAGATTAACTCCAACTTTAATATCGCCCAAACCAATACCTTTTGTATTGGTATTATAATCAAATAACTTATATACCATTTCTTCGGCAGTTAGGTTATTTGTGTTACGATTATTTTGCTTTTTAAATAAAATTATAACAAAATATTTTTGCCAGTCGTGCCCAAGGGCAACGATCGTGTTTTTTGCCAGTCGTGCCTTTAGGCAACGAAGTTTTTTCTGGTCGTGCTAACGCAACGATCGTATTTTTGAGATAAAAATTTTTAAAAAATGAAACTGTATAACCATTCAGCGTAAGGCCTTGAGCGTTGCGTTACCAAGACTGTCTAGGTTTTAGAGATTTTTGGCTAAAAATATTTTGTTAGAATTTAAATTATTTTTTAAAACTTTTAATGATATTGATTTGGTATTAGACCTTATTTAGACCTTTTATTTTTAAACTAGTAAATTAAAATAGAATTAATATCAATTCGACTAATAAGTGATAAAGTTAAATATTTATAAATTAAGCTTCATTTAAGCTTCATTTTTTTGGCTAAAAAAACGTGATCGTTGACTTAATCATGCGACTTACAAAAAAGGTGATCATCGCTTTAGCACGACTGCCAAAAATATCTTGCTTAATTTATTATTTATTAAGTGGAAATGGTATAGGATAAATTTCCGAAATTTTTTTTATAAAAATTCTCCAACCTTATGAGCAATAAAACCAACAACGCCAATAGTTCTAACCCCAATCAAAACCCAAATCAAAACCCAAATCCAAACCCTAATGTTAATCCCAAAACACCATTGCTCAATCAGGTTAATTTTCCTAAAGATCTAAAAAAATTCTCATTGCCAGAAATTAAGCAATTAGCTGAAGAACTGCGTTTTGAAGTAATCGATAAAGTTTCTAAAACCGGTGGTCATCTCGGGGCAGGGCTTGGTGTTGTTGAATTAACCTGCGCTTTACATTATGTTTTTAACACCCCAATTGACAAATTAATCTTCGATGTTGGCCATCAAGCCTATCCCCATAAAATTTTAACAGGGCGTAGAGACAAAATGCTGACCATTCGCCAAGCCGATGGTTTATCTGGTTTCACCAAAAGATCTGAAAGTGAATATGATCCATTCGGAGCAGGGCATAGCTCAACATCAATTTCTTCAGCCCTTGGCATTGCTGTTGGCAAAAAATTTAAAAATGAAAAATCACATGTTATCGCCGTAATTGGCGATGGCGCAATGTCGGCAGGCATGGCCTATGAAGCCTTGAATAACGCAGGGGCATTAGAAGATCAATTTTTTCACGATAATCGTTTGATCGTAATTTTAAACGATAACGATATGTCAATTGCTCCGCCCACTGGGGCGATGGCTCATTATTTTTCGCGTCTTGTGGCTTCGAAATCTTATTTAAAAATTCGTGATTTTTCCAAAAAAATTGTCGATAAATTGCCCAACGCCATTGGCAAATTTCCTCGCAAATTTGAAAAGGCCACCAAGGAATGGTGGATGGGAGGCAACATTTTCGAAGAGCTTGGCTTTTACTACATTGGCCCCATTGACGGCCACAATCTTGAGGTGTTAATTCCAATCCTTGAAAATATTCGTGATGACAAAGCCAGCGATCCAATTTTAATTCATTGCATCACTCAAAAAGGCAAAGGTTTAAACGAAGAAATGCCCAGCGCTGACAAGCTTCACGCCGTTAGCAAATTTGATCTTGATACTAAAATTCAACAAACCCCAACTGCCAACAAATTATCTTTGTCAAAAATTTTTGGCAAAAAATTAGCCTTGCTTGCCAATGACGATGACAAAATTTTAGCGATCACCGCCGCGATGCCAACCGGCACAGGCTTAGATCAATTCAGTGCAATTCATCCGCAAAAAATCTTTGATGTTGGCATTGCCGAACAACACGCCGTGACCTTTAGTGCTGGCCTTGCCTGCGAAGGGTTGAAACCATATTGTGCAATTTATTCAACTTTTCTTCAACGAGCTTATGATCAGGTGGTGCATGATGTTGCCATTCAAAAATTACCAGTGCGTTTTATCATTGATCGCGCCGGATTTGTTGGTGCCGATGGCCCAACCCACGCTGGCTCGTTCGACATCGCATTTTTAATTAATTTACCACATTTTATCTTAATGGCTCCTAGTGATGCTCAAGAATTAATAAAAATGTTAAACACTGTTAATAATATTAACGAACAACCATCAGCAATTAGATTTCCCCGTCAAGACAGCGATTTAGCAATTGATTTTGCCGATAAAGAAATTTTAGAAATTGGCAAAGGGCGCATCATTCAACAAGGCGAAAAAATCGCCATCCTCAGCTACGGGACAATTCTTGACAATGTTTTATCAGCCAGCAAAATTATTCACCAACAATTCAACCTCACCATTACCATCGCCGATGCCCGCTTCGCCAAACCTTTTGACATCGACTTAATCACTAAACTCATCCAAACCCACTCCAAACTCATCATCATCGAAGAAGGCGCCATCGGCGGATTCGCCTCATCAGTCAGCCAATTTTTAATCAATCACAACCTACTCAACATCAACAATTGTCAACTAAAGTTAATGAACTGCAGTGATAAATTTATCGAACAAAACTCCATCGCCAACATGCAACGCGAAGCCGGAATCGGCACAGAATCAATCGTTGAAGCGGTGAAGGGGATGATGGGGTGAGGAGGAAGTTGTAATCTTGAAAAAAAATTATATCAAAGTAAAATTTTTTTATAGGATTTTTAATTTAGTTAAATTTCTTTACCATATTTTTAAAATATTGGCTTGTTTCTTCATCAGTACAAAAAATATAGCAACCTTTTGAACCTCGTGTCATAAGTGTTTTATAAGTATTCTTGATAATTTTATCGGCTTTTAGTAAAGCATTATCTTTGTCAATCTTATAATCTTTTTTAAATCCAGATAATGATTTATCATACTTAGCTCTTTGGTCTGGTCTGGTAATGACCTTGCCATCTCGAACTATTAAATCCTCACCAATTATAACTGCGATATATTCTACTTCAAGACCTTGACATGTATGAATGCATCCTGCCTCATTAACTGAATTAGGGGATATTATCCAGTTTTTATCATTTACAAAATTCCATTTCATATTAAAATTATGTTTAGGAATTTGAATATCAAATAAATCTTTTTTTTTGCTAACCCATTTCCAGCAATATCCAGCAACTATTCGAGCTTTATTATTAATTTTATTTTTATTGATAATCTCATTACGCATTTCGTTTGGGCAATCATATATTTTAAAATCGTAATGAAAATCCACAAATTCATTATTGGCTGTATCTTTTATTTGTAAAATATTATCAAGCCAAGATAGATAGCCATCTGAACCGTTGCAACGAAATTGTGATTCGAGTTTGTAATAATGAATTTTAGCCTTATATTTTTCTGCCCATTTTTTTATTTCATTTTTTGAACCTATGTCATGCCAAGTAACTCTTTGATCTTCGTCAATAAAAAAAATTGAACATTTTGCTGAATAAATTATTTCCTTAATTTGATTTTCACCTAGATTTTTACAAATTCCTGATTTTTCATTTAAGCGGTGAGCTTCATCAACAATTAGAGCATCAAAGTTATCCATATATTTATTAACATAAGATCCAGACCCAGAGAAAAAATTCGAGATTTCTGTTTTTTTAAATGTTTTAGTTAGTTTAGATTCGAATACTGCCCGAGGTGCAGAGTTTTTAGTAACATATTGCGCGTTAAGCAAAAGCTTAGAAATTTTAACTAATAGATTAATTGCAACAACGGATTTTCCTGTGCCTGGACCACCTTCAACAATGATTACATTTTTGTTGGTTACGCTAGATTTTTTAACAATATCAAGAACATTTTCAAATATAATTTTTTGGTCATCAATCATTATAAATTCTTGGTTTCCTTTTAGCATAGATGCCAAGCTATCTACTAAATTTTTTGATGGCTTTATTTCGCCTGATTCGATTCTGTATAAGATATTTTTGTTATCGCCATATTTAATATGATCTGAAATAAAAGTCTGTAATTTTTCTTTTTCTCCCTTACAAAAAACAGGCGCTTTATCAAGATAATCTTTGTAAAAGTCGTTAGCAATTACTTCTCTTGAGGCTGAATTATGTAAATATGCACATGGTTTTAAATCGATCATTTCTTGATAAATTGTCGTATTGAAACCTTTTAATAAATTGCAGTAAGACCATGCTTGATAAGAGGGATGTATCTCTTCTTTTAATCCAGATTTAAAAAAAGTAATAACTAATGCATCCTTGTTGGTGATTCTAATATCGCTCCATTGCTTTAACTCAATAACAATTATTTTTTCTTTTTGGAATTCATCAAGACCAGTTATAATAAAATCAATTCTTTTTTTTGTTCTAGGAATTTTATATTCAATAGCCACACCAATATCAAGAGGGATTTGATCATGGTTCATAACATGAAACATAGCATTGCCTAGGGAGTTTTTCCAAGACAAGTACTCGCTACTTTCAGGCTTGATATTGATATTTAATTTTTCTTTTAAATTGAGTCTAATTATATCCTCAATCCCATTTGATGCGTCTTTTAAAAAACCGCTTCTAGTATTTTGATAAACTATCAATTTTAAAGTTGGTTATATTTTTTATTATTGCCTTTGGATTTTTTTATGGGATATTTTTTTTTATTTTTGTTCATTTTAATTTCAAGTGATTTCATAATATCAATTTTTAAATCGTTAGATATTAGCAACACCCAATACATTATGTCTGCTAATTCTTCAGCAACTTGTGTTTTATTTTTTTTTAAATATTGGTTAATTTCATTTTCATTTTTCCACTGAAAATGCTCTAGCAACTCTGATGCTTCAAGGTTAAGTGAAATTGCTAGGTCTTTTGGATTGTGGAATTTCTTCCAATCTCGTTTATCACGAAATTCAATAATTTTTTTTGTAATATTTTTAATTTCACTCATAAAATATTTTGAATAGTTAACAATTATTGAAAAAAACTAATTAATTAAAACTATATATTTAAATAAAAAATTATTAGTTATTTTTTTGAATATCTTAATGACCAATTCTTAGTTCACATTGGTTCTTTATAAAGAATTTTATAACGCTAATGTCTGATATCAACATAAATTCTAATGATTTTTAAAATTAAGCAGATGAGTTTAATTGAATTATGGTAAATCCAATAGTATTTTTCTATAACCATTTTACAAAATTAAAAATTTAATTCATATTTTAAAAATGTTAATCTGCGTCTAAAACCTTTATTTATCTTGCTTGATGTTGCTATTTAAGATTAACTAACAATAAAAAAATCAAATTTTTAGAATCATCTTAAGTCAATTTTTCAATCTCCACAAATAACAAATTTAACAATGATATTTTTAACCAAACATAGTTAAAAATAACTAAAACCAATTATACATAACTAAAAACTATTTATTAAAAATATTTTT
>JBJTWJ010000025.1:0-18118 GCA_046081665.1 Alphaproteobacteria bacterium | reverse complement strand
TAAAAATCTTCAAAAAGCCTCAGCTGTATATCTATACAGCTTCATTTTTTAAAGATTTTTATCTAAAAAAATATCTTGCTTAATTTATCATTTATTAAGTTGAAATGGTGTAATACCATTTCAACTAATAAATGAACCATTTGGGTATTTATAAATTAAGCTTCATCTTTTTGGCTAAAAATCTTCAAAAAGCCTCAGCTGTATATCTATACAGCTTCATTTTTTAAAGATTTTTATCTAAAAAAATATCTTGCTTAATTTATCATTTATTAAGTTGAAATGGTATAATACGCTATTCACAATTTTTTGAACTTATTTTTAAATTTATTCTCTAGTTTTTGCTCCTTATAAAAAATTTCTAGCATGAGGTTGGGCTATCGATTGCAGAGGTTGTTGTTGGGTTAGATGGGAATTTGTAGGTTCCAAAGTTGCATGATCTGCAGGGGAAGGTGAGGGGTTTTGCAGAGCTTGGCAATCATAATGTTCTTCTATTAATCCATCTAGTTTTTGAATATGGGGAATAAGGTTATTGAGGTTTGTTAATAAGGTATTAAAATTATCAGAAGAATGCAAATTAGGGTTATCAACAATACTTCTAATTCTTTGACTCAAGGAGCCAATCCGCAATTTTAGCTCTTTGCCAATATCTGTTTGGGGATTTTGAACATTTCTGTTAGAGTCTTCATTTATATGAGGTTGTGGATTTTGATTAGGATTCGCAAATTACAATTATTTCTCATTGTTGTTAAGAAAAAAAATAAAAATTAAGAGAAGTTAAAATATTTTCAACAAAAAAATATAATTATTTTTTAAATATTTTTCTTAGGTGATTTATATAAATAGTTGCTCCAACGGCTGGAATATTGGTCTGTTCAAGGCTATTAATTCTATAGCACCCTGCTTTGGCAATGGCATATGGAAAGTTTTTAACAAAAATATCGAAGGCAATATTATGATGATACTGAGCAGGATCAGCGTCAAATAAATTAAAATTAAGACTGATATTCTTGAAGTTATTGGTTATAAAATTGGCAATGTTTTTAGCTTTATCAATTTCTTTATCTAAAAGTTGATCAGCACAAATATTTTTAATTTCTTGGCTTAATTTAGTTAAATTGTCATTGTGCAGGGTTAGTTTTTTAAATAAGTCATAATCCTTGGTAACAAGGTTTTTCAAGGCTGTTAAGTCTTTGTTAATTATTGCAATTTTGAGTTGTTTTTTGATGCTGTCATTGGCATCGTAATTATTTAAAAAAATCTCAAGAAAATCTGGTAAGGAAAAGTTAATCACTAAATCGCTAAGTCCGATTTTATTAAGAGCTTCGATGGTTGAAGTAATTATTTCAAAAATTGCTGATTGTTGATCATGCGTTGGACTTAATTCGCCAATAATTTCGCAACCTACTTGAGTTTGTTGACGATCGCCATAAAGCTGGTCATTAGCGGTATGCAAAACATCTCCAACATAGCAGAGCTTCAAAGGCAATTGAACGTTCTTGAGGCGAGTTGCCAGCAATCTATTGATTTGAAGAGTTATATCATTTCTTAAAATTAAACTTTTGCCAGAAATATTGTCGATAAGGCGAAAATAATTTTTTGAATTACTGGCATAACTTTCGGTAAAGAAAAAGCTATCTTCATACTCTAAAAGCGGTGTTTTAATTAATTGAAAATTCCGCTGAAAAAAACCGTCGAGAATGATATTTATTTTTTGATGACTTTCTCTAGCTTCATCAAATAGTAAATCATAAAAACCTGAAGGTAAAAGATAATTCTGTTGTGTATTGGGCGAATCTGAAGGAATAACAACAGATGTCTTAGAAAAAAAATTTTTTAAGAAATTCATAAATTTATTTTTTTAAGAATTATTTTGGATAAAATTTTCAAGTGTTAGCATGTCTTGCCAAGCTAGTTTCTTTTTAGCGCTTTGACGCATTAAAAAAGAGGGATGAAATATTGTCATAACCTTGCTAGCTTGAGTCAAGAACTCAGGAGTGTATTCAATTATTTGTCCACGAATTTTGGTGATTGGTTCATCAATATCAAGAAGAGCAGACATCGCTGTTGCTCCTACAATAACAATTATCTTGGGTTTGAATAATTCGATATGCCTTTCGACAAATGGTCGACAAATTGATAGCTCTTCATCTGTGGGTCGACGATTTCCCGGCGGTCTCCAGAAAAGAACGTTGGTAATGTAATAATGATTTTGGCGTTTAAGATTAATTGCTCGAAGCATGTCATCAAGCATTTGTCCAGAATCTCCGCAAAAAGGGATACCGCTAAGATCTTCATGATTTCCCGGTGCTTCGCCAATTACCATGATTTGAGACTTGGGATTGCCATCTGCAAAAACGGTATTAGTTGCCATTTTTTTGAGATTGCAACCATCAAATTCACTGACCGCCTTTTTTAATTCTTCGAGGTTTTGACATTGTTGGGCTAAATTTTTAGCTTGATTAATTATTTGGTCCAAAGGAATAAATTTTTCAGTTGAATTTTCAGTCGAATTAATTTCAGATGAATTGCTGCTAGTGATTTGCTCGTTTCTTTTGGCAAGGCTTGCCAAGGCGTTATTGGTTGAAAATATTGGGGTAATAAGGTTGGTTGATGAAGTGTTTGGGTTGTTGGAATTATTGGAATAATTATGGCTATTATCGTTTATTTTTTTATTTTTTTTTGGTGAGTTGTTGTTGGTTATGTTTAAAATTTCTTTATGGCTATTATTTTCTGGAATTAAACGATTTTGCGGTTGGTCAAAATAAATTTCGTTTAACTGGTTATCGTCGTAAAATTCAAGAGCGTTGATTTTATTTTTATTGACCATATTTTAGGCAATTTGTTTAATGAATTTTTGAAAATCATCAGGTTTTTCAAAATTTTTATAAACTGATGCGAAGCGAACAAATGCAACTTTATCAAGCTTTTCAAGGGCAAGCATCACCATTTCACCAATTTTTGAGGAAGCTAATTCGGTTTCATTTTCCATTTCCAATTGGCGAACAATTTGACTGACTAACTTTTCGACTTGCAGATCAGATACAGGTCTTTTTCTAACAGCCATCTCAATTGATTTTTTTAATTTCTCTGGATCAAAAATTCTTTTTTCACCATTTTTCTTAATCACCAAAATTTCTTTGAGCTGAACGCGTTCATATGTAGTGAATCGTGAATCACAAGCTGAACAATATCTTCTGCGCTTGATTGATTCACCATCATCTGAAATTCTGCTGTCTTTAACTTGGGTTTCAATGTTTCCGCAAAATGGACAACGCATATTTTAAAGTTATTTATTTGATATTATGCTCGATTCTAAATCTTAAGAAATTGATATTTTTCAACTCTAGAAATTTAATTTAGTTTAAAAAAATAAAAAACCAAGCTCAAAATATATTGAGCTTGGTTTTAGCAACATAACAAAATTTGTCAGTTTAAAACTATCTTTTTGCTTTAGGAGTAGTTTCAGCTGGTTTTGCTTCAGTAGCTTTAACTTCAGCTTTAGCTGGAGTTGCTTTAGCGTCAACAGCTTTAGTTTCAGTAGCTTTAACTTCAGCTTTAGCTTTTTTTGCTTTTTTTGCTTTAGTTTCAACTGGTTTTGCTTCAGTAGCTTTTTCAGAAGCTGGAGCAGTTGTAGTGTTAGCAGTATTAGTGCTTTGGGCATTAGCAACAGAAGCAAATAAAGCAACTGTAGCAAGGATCAATGAAAATTTTTTCATAATTTTTTACTTAAAATTTTGTTAATGCTGAATTTATTCAGTTCTTTCGATAAATTATGTCAAAAAATTTCTAATTTTTTAGTTATTTATTTCAAACAAAAACCATTAATTTTTTTATAAATTCATTGCTTAAACAAAATTTTAAAAAAATTACTGGCACATAACTAAAATTTAGGAAACAATAATGACATACGAAAGTGACATAAAAATAAATCAATCAAAATTTGATGTCAACTGCTTTTATTAATTTTTTTGAAGAGTTAACATAGCTTTGATAAATTGCTCAATTTCGCCATCAAGAACCGCTTGAATATTTCCAGTTTCATAGTTGCTTCTAAGATCTTTAACTAGTTGATAAGGGTGAAGGACATATGAACGAATTTGATGTCCAAAGCTGTTATCGCTTTTGTTATCTTCGAAAATTTGTTGAGCAGTTTTTTTCTTTTGTAATTCCAGATCATAAAGTTTTGCTTTCAGAAGTTTCATGGCTTCAAGACGATTTTTTATTTGTGAACGATCCGATTGACATTGAACAACAATATTGCTAGGCAAGTGAGTAATTCTGATTGCAGAGTCAGTTTTATTGACATGTTGACCTCCTGCTCCAGAAGCTCGATAGGTATCAATTCGTAAATCTTTTTCTAAAATTTCGATATTAATTTCATCATCGATTTCGGCGTTTATGCTTACTGAAGCAAAGCTAGTTTGCCTTTTGCCATTAGCATTAAAAGGCGATATTCTTACCAAGCGATGAACTCCTGCTTCATGTTTTAACCAGCCATAAGCAAAGCGTCCAGAAATTTTAAGAGTTGCTCCACGAATTCCTGCTTCCTCCCCTGCAACAATATCAATGATTTCGCTTTTAAAATTGCGTAAATTAGCAAATCTTTCATACATCCTTAACAGCATCAAAGCAAAATCACAGGAATCAGTTCCACCAGCTCCAGCATTGATATCGACAAAACAATTATTTTGATCATTTTCACCAGCAAACAAACATTCAATTTCAAAATCCGTAACTTGCTTGGCAATTGTTTTTAGATTGGTAATAATATCGTTTAATAATGACTGATCATTCTCGCTATTAGCTAGATTTAAGTAGTCGAGATTATCATTGAAATTTTGGATTAAATTTTGATACTGCTCAAGTTTTTCAGAAATTAACGATTTTTCACGAAGGATTTTTTGGGCATTATTTTTATCATTCCACAAATTTTCATCTTGGGTAAGAGTTTCTAGTTCTTTAAGTTTAATTGATAAATTATCAGGGTCAAAGACACCTCGCAATAATTTTTAAAGAGGCATTGATGTTATTGGTTAAATCATTAGTTTGATTATCCATAAATTTAAATAAAATTAAGTCTTGTTTATATTTGCTTTTAAAGTCTGAGCAAATAAAATTTATAAAAATTTTTTTAAATTAAAATATTTATTTAACAAACAATTTTAAAATCAATTTAAAAACATATGGCTAAAAAATTTGATTTATGCGTCATTGGTGCAGGTCCAGGGGGATATGTTAGTGCAATTCGTGCTTCTCAGCTTGGTTTAAAAGTTGCAATAGTTGAGGCCAATCATCTGGGGGGAATTTGTTTAAATTGGGGATGTATCCCAACCAAAGCATTACTTCGTTCATCTGAAATCAATCATTTGCTCTATAATCTCGATGCTTTTGGTTTTAGTGCTGAAAAAATTAAATTCGATTTCACTAAAATTATTGAACGCTCCCGAGCTGTATCAAAGAAACTAAGCACTGGAATTGCAGGGTTGATGAAAAAAAATAAAATCGAAGTTTTTGATGGCTATGCAAAATTTCTTGATGCTCATAAAATTTCAGTTACTAAAGACGACAAAGTTATCGATGAAATTGAAGCTCAATATTTTGTTATTGCTACAGGAGCAAGAGCTCGAGTGGTCAAGGGTCTTGAGCCAGATGGACAAGATATCTGGACTTATCGCGAAGCTATGACCGCTAAAGAATTGCCAAAATCATTACTGGTTGTTGGTTCTGGGGCAATTGGTGTTGAATTTGCCTCATTTTATCGCAATATGGGAAGTGAAGTTATTCTTATTGAAATGGCAGAAAATATTCTGCCTGTTGAAGATGAAGAAATTTCCAAATTAGCTCGTAAATCATTTGAAAAGCAAGGAATTAAAATTTTAACTTCTGCAGTTCTTAAGTCTTTCAAAAAAAACAAGGAAGGGGTAACCGCAACAATTGAAATTGCTGGAAAAACTCAAGAAATTGTTACTCAAAAAGTAATCATGGCTGTTGGAATAGTTGCTAATGTTGAGAATTTGGGTCTTGAAAATGCTAAAGTTAAAGTTGAGCAAGGACGCATTGAAACTGATAAATACATGTGTACTTCGCAAGCAAATATTTTTGCGATTGGCGATGTTGCAGGTGCACCTTGGCTAGCTCATAAAGCATCACATGAAGGAGTGATAAGTGCTGAAAAAATTGCGAGCTTGCTTAATAAATATGATTCAAAAAAAGTTCATGCTATAAAAAAAGAAAATGTTCCGGGATGCACTTATTCAATGCCTCAGATTGCCTCAATTGGCTTAACCGAAAAAAAAGCCAAAGAAGCTGGTTTATCTATCAAGATTGGGAGATTTCCTTATCTTGCTAATGGTAAGGCAATTGCCATGGGCGAAACCGAAGGTTTGATCAAAGTTATTTTTGACGAAAAAACTTCAGAATTGCTTGGGGCTCATATGTTTGGAGCAGAAGTTACGGAAATGATTCAAGGTTTTGTAATTGCTAAACAAGCTGAGTTAACGCAGGAAGATTTAATGCAAACAATTTTTGCTCATCCAACTATGTCAGAAATGATGCATGAAGCTGTGCTTGATGCATATGGAAAAGTTGTCCATATTTAAAAATTTAGAATAATTTAAATTTTAGTAATTCTTAAAAAATATTTTGAAAAACTAAAAATAATTTTTTTATTGTTAAAAGTTAAAGCATGCTAAATAATAAAATTAAAAATTTAAAAAAACGTAAAGCTAAAGAACTAAGGTTCAAGCTTTATGGTAAAATAGCTATTGCTTTCACCTTAACCTTTTTAGTTGTATTGTTCTCGTTAATTTTATGGCGAGCATATCCAGCCTTATATCGTAGTCAAATCGCTCTTGATATAGATTTAAGTAGCTATGATGCCAATAGTAACTTGGAAACTATAGATTATAATTTTTTAGTTAAAAAGGCTTTACGAAATAAATTTCAAAAAGTTTTTGAACAAAATATTGACCAAAAAAAGTTGGTTAATTTAAATCAAATTCTCAGCAGAATCAGCAATTTTGAGCTTCAGGAACAAATTGCAAAAAATCAACAAATTCTTGGTTCATCGCAATTGCTTTGGTTTAGCTTGTCATCAAAAGCTGACATGTATTTTAAATATAATAATTTTGGCAATTTTTCAGTTCGGCAATTACAATTTTTAAGAGATCTTGAGGATGACGGTCATATTCGCCAAGTCTTTAATTGGCAATTTTTTAAAAATGCTGATTCTCGCGAGCCAGAAATTGCTGGAATTGTGGTTGGGCTTATTGGATCGCTAATGGTGATGACGATTTTTTTAATTCTAGCCTTTCCAATTGCCGTGATGTGTGCATTTTATCTTGAAGAATTTGCCAGCAAAAATCGCCTAAATGATATCATTGAAATAAGCATCAACAATTTAGCGGCAATACCTTCGATAATTTATGGCCTTCTTGGTCTGGTATTTTATTTGCAAGTTATGCATTTACCGCGTTCATCAAGTTTAGTAGGAGGGATGACTCTATTCATGCTGGTTTTGCCGGTAATTATTATTGCAACTCGTAACACCATTCGTTCAATTCCTCAAACCATTCGTGATGGTGCATATGGGCTTGGAGCATCTAAATTGCAGGTTACAATTCATCACTTATTGCCATTGTCAATTCCTGGAATCATGACGGGTTCAATTCTCGCTATTTCTAGAGCTTTGGGAGAAACTGCACCGTTGTTAATGATTGGAATGGTTGCGTTCATTGCCGATCGAGCTCAAAGTTTTGTTGATCCTGCAACAGTTTTGCCGGTGCAAATTTATTTATGGTCAGATTTGCAAGAAAATGGTTTTGTTGAAAAAACTGCTTTAGCAATTTTAGTGTTGTTACTGGTATTGATGTTGTTTAATTTAAGTGCAATTATTTTACGCAAAAAATTCGAAAAAAAATGGTAGATATTCGAGTGTTTAATTTTTTAGAAATTTAAAAAAATTGACCATGACCCAAACAAAAATTGTTGGTATTCTTAATCTCACGCCTGATTCATTTAGCGATGGTGGAAAATTTTTTGATCGCAATTTAGCGATAGCTCATTTAAAAAAAATGCTCAGTGAGCAAGCCAGTGTTATTGATATTGGTGCAGAGTCAACTCGCCCCAATGCTCAAATTCTTGATGATAATCAAGAATTTTCAAGATTAGAAAATATTTTGCCTGAAATTGTTTTTCATGTTAAAGAATTTAATAAAAAATATCAAAAACAAGTTAAAACCAGTATTGATTCATATCATTTCACAACTATTGTTAAATCTTATGAAATAGGGGTTGATATTGTTAACGATGTTAGTGGATTAATTGACCAAAGAATTATAAATTTTATTGCTAAAAATAACATCACAACAATTTTAATGCATAACCTTGCAATACATGCCAATCCTAGCTTGGTTATCAATGTCGATTTAAATATTAATCAAGAAATAATTAATTGGGCAAGGGCTAAGATTAAAGATCTTGAAAATTTTGGGGTTAGAAAATCACAATTAATTTTTGATCCCGGAATTGGCTTCGCTAAAAATGCTCGTCAGTCACTGCGAATAATTAAAAACATTGAACAATATCGAGTTTTGGGCTTACCACTTTATGTTGGTCATTCTAAAAAAAGTTTTTTAGATGCTTTGGATATAGAGGCAGATCGCTCAAGTAAAACCATTCAAATTAGCAAATATCTTGCTCAAAAACAAGTTGATTACATCAGGGTTCATGATGTTTTAGAAAATTATTTGGCAATTACTAAGATTTAAAAAACAAGATTCAAAAACCGGTGATGTCTATTCAAATTATTGATTAAAAATAAGGGCAGTTAATTTGCTAAGGTCAATGGCTTACACCCCCTACATTATTTATATCTTGCAATGCATTCGGGAAGCCTTCGGCTGTAAATATGTTGGCTTTCAGGGGGAGCAGATTTCTTCAAATTAACGATAGTAAGTTAATTTGAAGAAATCAAAAAAGCTTATGTTTTTCAAGCGAAGCTTTAGAACTGCTTGAGCAAGTGATTATTTTTTTTCTTCTTTTTTATCATCTTTAACTTCTTCATATTCGGCATCAACTACTTTTGCTCCTTCATCTTTATTTGTTGAAGAACTATTTTCATTGGCTGATGAATTTGCAGATGTTGAATCTGAAGTTGTTGAGCCTTGAGCTGAAGCCTGAGAAGCCTTGTAAATGGCTTCGCCAAGTTTCATTGAGGCTTGCATTAATTTTTCAGTTGAAGATTTTAAAGTTTCTGCATCGCTATCTTCTTTGGCAATTAAATCTTTGAGTTTTTTTAGCTCTTCTTCAATTGCTGATTTAGTTGGCGAATCAACCTTATCACCATGTTCACGAAGTGATTTTTCAGTTTCATAAACTGCAGAATCAGCATGATTTTTAGCTTCTATTTTTTCTTTTTTAGCTTTATCGGCAGAAGCATTTGCTTCGGCATCTTGCATCATTTTTTTAATTTCTGCTTCAGACAAACCACCTGAAGATTGAATACGAATTTGCTGTTCTTTATTGGTAGCTTTATCTTTTGCTGAAACCTTAACAACACCGTTGGCATCAATATCAAAAGTAACTTCAATTTGAGGCATGCCTCGTGGAGCTGGAGGTATTCCTTCGAGGTTAAATTCGCCGAGTAATTTGTTGTGACTTGCAATATCTCTTTCGCCTTGAAAAACTTTAATTGTAACTGCCGTTTGGCTATCAGAAGCGGTTGAAAATACTTGACTTTTGTTAGTTGGAATTGTGGTATTGCGATCAATTAAGCGAGTAAAAACACCTCCTGCTGTTTCAATGCCAAGAGACAATGGTGTAACATCAAGCAATAACACATCTTTAACATCGCCTTGCAAAACTGCACCTTGAATTGCTGCACCTATTGCCACAACTTCATCTGGATTAACGCTTCGATTTGGCTCTTTGCCGAAAAGTTTTTTAGCGGTTTCAATAACTTTTGGCATTCTGGTCATTCCCCCAACCAAAATAACCTCATCAATATCCGAAGCTTTCAAGCCAGAATCTTGCAAAGCATTTTCGCAAGGCTTGATGGTTCTTTCGATTAAATCATCAACTAATTGCTCGAGTTTAGAACGAGTAAGTTTAACGTTAAGATGCTTTGGACCACTTGCATCGGCAGTGATATATGGCAAATTAATTTCCGTTTCCAAAGTAGATGATAGCTCGATTTTTGCTTTTTCTGCGGCTTCTTTTAAGCGTTGAAGAGCCAATGGATCTTTTGATAAATCAACGCCTGATTCTTTTTTAAATTCATCACTAAGATGTTTTAAGATACGCATATCAAAATCTTCACCACCTAGGAAAGTATCGCCATTAGTAGCTTTAACTTCAAAAACGCCATCACCAATTTCTAAAACTGAAACGTCGAAAGTTCCGCCACCTAAATCATAAACGACAATGGTTTGACCATTTTTCTTTTCAAAGCCGTAAGCAAGAGCGGCAGCGGTTGGCTCGTTAATAATTCTTAAAACATCTAAACCAGCAATTCGCCCTGCATCTTTGGTAGCTTGACGCTGTGAGTCATTAAAATAAGCAGGAACAGTGATAACTGCTTTATCAACTTTTTCACCTAAATAGCTTTCAGCAGTTTCTTTCATTTTCATTAAAGTGAATGCAGAAATTTGGCTTGGTGAATATTTTTCACTTTTAACTTCAACCCATGCATCATTATTGGCGGAAGCAACTATTTTGTAAGGCACAAGAGCTTTATCTTTTTCAGTCATTGGATCATCATGTCTACGACCAATGAGCCTTTTAATCCCAAAAATAGTGTTTTGAGGATTGGTAACAGCTTGTCTTTTAGCAGGTGCACCAACGACTCTTTCACCATTTGCCAAAAAACCTACAATTGAAGGGGTTGTTCTTGCACCTTCGGCATTTTCGATAACCTTGATGCTGGTTTTTCCTTCCATGATAGCAACACAAGAGTTTGTAGTTCCTAAGTCGATTCCAATAACTTTTGACATATTATTTTTAATTAATTTTTTAATTAGAGATTCAATAACCAACTGCTAGTTAAGTTGAATTTACCTTTATATTTTTTGCTTTGTAATTTTAACTTAATTTATAAATACCTAATTCTATCATTTATTAAGTGGAAATGGTATTATAGACTTAGAGCTTTAAAATCAAGGATTTTACAATTTTGATTTGGTTATTTTTAAAAAATATTTTCATTAAAATTTTTATTAAATTTTAACTTAAGAAAATTTCATCTATAACTTCATTTCTTTATTTAGTTTTATTTAAAAAAAATTCAAGGGCAAGCCTAATTTTAAATTAATTTTTATTTTGAAAAAATTTTAATTTAAAATTTATTAATTTGCTTTAGGATATTTTTTAAATAATTGTGATATGTCTTTAAAGGCTTTAAATTCCATAGCATTTCCGCTAGGATCGCAAAAAAACATCGTTGCCTGTTCGCCAACTTGATCTTTAAAGCGAATATATGGCTCGATAACAAATTTTATCTCAGCTTGTTTTAATTTTTCGGCAAAATCATGCCATTGATTCCATGATAAAACAACTCCAAAATGTGGAACGGGAACGCCATGATCATCAACTTCATTAATAATTTGTTGTGTTGTGCTATCAACGGCATGTTGACGAAGATGGGTAACAAATTGATGGCCAAAAAAATTCCAATCAATCCAATGTTCATTTGATCTGCCTTCACTAAAACCTAAAAACTCGCCATAAAATTTTCTAGCTTCATCTAGGTTGTTAACAGGCATTGCCAAGTGAAAGGGTTGAATGAAATAGCTAAGACGCGATGGATCGTTATTTTTCTTTGGTGATTTTTTTTCTAACGATTTTTGCTGATTAGAGTTATTGCCGTAAGTTGCTTGATCATTTTCAAAGACAATGTTTTTCTTTTGTTGGCGAAAATCATGCCATTTTTTGGAACTTGATTTATTTGCATCGTCTAAAGAATGATTAACGCTTCTGGCATCATAATCTCTAAATCTTGAAGGTTTTTTTGGAAATTTATTTGCAGAGGAATCTCTAAAATCACGATAATTTTCGCGAAAGCCTTCATGGCTTTGACGATATTTGTTGGGGTTTTCAAATTTCATATCACTTTCAAGGTTGTTGCGATGTTCATTTGAATTTCTAAAATTTTTGCTTTTAGAAAAAGTTTTATTTTTTGATCTGTATCCTGATGAAGATTGATCTTCATCGATAAATTTTTGGGAATTTTTGAAACCTTTGTTGAATCTGTCACCAGAGTTATCGCCAAATCTATTTGATTTGCCAAACTTCGATGATTTTGCTTTGTTAAAAGATCTATTTGATCTGTCAAAAGAATCGTTAGAGGAGTATTGCTCAGAGTCTTGATTGTTTTTAAAACCGGATCTGTTATTGTTAAAAGATTTTTGTGAAAATCTTTTTTGTTTATCTTTTTTCATTAATTATAAGTAAAAATTAATTAAAATTAACCAAAGTTAATTTTTTATTGTTGGTAAGTTATTGGTTACGATAATTTGTTATACCATTTCAACTTAATAAATGATAAATTAAGCAAGATATTTTTGCCAGTCGTGCTTAAGCAACGACAAGATTTTTAGCCAAAAAAATAAAGCTTAATTTATAAATACCTAACTGGTTCATTTATTAGTTGAAATGGTATTATGCTATATGGTGATGAGCAAGGGTGAGACATTAAATTACTTGATTGTGAAAATTGCGTCAACTTCAACTGCTACGCCAAAAGGCAGTGAACCAGACCCAACTGCTGCTCGAGCATGTTTTCCAGCATCGCCAAAAACTTCGGCAATTAAATCTGATGCCCCGTTAGCAACTGCAGGATGATCTTTAAAATCAGCATCACCATTAACAAAAATGCCAAGTTTAACGCATTGCTCAACGCGATCTAAATCACCATTGCAAGCAACTTTAAGCTGGGCAAGGATATTTATAGCGCAAAGCTTAGCAAATTTTTTAGCTTCATCAACACTAATTTCTTTACCAACTTTGCCAATGCCTTGCAGTTTGCCATTTTCAAGAGGCAATTGCCCTGAAATAAAAACAGTGCTATTGGCAGTGCTATTGGCAGTGTTATTGGTTTTTACAAAGCCAACATAATTAGCTACAGGAATGGCTGGGGTTGGAAGGGTGATATTCATTTCTTGTAATTTTTTTTCGAATTTCGACATGTTAATTTATTTTTTTGTTGAAAAATTTATCTTTGCTTAAGTTCTTCAAAACAGAGCTTTGTTCTTTAATAAGCTTTAAAGCTAGGAATTTTAGCGATGTTATCTAATTATGCAATACCATAATCTTGATCTAACTATATTTTTTTTTAAAATTTTTTATGATCACCAAGGCTATTATGTTGAGGATAAAGGTGAAAATAAATAAAACCAATGCCAGTGCAAATGCAGACAGAGTTTTAGGGCTGTTAAATTCTTGATCGCCAACTAGTAGAGTAACAATCTGAGCAGTTGCGGTGGTAACTGATTCAAGGGGATTGAAAGTTAATTTGGCAACTAATCCTGCAGACATTACAACAATCATAGTTTCGCCAATGGCTCTTGAAACCGCTAAAATTATTGCTCCGATTATGCTAGGCATAGCTGAGGGAATAACAACTTTTTTAATCATTTCGCTTTGAGTGCTTCCTAAAGCCAATGCTCCGTCCTTAAGGGTTTGGGGAACGCAGTTGATGGCATCATCGCTGAGTGATAAAATAAATGGAATTATCATAATCCCCATAACGAAACCAGTGGTTAAAGCACTTTCAGTTGAGATTTCAATGCTAAATATTGCTAAAAAATTTCTAAATAGCGGAGCGATGGCAATTACTGCAAAATAGCCATAAACAACAGTTGGAACGCCTGCTAGAATTTCAATAACGGGTTTTAAAATGTTGCGAGTATTTTTTTGGGCATACATCGCTAAATAAATTGCACAAATAATTCCAATAGGAATGGCTACTATCATGGCAATAAGCATGATTAATATTGTTCCTAAAAAAACTGGAATTATGCCAAATGCACTTTTGCCAACTTCTTGCTCGCTAGCGATTGCCATTTGCGGATTCCAGCTCAGACCAAATAAAAAATCTTGAATGTTAACTAATTCAAAAAATTTGCTACTTTCAAAAAAAATAATTAAGGTGATGATGATTGTTATGGCTATGCCAATTGATGCGCTTAAAGCCAAAATTCCTACACCAAATTTTTCAAAATGTTTTTTAGCGTTAAAATTTTGGCGATAGGCAAAGTTTATTAAAATTATTGTTGAGATAACAATAATTAACGAGTAAATTAATTTTAGTAATTGTGAAATATTGCTTGAAAAAATGATTATTTCAAAAATCATAACCCATAATATGAAGCAATAGCTATAATGTTTGGGCAAAGAGTTAAAGCGAGTTTTTTCTTTGATATTTTGGCGATCCTTTTTGAAAAAAAAATTTAGTAAAATCGCTGACAAAATTCCGATTATTAAGATATTGGTTAGAGTAACTAAGTGCATGAATTAAATTTGATAAATAATGAAAAAAATTAGAATTTATATTGAATTAAATAAATCTAAGTTTGAAGCTATTGATATTTCACAAACTCAATTAGAGTTAACTAAAGATAATTTAACCACTAATTTTTTAGATCAGCAAGTAAAAATTTATAAAGATGATCAACATAATCATTTCAATTATTTGATTAATGTTATGAGGCAGAAAATTGCCTCGCAGATTTATATTTTCGATGGCAAAAGCGGTGAATTTCTCAGTGAAATTATTGCTATTGATAAAAAATCTTTAACTTTAAAAATTCTAAAAAAAACTTGTGACTTTTCACAAAGTAGCAAAATAACTTTGGCCTTCGCTTTGGTTAAAAGTAATTATCTTGAAAGAATTGCCCTTCAGGCTTCAGAGCTTGGGGTGATTAAATTCCAACCTTTAATAACTCAGCATAGCATCATTGATAAATTTAACGAACAAAGATTTTTTGCCAATGTTAAAGAAGCTTGTGAGCAGTGCGAGAGAGTTGATGTTCCTGAGATTATGGCAGTTGCAAAACTTAGCGATTTTTTAGATAAATTAGATGAAAAAAATCAATTATTGATTTTAGCCGATGAGTCTTCTAATTCCAGTGATGCTAATGAGGTTTTAGCAAAATTAAAAGCTGATGATTTATTTAACAAATGCCAAGAAATTATTGTTTTTGTTGGACCTGAAGGCGGATATAGTTCTGCAGAGTTTAAACAATTTTATTCTAAAAAAAATCTTGTTAATATTTCTCTTGGCAAAAGAATATTAAAAGTTGATACAGCTATAGTTGCAAGTTTGGCGTTGATACAAAGTTATACCAAATCAATATCTTTAAATAAAATTATAACAAAATATTTTTAAGAGTCGTGCCTTTAGGCAACGAAGTTTTTTTAGGTCGTGCTAACGCAACGACACGATTTTTGAGATAAAAATTTTTAAAAAATGAAGCTGTATATCCATACAGCTGAGGCTTTTTAGAGATTTTTAGCCAAAAAGATGAAGTTAGAATTTTATTTTTTTTAAAACTTTTAAAGATGGGATTTGGTATTAGAGTTTTATATTTTTTAAAACTTTAAATTTGTACATCTTAATATTTAATTTATTTTTTCTTTAACCAATTAACTAAAAAAATGAAAGTAAAACCTTTACATGATAGAGTTCTAATTGAAAGACTCGAAGCTGAAAGCAAAACCGCTGGAGGCATTATTATTCCCGACACTGCAAAAGAAAAGCCAGTTGAGGGTAAAGTTATAGCAGTAGGGGATGGTCTTCGTGACGATCATGGTAAAAGAATACATCTCGATGTTAAAGTTGGAGACCATATTCTTTTTGCTAAATGGGGTGGAACTGAAATTAAGTTTGAAAATAAAGAGCTAATTATACTGAAAGAATCAGATATATTGGCAATTGTAGAAAAAAAATAATTTATATCAAATTAAGGAGAAAAAACTATGTCTGTAAAAGAAATTTTATTTGGAACTGACGCCCGTACCAAGATTGTTGAGGGTGTAGATATTATTGCAAACGCAGTAAAAATAACTTTAGGTCCCAAAGGTCGCAATGTGGTAATTGAAAAATCATTCGGTGCACCTAGAATTACTAAAGACGGAGTAACTGTTGCTAAGGAAATTGAGCTTGCTGATAGATTTCAAAATCTTGGAGCGCAAATGATTAAAGAAGTTGCTTCAAAAACTAATGATGTAGCTGGTGACGGCACCACAACTTCAACAGTTTTAGCGCAATCTATTGTTAAAGAAGGTGTTAAGCAAGTTGCCGCAGGAATTAATCCTATGGATCTAAAACGCGGTATTGATCTAGCTGTAGAAGCAATTGTAAAAGAGCTCGGCAAAATGAGTAAAAAAGTTAGCAACAAAGAAGAGATAGCACAAGTTGCCACTATTTCTGCTAATGGAGATTCTGAGGTTGGAAGCAAGATCGCTGAAGCTGTACAAAAAGTTGGTCCTGATAGCCCAATTACCGTTGAAGAAGCCAAAGGTCTTGATTTTGAGGTAAATGTTGTGGAAGGTATGAATTTTGATCGTGGTTATTTATCGCCATATTTTATTACTAATCCAGATAAAATGACGGTTGAAATGGAAAATCCATACATTTTACTCTTTGAAAAAAAGATTTCTAATTTACAACCAATGGTACCAATGCTTGAAGCGGTGGTTCAGTCGGGTCGTCCACTTTTAATAATTGCCGAAGATGTTGAAGGAGAAGCTTTGGCAGCATTAGTTGTTAACAAACTTCGTGGCGGTTTAAAAATTGCCTCAGTGAAAGCCCCGGGTTTTGGAGATCGCAGAAAGTCAATCATGGAGGATATTGCAATATTAACTGGCGGACAATTAATATCTGAAGATCTTGGCATGAAACTTGAAAGTGTTAATTTAAAGCAATTAGGTCAAGCCAAAAAAATAATAATTGATAAAGAAAATACAACAATTGTTGATGGCGCTGGTAAATCACCAGACGTCAAATCTCGTTGTGCATCAATTAAATCACAAATTGAAGAGACCACATCTGATTATGATCGTGAAAAACTTCAAGAAAGACTTGCTAAACTATCTGGCGGTGTTGCTATCATTAAAGTTGGTGGAGCTACTGAAGTTGAAGTTAAAGAAAAGAAAGATCGTGTTGATGATGCTCTTGCTGCAACCCGTGCTGCAATGCAAGAAGGCATTGTTGCTGGTGGCGGTTCAGCTTTATTATATGCTGGTCGAGTTCTTGACAAGATTAAAGGTGCCAATGAAGATCAAAATGTTGGTATAAAATTAATTAGACAAGTTGTTAAAGCTCCAATTAAACAGATTGCTGAAAATGCTGGATTTGACGGCGCAGTAATTTGTAACGAGGTTTTAATAAAAGCAGATTCTTCATATGGTTATGATGCTCAAAATAATCAGTATGGTGATATGTTTAAAGCTGGTATTGTTGACCCAACTAAAGTTGTCCGTACAGCAATTCAAGACGCTTCTTCAGTCGCAGCGCTATTAATTACTACTGAATGCGCTATTATTGAAAAAAAAGAAGATAATGCACATTCTCATGGCGCTCCTGCAGGAATGCCTGGAATGGGTGGTGGCGGAATGTTCTAATCAAAATTATAGCACTCAAATACTAAAAAAAGGTGATCTTTTGATCACCTTTTTTTATGTCTATTATTATTTTCCAAATTAAATTCAGCATTTAATTTCGAAAATCATATAATACCATTTCCCATCTTTAAAGTTTTAAGAAAATATAAAATTCTAACTTCATATTTTTGGCTAAAAATCTCTAAAAAAATTTTTCAGTCGCGCTAACGCGAGCGACACGAGCCTCAGCTGTATGGATATACAGCTTCATTTTTTAAAGATTTTTATCTAAAAAACGCGATCGTCGCTTTAGCGCGACTGGCAAAAATATTTTGTTATAATTTTATTTAAAGATGGGAAATGGTATAAGTTATTTCGGCAATAAATAACAAATTAAGATTTTTCTGCAATTGCGCTAACGTGATCAACATGATTTTTTCCAGTTGTGCGCTTAATAGATTGTATTATCTACTACCCCCTAGCGCCCCCCCTCCTCCTTCTGACCAACAGCCTTTGCCTG
>JBJTWJ010000024.1:0-19485 GCA_046081665.1 Alphaproteobacteria bacterium | reverse complement strand
CTGAAAATACCACGATTCTTCTTCCTGCAAATGCTGATTTCATAACATGCTTAATTCTTTCTTCAAGAGTATTAACCGGTATTTTTAATTTTTCAAAAACCTTAATAGCCTCAAAATTTTCCAGTGCTTGAGTCGGAGGTTTAACTTTAATAATATGAGCTCCCAGCAAGGCTGCAATATGTGTAGCATAGGAACAAATATCAATCGCAGTTTCGCCAATTTTTGATAAATCTCCACCTCGTGGGTAAGACCAAACAACTACAGCTAAACCATATGATTTAGCTTCTTCAGATAATTCACGAATTTCTTCAAACATATCAAATGCAGCATCTGACCCCGGGTAAATCGTAAAGCCAATTGCACTACAGCCCAAACGTAAGGCATCTTTTACTGAAGCAGTTGTAGCTTGATGTGGAGCGGTACCACCATTATGTAGTGAGTTAGAAGAATTTATTTTTATAATTGTTGGAATTTCGCCAGCAAAACTATCAGCACCTGCTTCAAGCATACCAAGTGGAGCAGCATAGGCGTTAAGCCCTGCTTCAACTGCTAAATCGTAGTGATAATGAGGATCATATGCTTCAGGATTTATTGCAAAACTGCGATCTGGACCATGTTCAAAACCCTGATCAACAGGCAATATCACCATCTTCCCCGTCCCTGCTAGTTTCCCTGTCATCAGGATTCTAGCAAGATTGGTTTTAGTTCCAACATTATCGCTTTCGTAGCAAGATAAAATTTTTTTTACTTTGGAAGAAATTTTCATAATTTGATAAATTAAATTTATATTATTTTTAATTAAGTAATTTTTAAATTCTTATCGATTAAGCGTCAAGTAAAAGATTTTTTATTTAATTAAAAAAAACGTTGAAACTAGAAATTTATTGCTTATAACTAACTTTTAATTTTTTTAAATTTAACATTTTTTTTAATTTAATGATTACAATTGATCAAAAAAAACATGATTCTTTTAACCAGTTAAAAAAATTTTGCGAATTATCAACTTTACAAGAAAAAAAACTAGCAGATTTTGTAAGTTTATTATTAAGTAAAAACCAAAATTATAATTTTATTGGTAACTCAACCATTGAAAATATTTGGGAAAGGCATATACTTGATTGTGCACAATTGCTAAAATTTATTGATAATTATAATTTAAAATTTGCTGACTTTGGCTCAGGAGCAGGTCTTCCTGGAATAGTCTTGTCAATTCTTGGTCTTAAAGAAATTCATTTAGTTGAAAAATCATTTCGTAAATGTGAATTTTTACACGAAGCCAAATTATTATCGAGTAACCGAGTTTTTATTACTAATTCAAAATTGGAAGATCTCGATGACCAAAGCTATGATTGCATTGTTTCCAGAGCTCTTGCACCATTACCTAAATTACTTGAATATAACATTAAATTTTTAAAAGATGATGGTTTTTGTTTATTTTTAAAAGGAAAGAATTTAAAATCCGAAATTACGGAAAGTAAAAAAAATTTTAAATTTGATTACGAACTTTTCCCGAGTATTACTTCAAACGAAAGTAATATTATTCGTCTAAATAAAATTATTAAAAAATAATTGAATTAAATAAATTAACATAGGAGTTTTATGATTATAGGTATACCTAAAGAAATTAAAGATCACGAATATCGTTGTGCAATCACCCCGTCTGGAGCTAGAGAGTTAGTTAGCGCAGGTCATCAAGTGCTAGTTGAAAAATCACTTGGACTTGGCATTGATTATACTGACGAGCAATATGAAAACGCAGGAGCAAAAATTGTTAATTCAGCTAAAGAAGTTTATGACAAAGCTGAAATGATTTTTAAAGTTAAAGAGCCTCAAAAATCTGAATGCGCAATGATTAAAAAAAATCAAATTATTTTTTCTTATCTTCATCTCGCAGCCGAACCAGAGCTTACTAAATCTCTTATGAATTCAGGATGTGTGGCAATTGCTTTTGAAACTGTTACGGCCGTTGATAAATCTTTGCCTCTTCTTGCACCAATGTCAGAAGTTGCAGGAAAATTATCGATTCAAGCAGGAGCAAAATCACTTGAAAAATCTCAAGGTGGAAGAGGTGTTTTGCTTGGTGGAGTTCCCGGGGTTGATAAGGCCAATGTTGTAATTATCGGTGGAGGAGTTGCTGGAACAAATGCTTCCAAAGTTGCTATTGGTATTGGTGCAGATGTTATTATTCTTGAAAAATCTTTGCCACGAATCAGATATTTATGCGATATCTTTGGCAATAGTGCAACTATTCTTTACGCTTCAATTGAAAATATCGAAAAAAGTGTTATTGATGCTGATTTAGTAATTGGTTCAGTTCTAATTCCAGGGGCAACTGCTCCCAAATTAGTTTCGAGCAAAACTGTTAAGAAAATGAAAAAAGGTGCGGTAATGGTTGATATTTCAATTGATCAAGGTGGATGCTTTGAAACAAGTCGTCCAACTTCGCATAGCAATCCAACATATGAAGTTGATGGAATTATTCACTACTGCGTTACCAATATGCCTGGAGCGGTTGCTCGAACTTCAACACAAGCTTTAGAAAATTCCACCCTACCCTTTGCTTTAGCAATTGCTAACAAAGGCTATAAAAAAGCTTTAGGTGAAGATAAAAATCTGCTAGCAGGACTAAATATTTATGCTGGAAAAGTTACTCACGAACAAGTTGCTAATTCTCTAAATCATCATTATTTTGATCCGATTGAAGAATTACTTTAGTCAATAAAAAACTGATTATAAATGAGCCATAACTCATCAGTTCCAAGCCCTGCTCAATTAATTGATAAATACCAGCTTAATGCCAAAAAATCACTTGGGCAAAATTTTATTTTGGATTTAAATTTTACTGATAAAATTGTGCGATGTGTAAATAATTTATCAAAGCATAGTATTTTAGAAATTGGTGCAGGTGCTGGAACTCTTACTCGCTCAATTCTTGAAGCCAATCCCAAAAAATTAGTTGTAATTGAAAAAGACCAGCGATGCATTGAATTATTGAATGAACTTAAAAGTCATTATCGCGATAAAAATTTTGAAATCATTCATGGCGATGCAATTAAGATCAACGAGTTAGAAATTTTTGCTGACGAAATAAAGCATCAAGAAAAATTTAAAATTATTGCTAATTTACCCTACAATATTGGCTCTGTTTTATTGATAAAATGGCTTAAAATATCGCAACATATCGCTTCAATGCATTTAATGCTTCAAAAAGAAGTTGTTGAAAGAATCATCGCCAAAACTAACGATAATCATTTTGGAAGACTTGCAGTTATGGCTAATTTTTATTGCCACACCAAAATGCTTTTTACGGTTCATCAAAATGTTTTTACTCCACCACCTAAAATTCTTTCAGCAATTGTTGAATTAATTCCCAAAGCTAAAATTGATCCAGAAATTGACTTTGAAAAACTAGAAAGAGTTGTTGCTAACGCCTTCTCACAACGTCGAAAAATGCTTAAATCTAGCTTAAAAAATTTATTAGCAAATGAGACAATTCAAATCCTTGAAAATTGCCAAATCAATCCAAAGCTTCGCGCTGAACAACTAACAATTACTGATTTTGTAAAATTAACAAAAGCAATTACTATTAGAAAATAAATTATAAAATCTCGACAAAAGCTTTTTTTCTAATATCCATCAGATATCCCTTAGCCATATTATTTAACTTGTTTCTAGTAATAATATTTTTAGCAACACTACCTTGTTTTTCATCAATATTTTTTTCAACTTTAGCATCGAGTAGTTTAAAAATATGATAACCATCATTCAATAAAATTGGTTTTGAATATGAGTTTTTAGCAAGGGTATTTATGGCTTGATAAATTTTTGAATCAACATCTCCTTGCCCAACCCAGCCAATTTCGCCATCATTTTGTGCAGTCAAGCTAACCGAAAATTGTCGAACCATTTCTTTAAAATTTGCTCCTCCAAGCAATTCTTGATAAATTTTGTTCACAAACTCTTCACTATTAGAATTTTTAGAGTTCTTTAAAACAACCATTTCAGAAATTAGAAACTTACGTTTATCAGCTCTTAATCCACCTTGTTCCAATAATTCCTCGATTTCAATATCACTGACTTTTATTTTATTAACAAAAACACTTTCAACAATCTTTTCCCAAGCAATTTGAGCTTCAACAAAACGCGAAAATTGCTTTAAATTTACCGAATTTTTACTGAGAAATAATTTAAATTGAACAATATTTTGTTTTCGCTTTAAAGCAATTGTTTCAAGAGCTTGATTAATTTCATTTTCACTAATTTCAATTTTTAATTTTTCAGCTTCTTGCAAAAACAACTCTTCATCGATCATTTTATCAATAATTTGTTCGAGCAAAATTTTTTGCTCGGCAGAATTATTAATTTTAAAATTAGCGGTAATTTGAACATAACGCAGTCTTGAGCGAACCTGTGAATTGGTGATGATTTTGTTATTAACTTTAGCAATAACAAAGTCTTGATTATCTTGAGCAAAAGACTTACTACTAATCGCCAAAGAAAATAAAATTATCAATGCTTTGATAAGTTTTTTACTTTGTTTAAAAAACATAACTTATATTAAAACTAGTTAAAAAAAAATTAAAACCAATAACAACAAAGATCAATTATTTTACTGGACTTTTTGACTAAAAACTGCTACACCACGAATTAAATCAATCGCTCTTGCCAATTGATAATCCTGAGAGTAAAGCTCTAAATTATCATCGCCAAGCTGTTCTTTTTTAGCTTCCTCTATGGCTTGTTGCAGTTGAACTTCAATATGACCCTTCAAATCTGCTTCAGAATCACGGTCAAATTTATCAATTTGTTTTTCAATTTTAGCATTACTTAGAACAATATTTGGCTCTATACCATGAGCTTGAATTGATTTGCCACTAGGAGTGTAATAAAGAGAGGTGGTGAGACGAAGTGCACCTTGTTTTTCGCCCAAAGGAATCACCGATTGCACCGAACCCTTACCAAAAGATTTGACACCCATCACTACCGCTCTTTTATTGTCTTGCAACGCTCCTGCAACAATTTCAGATGCTGAAGCCGAACCTTCGTTTATCAATACCACAATTGGTAAATTAGGAAGCAGAACTTCATCTTGAGCATCGCGATATTCGCGTTCTTCAATGCTTCTACCCTTGATTGAAACGATAACCGAATCTTTAGGTAAAAACGCATCACTAATTTTAATTGCCTGATCCAAAAGACCCCCAGGATTATTTCTTAAATCCAAAACCAAACCTTTAATGTTTTTTAGACCAATTTTTTGTTTTAATTTATTTAATTCATTTTCTAAACCAAGAAAAGCTTGCTCAGAAAAGGTGTTAATTTTGATATAAGCTATATCCTTGAATTGAGCTGATTTTACAGCTCTAACTTTAATAATCTGACGAGTTAAACTTTTATTTAATGGCTCTTTTTCTCCTTTGCGTAACAGCGTAATTTTAACCGAGGTTCCCGGTTTACCACGTAATTTTTTAACAACCTCTTCAATCGATAAACCTATAGCATTTTTATCATTAATTTTAAAAATATAATCTCCAGCTTTAATTCCAGCCTTGAATGCAGGGGTATCTTCAATTGCTGAAATAACTCTGATAACATTAGATTCTTGCGTAATTTCAATTCCCAGACCGCCAAACTCACCTTTAGTTTGAACATTAATTTCACGTAATGCTTCATCATTTAAATATGACGAATGTGGATCAAGAGCAGAAAGAATTCCACTTGCAGCAAATTCAGCCAATTGATCGTCACTCTTTTCTTCAACATAATCTTTCTTAACCCTTTTGATAACTTGCTCTAAAAAATCTGAGTTTTTTTTAGTAATTTTTGAGTCATCAAATTTTATAGCTTTAACCTGAATTTGCGAAAAAGATAATGCCGATATAAAGCCAATAAAAACTGCTGAAAATATAATGGCAAAGAGTTTTAGGTTTTTCATTTTGATAGTAATTTAATTAATTAAATATTTTGATCTATTTTATTTTTTTTTATGAGACTATGTCAAGATCAAATGTTAAAAAATTTTAAAATAAAAATATGGCAAGGAATTTGGATAAAAAAGACCACAGTAATTCTTAAATCAACAACAAAATTAGGGTTTTGTGATGTTTGCAGTTTAAAATATTGCCACTAATTTTGATAATTTGTTTTGGCAGTTTGCAGTTTATTTTTTGAATTCTAAAAGTGCTTTTTGGCATTTTTTTTGACGAGGCTTACGAGTGGTGTTTTTGGATTATTCCTCAATACCGTATTCATCTTTAAGTTTATCAGTAATATCTTGAGGTGGTTCATCGCCATAAGCTGAATACAAGATTACTCCATATTCTTCAAGGTGAATTATATCATCATTTAAAGCTTTTAAAAATAGTTGTAGTTTAACACGATCAACCAAAACATAATACCAAGCATTTCTTCCAGCATCTACACCTTTGACTAAATAAATTAAATCTGATAATGCTTTTTTGGTTGGATCAATTTTTTTCAAATTTTTTTTAGCATTTCCAGCATCAATCGCTGATTGAATTGGTGTTGCAGACATTTCTGTTTTTTTGTCAAGTATAGATTTAAAACTATTGCCAGATTTGGCTCTACTTGCAAATGATGATGAATAATCAGACATAAATTTTAAGAATTAGAATTAGAATTTGTTTTGGTATTGTTTTGATTTTTTAACCACCAATCATTTATTGGTTTTTTTGGACCACAAGGTCCTCCTTCCAAAGAAACGCATGGACTTTTAATATCTACAACCTTATTCTGACAAGCCGTAATTGTTAAAAAAATGGTTAAAAATAATATTATTTTTTTCATTGATAGATTAAATAAATTTAAAAAAAATTTTATAACTAAAATTTATTTATCTAAATTAATAAAAACAAATTTTTTAATGTCAAAACTTTTTTGAAAAAAAATGAAAAATTTTACTATAAAAAAAATTCTTATCATCGGACTTGGTTTAATTGGTGGATCTTTTGCAAAGGCAATTCGTAAGAATAATCTGGCTCAGCAAATATTTGCCTATGACGAAGATCTTGATGCTATTGATAATGCCTCAGAACAAAAAATTATTGATGGTTTTACGCTAATTGATAGCAATATTGCTGATTTTGATCTAATAGTTATTGCTTGTCCTTTAAAAAATTATCAACAAGTTTTCCAGCAATTAGCTAATCATCTTGATAAAAAAAATTTAGTAATTGACCTTGGTTCAATAAAAAATTTTGATAAAAAATTATTAAAACAAATTCCTAATTTTATTGGTTGTCATCCCATTGCAGGTTCTGATAAATCTGGCTATTTGCATGCCAATAGCGATCTATTTTTTCAAAAAAAATTCATAATTTGCAATTACCACAACCTTGATTCAGTTAAAATTGTTAAAGAAATTATCAAAAATATTGGAGCAAATATTATTGAACTATCGCCAAGTCATCATGATGAGATATATGCCCTAACTTCTCATCTTCCGCAATTTTTAGCGTTTTTATGCGCAGAATTTTCGCCAAAAAAACATCACCATCAATTTATTAACAATGCCTTTCGCCTAGATAAATCAAATCCAGAAATCTGGTCTGATATTTTCAAACTAAATGAAAAAAATTTAGAATTTTTTTATCAAGATTTCTTTAATAATCTTAGTGATTTTAAGGAGAAAATAAAAAGTTTTACTACTTCTAAACAATTGCTAACAATTGACAATAGTTTTCTTAAAGAATTAACAAATCTTAACATTGAAGATCTTAAACAAGAATTTTCACCAATTTTTTTTCGCTTGCTTGTTGTTTTAAGTTACCTTAAAATACCAAAAATTAAAGACTATCTTGACTACAGTGGTTCTGGCTTTGCAGACTTCACAAGCATTGCTTCCTTATGTCAATTAAATCACTTAGATCTTGATTCATTAATTAAAAAAAATTTACCTGAAATCAATAAAATTTTTGATAAATTTTTTGAATAATTTTAAATTTTTGATTAACATCTTAATTACATTTAATTTTTTAATAACCTTGCATAAATTGCATAAATTTAAGCCAATTTATTATGACCGATATTAATGCCAATCGACCATACCGCATAATCAACCGTCGCAAATCTCGTCAAATTCAAGTTGGTGATGTTAAGATTGGCGGAGATGCTGATATTTCAGTGCAATCGATGACCAACACCAAAACCACCGATATCCAAGGAACAATTAGACAAGTTAACGAATGCTATGAACTTGGTGCACAGTTGATGCGAATTTCCGTACCAGATCAGGAATCATCGCAAGCTTTAACGCAAATTATTCCCAACTGCCCTATTCCCATTATTGCTGACATTCATTTTCATTATCGTAGAGCTATCGAATCAGCAAAAGCTGGGGCAAAATGCTTAAGAATTAATCCGGGAAATATTGGTTCAAAAGAAAAAATTCGTGAAGTCATTAATTGTGCTAAAGACTATGGCTGTGCGATTCGCATCGGCGTAAACGCTGGATCTTTAGAAAATGATCTTTTGCAAAAATATCGTACTCCCACCCCTGAAGCACTTGTTGAATCAGCTCAGCGTCACATTAAAATTCTTGAGGATCATGATTTTTTTAATTTTAAAATTAGTGTAAAAGCATCTGATATTTTTCTTGCTGTGGCAAGTTATCAACAATTAGCGAAAATTTGTGATTACCCTTTGCATATTGGAATTACTGAAGCAGGAAGTCAATTTGCAGGAACTATTAAATCGGCAATTGGCATGGGAAATTTATTACTTATGGGAATTGGTGACACCATGCGTATTTCACTTTCAGCAGATCCAGTTGAGGAAATCAAAGTTGCTTATCAAATCCTTAAATCTCTGGGTTTACGCGAATATGGGGTAACGATAATTTCTTGCCCATCTTGTGCTCGCCAAGGTTTTGATGTAATTAAAACTGTTGAGGAAGTTGAAAAAAGAGTTAATCACATCAAAGAGCCGATCACTGTCTCAATACTGGGTTGCGTTGTTAATGGTCTTGGCGAAGCTTCACACACCAAAATTGGCATTACCGGTGGGGCAAATAATCGACATAATGTTTATCTCAATGGTCTTCCCGATCATAAAGCAACAGGTGATAATTTAGTTGAGCATATTGTTGATTTGATTGAAAAAAATACTATAAAAAAATAAAATAAATTAGTGAGTTTGTTAAATAAAAAAATAATTCAAAATAATTTTACAAAAAACAGTAGTTTCTACGAGGAACATGCCGAAGTTCAAAAATTTGCTGTCGACAATCTTTTTGAACAAATAAATTTCGTGATATCAACCAATCATTTCAAAAATAAAAAAATCCTTGATCTTGGCTCTGGCACAGGCTTAATTGGTAATAAGTTTAGACAATTTAAATTAATTAATAACCATATTTTAAATAATTTTTTTTATGAAGTTGATTTAAGTTTTACAATGCTTAAAAATTCTAAAAATTATTCCTATAAAATTAATGCCGATATTGAAAATCTTCCCTTCAAAGATCATCAATTTGATTTAATTTTATCATCTTTTGCACTGCATTGGCTGAATAATTTTAGTGATAGTATAAAAAAAATTTCGCAAATTCTTAAAAACTCAGCAGTCTTTGCCATAGCCATTCCCAGCGCAAAAAGCTTTAATGATTTAAAAAAAGATAATCCATTTTTTTTAAACAATTTTATTGATTATCAAGAAATTTTAGAAGCTTTTCAAAAAACTCAATTACAACTTATTAAAACTTATCATAATCAATTTAGTCAACAATTTCCCAACCAAATTTCTGCTCTTAAAAATATTAAAAAAATTGGAGCAAATTATTCGCAACTTCATGATAACAATCATAAAGAAATATTGTTAAAAAATAATTTCCAAAATCAAAGAGATTTTTACAAAAAAAACTTGCATAATTCACGGCAAAATTTTACACTTAATTGGCAAATTGACTATTTAATTTTAAAAAAAATTGATTAAAAAATTGCTTTGCTTTTGCTATCATTATTTCAAAAAATGCCTTAATTTATTTTGGTAAAAAATTATATGGAAAACAATACCAATTCTACGCAAACTTCAACTGAAAAAAACAACTCGTTCAATAGCTCAGACAAAGCCAAGAATACTAAAAACAAAATTGGTAAAGCTGAAGCAATTGCTAATTTTTTCAAGGAAAAATCCAGCTCAGTAGTTTTTTTTCTGGGCAATAGGTTTGAAATTGTTAAAAAAGAAATCGAAATTATTAAAGAGAAATCCAAAAATTTATTACAGACCAATTACCATCTTGGCTTAAAACATCTTGAAAATGGCAATATTGCTGATGCAACTTTTCGCTTTAAATTTATACAAAAGTTTTGGCCTCATCACTTCGACACACACTATCAGCTAGCCTATTGTTATTTCCTGCAAAATCGTTTTGCAAGAAGTAAAAAAATTCTTGAAGATTTAATCAATTTAGACCCCAATTCAAAAGACAAAGCTCAACAGCTTATTGATAAAATTAACAGCAAACAAGCTATTGACAACAACTAAAAAAATAATGTCTAAAAAATTTCTTCTCACATTTTTAGTTTTATTCTTTTGTAATGCTTTATGCCATGCTAAACCTCAAAATTATTCATCATCACGCCTTCCTACTCAAAAAAATGAAGATCATGAGTTTGAATCCTATAAACCAGTTACCACCGTTAAAATTAGTGATCCTTATGAAAAAATTAATCGCAAAATTTTTGCTATTAACGAAACCTTTGATCGCTATTTTTTCGAACATGTTGCCAAAACATATCGCAAAACCGTTCCCAATCCTGCTCGTAAATTAGTTCGTAATTTCTTATCAAATTTATCTTTACCAATCTCAGCTGTTAATTCATTTGCTCAAGGCAAAATTGATAATGGTTTAGCAACTTTTTCAACTTTTCTAATTAACTCCACCCTTGGCGTTGGTGGATTGTTTAACATCGCTCAATCCAAAGGAATAACATATCACTTTGAAGATCTTGGTCAAACCCTAGGCTATTACAATCTCGACCAAGGCTCATTTCTGATGCTTCCCATTATTGGGCCAAGTACAACTCGAGATTTTTCAGGCTGGGCTATCGATAAAGCCATCAACCCCTTAAGTTTCAACGCCTTAGAGATTGGCGGAAACCATGATTTAATTGATAATCAATTTATAATTGCCACTAGTTCATTATACTCAATTGATACCCGTGAAAGTTTAATTGACATTATTGATGATATCCGTCAAGATTCATTTGATCCTTATGCCACAATTCGTTTTGCATATCTTCAGAAAAGAGCTCGAGAGATCCAAAAATAAATATTCGTTCTAACAATTCAAAATATTATGATCAAAAAAAACTTTAGTAAATTTATCTTAATCTGCTTTTTTTATTCTTCATCAATTGCCTCATCCGTTGCCTTTGCTGAGTCTAGCGAAGAAAGTGAAGTGAAAATTTTTATTGAAAATGTTGGCAGTCAAATCATCAATATCGCCAATGAAAAAACTTTAAGCGAAGCCAAAAAACGCGAAAAAATTATCAATGAAATTGATAAAGTAATTGACTCAGAATGGATTGCCAAATTTGTTCTTGGCAAAAATTATAAAAACCTGACAGATCTTCAAAAGAAAGAGTTTATTCAACTCTATCGTGATTTTATGATCAACACTTATGGTCCAAAATTCAAAAATTACAATGGCAAAAAATTCAGCGTAAATGAAGTTGAAAAACAAAATAGTTTTTACATTGCTCGTGGTGAATTTATTCCCAGAGATTCAGATGAGCCAATTCTCACTGATTTTCGGGTTAAGAAAAGAGATGGCAAGCTTTATGTTTTAGACTTCATCGCTGAAGGGATTAGCCTTATTGAAACCCAACGCTCAGAGTTCAATGCCTCTATTGATAATGAAGGAGCAGAAGCTTTTCTAAAAAATCTTGAAAATAAGGTAAAAAAATTAAAAACTAATAAAAAGTAAAATTCTGGATAACGCCATTTCCACTTAATAAATGATAAATTAAACAAGATATTTTTACTAATCTAATTCAAAAGTTTTTTGCCAATCTTGGTCATCTTGATATTTGGGTTGATCGCTTTTAAGAAGAATAAAATTTTCAATTGCCAAAACATCCATTTGTGTGCGCATAAAACAACGATATGAGTCTTGTGGTGAACAAACAATTGGCTCGCCACGCACATTGAAAGAAGTGTTAATTAAAACTGGGCAACCTGTTTTATTTTCAAAAGTTTTTAATAATTGATAAAATCTTGGATTAGTTTTATCACTCACCGTTTGAATTCTTGCTGAGTAATCAACGTGGGTAACGGCTGGGATTTGTGAGCGAACAATATTTAATTTTTCAATTCCAAATAAATTTTCTTGATCCTTCGTCATCGCTTTTTGCAAAGATTTTTTTACTTGTGCAACCATTAGCATGTATGGGCTATCGATATCGTCAATTTCGAAATAATCAGTAACTCTTTCACGCAAAATCGCTGGGGCAAAGGGGCGAAAAGATTCACGATATTTAATTTTTAAATTCATTATTGATTGCATTTTTTGACTTCGAGCATCGCCAATAATGCTTCTGGCTCCAAGGGCCCGTGGTCCAAATTCCATTCGCCCTTGATGCCAACCAATTACTTTATCTTGCGTTAAATATTCAACAAGCTTGAGGCAATACTCCTCAAAATCTTCGATAAAAACATATTTAGCGTTAATGCTATCAAGATATTCCTTAACTTGCTGATTTGAATATTTAATGCCTAAATAAGAGCCACGCATTGAGTCATGATTTTTATCAACTTTGCGCGTTTTATTTAGATGATCATAATAAATATTTTGAGCCACTCCTAATGCCCCTCCAGCATCCCCAGAAGCAGGTTGAACCCAAATATTATCAAATATTTTTTCTTGCAATAATTTGCCATTAGCCACACAGTTTAAGGCAACTCCACCAGCCATCACTAAATTTTTAGAACCTGTTAATTTCTGAGCAGTTCTAGCTAGTTTTATTACAACTTCTTCAGTTACATCTTGAATTGATCTGGCTAAATCCATTTCAAATTGCGTTAACTGAGCTTCAGAATTACGCGGTGATCTTTGCAATAATTGATCAAAATATTTACTGGTCATCGTTAAGCCAGTAGTGTAATTAAAATATTTCATGTTCAGACGAAATGAACCATCGTCTTTGATATCAATTAAATTTTGTTTGATTAAATCAACATATTTGGGTTGACCATAAGGTGCCAAACCCATCACTTTATATTCCCCTGAGTTAACTTTGAATCCAGTAAAATAAGTAATAGCACTGTAAAGCAAACCAAGCGAATGTGGAAAATGAATTTCTTGTAAAAAATTAATTTTATTATCTTTGCCATGTGCTATGGCAGTTGTAGTCCACTCACCGACCCCATCCATTGTTAAAATTGCTGACTCGCTATATGGCGATGGATAAAAACAACTCCCAGCATGTGAGCCATGATGTTCACCAAATAATAATTTTTCACTGAGATTTTTTTTCAATTCTTTGATTTGTTTTTTGCTAGCATTATCGCCTAATTGAATTTTAGCAAGTTCATTAAGCAAGGTATCTTTCAAAAATAATTTTTCTTTTAACCAAGTTGGAATTGCCATGGCAAAAGATCTATATCCACGTGGTGCTTCTGCAAGATAAGTTTCAAGAAGTCTTTCAAATTTTAAAAAGGGCTTGTCAAAAAAACCAATATAATCAACTTGATTCAAGGCAATTCCTGCTTCTTGCAAACAATATTTTAAAGCATTTGTTGGAAATGCACTATCATGTTTTTTGCGAGTAAATCGCTCCTCTTGACATGCTGAGATAATTTTCTCATCCTTTAAAATTGCTACCGCTGAGTCGTGATAATATGCTGAAATGCCAACGATATAAGTCATAATTTAAAACAATGTGTAAATGAATGGGGCAACTGCTGAGCCTTGAGCAAAGATTATCAGCACTCCAAGCAAGAGCATAATAATTATGATTGGTAACAACCAAAATTTTTTACGAGCTTTTAAAAATTTCCATAATTCTTTTAGAAAAGACATAATTTAATTATAATTTAATTAGTTTAATTTTGTTTTATTTAGTTTGGTTGTTTTTTGTTTAGTTACTAAATCACTTAAACTTTTAGCAACTTCACTGGCCACTAACTCACTTCCCGCTTGATTAAAATGCACTACATCGTAAATATATTTTTCATCAGCTGGAATTAATTTTGCTAGATCAATCAACCACACATTTTCTTGTTTGGCAACATCACGAATTGCTTGATTAAATTTTACATATTGTTGCTGATAAAGCTTACTAGCTTTTTCGCCTCGCTCATTTGTAAAATCCTGATCACTTTCAATACGATTGGCTTGGGTCATTAGCACTGGAATAATATTTTTTGCTTTAGCAATAGCGATGAAAATTTTTAAATTTTGTTTAAAATCCAAAATCATTTTTTGTGCTTGTGATGGGTCATTCAAAACTCGTTCCTGCCAATCCTTGTTTACAGACCATTGATCTTGTTTAATATACTTACTTTTATTTTTTAAATCGCAACTAATTGGGGCAATTACTTTATTTTTATTCCAATAAGTTCCTTCATAAAATAAGGTTGATAGATCATTGATGTTATGCATCATCACTACAATATCAGGGTTAAAAGGCATTAATTTATTAAGCAAAATATTGATTGAATGCAAAGAATTATTCCCACTTTTAGCACCATTATCACTGTTAACTTTTATTTTAAACTTATCTTCAAGAATCCTTCCTACCAAATATGGGAAGCGATATTTTTCTTCAACCATTTCACATTCAGTAGTTGATCCACCCAAGAAAAAAATCTGCAAATCAGGATTTTTATTTATTAAAGCTGGAGTTATAAAACCATTGCCATCGGTTTGCAATAAATATTGTTTGTTTTCAAGAGTTGGATATTGACGAGGTGGAGCTCGATAATTTTTTAAATTAGGTTTTAATTCGCGTAAACGAATATTGCGTTCATCATTACACCTAACTTTATGAATTACTTTATCCAAAATACTGTATTTTTCATCGCTATTTTTTTCGCCAATAATTTCCAAAGTTATGATCTTGTAGAACAAAATACCACATATTGACAACACCAATGTCAGCAAGATGTAGTTAGTGATTTTTGGATATTGTTTAATAATTTTTTTTAACATTTTTAAAACTGATTGCGCATATCGCTTAGCGTTTGTGTGCGTGGAATAAAATAACTTTTGGAGTTAGGTTGTAATTTTTTTTTCAACAAATCCTTACCCATTATTTTTAAAATCAAACCAATCGGCGTAAATAAAAAATAAAACATTACAAAAATAATTATTTTTGAATTTATTTTACCAATTACTTCGCCAAGCTTAAGCCATATGGGCATTATTTTACTGCGCTCAAAAAAATCTGGTTTAAGCAAACTTATAACGCTAAAAAAAACTGCAAAAATTATTGCCAGAATATTCCAGTTTGTTTTAAAGGCGATGATTAAAAAAATTAACGCCCAGATAAATCCAAAAACTCGCAAATTCTGCAAATTATCTTTAGCATTTAATCTCTGATTATTATTCATTGTTATCAAATTAAATTTATTTTTTAAATCTAGTTGATCAAAATATAATTTCCAATTACAAATTTATAAAATTATATCCTCAATCATCATTTGCACTTTTTCAACACCCATCCAGTTGTTGATATTCAAGGTAGCAATTAAGTTTAAGCTTTGCGATGTTTTTGCTGAAAGCAAGAGATCTCCTAATTTGGTATTATTGCTACGAAAAGCTACAGCATTGATTTGATTGTCAAAACCCAACAATGATTTGGCACTAAAAATACAACTGATATGCTCTTGCTTTGAGCCAATTAAGGAGCTACGAATTTTCTTAGCATCTTTAATCAAAAATCTTGGCTTCATATTACCCACCCCATATGGCTCTAGCTTTAACAACTCTTTTAATAATTCCAAATTCAATTGTGCTATGTCAATTTCAAGATCAAAATAAACTAAATTTTGAGCAGATAATTCTGCAACTTTATCTTGCAATTTTTGACAAAAAAATTGGTGAAGCTCGGCAATTTTTTCTAACTTAACACTAAATCCCCCAGCCATAGCATGACCTCCCCCTTCCAATAACAAACCTGCTAATCTTGCTTGCAAAATATTTGCCCCAAAATCAATTCCAGTAATTGAACGACATGATGCCTTAGCTTTACCAATTTTTTTATCTAAACTCAAAACTGCCACCGGCTTATTATACAAATCTTTCAATCTTGAAGCAATAATGCCAATTACCCCTTGATGCCAATCATCGCCTAAAGCAAAAATTATCGGGTCATTTTTACTAAAACCATCAACCCCGTTTTCAAGCCTTGCAACTGCTTGTTCTAAAACTTTGGCTTCGATGTCTTTACGCTGTTTATTGAATTCTTCTAATTGCAAAGCAATATCTTGAGTTACAATTTCACATTCGCTTGATAAAATTGTAGCTCCTAAATCAGCTTTACCAATTCTTCCTGAAGCATTAATTCTTGGCCCTAAAACAAAGCCTAAACTATAAGCATCTGGCTGTGTGTTCAAACCTGCTAAATCGATGATTCTACGCAACCCTAAATTTTTTCGCTGTTTTAAAATTTTTAAACCAGCACTCACAAATGCTCGGTTCAAGCCCGTTAAAGGCATAACATCGCAGACCGTGCCAAGAGCAACCAAATCCAGCAACTCAAATAAATTTGGCTCTTTTTTGTCTTTGTAAAAACCATTTTGACGTAACATTTTATTAACTGCCACAATAAATAAAAAACTCACTGCACAGCCACAAATATTTTTTATAGCAAATTTTTCATCTAGCAAATTAGGATTGATAATAGCGATGGCTTCAGGCTTTTCAACAACTCCCAAATGATGATCAATAACAATAACTTCCAAACCAGCTTTTTTAGCATCTTCCAAAGGCTTAAAGGCAACAGTTCCACAATCTACAGTGATCACCAAATCACTGCCATTTTTTTTAAGATTTAACAAGGCTTGCGAGTTTGGACCATAGCCCTCTAGAATTCGATCCGGAACATAAATTTCTGCTTCAACGCCAATTTCTCGAAAAAAACGCACCAACAAAGCACAGCTCGTAGCACCATCAACATCATAATCGGCAAAGATCGTAATTTTTTGTTGCTGATTAATTGCTTTTAAAACCCTTTCAACACCATCACTAACTCCGCCTAGAGAAAATGGATCTGGTAAAGAATTTTTAATTTTTGGTTCTAAAAATTCTTCAACCTCATCAATTGCAATACCGCGCATTGCTAATAAATCAGCAATAATTGGCGAGATATTAAAGCGTTGAGCGATTGTTTTAGATAAGCGATCATCAAAATCTTTAGCTAAATAATTTTTATCTAATATTGATGGTTTTAATTTGTTATTATTCATTACTGGTGATTTTAGTTAAAAAAAGTTAAAACTTATTTATAATTTATCGTAAGAAATTTTTTCAACTTTTGCTCCGCCGTGCGTAACTGCTCCATAGCGTGCTGACCCAACTGTCTGCGTAAATTTCCACAAAGCCCCACTGCTATAATCATTAGCTTTAGCAACAAATTTTTTACGGCGATTTTGTAATTCTTCATCGCTTAACAACACCTCAATTGTGCCGTTAACGGCATCGATAACAATTTCATCGCCATCTTTAAGTAAGGCAATGTTTCCGCCATCACTGGCTTCTGGACTAATATGCCCAACGCAAAAACCCCGCGTTCCTCCTGAAAATCTGCCATCAGTAATTAAGGCAACTTTATTACCCATACCCTGACCATAAATCGCCGCAGTAGTTGCCAGCATTTCACGCATCCCAGGGCCACCCTTGGGACCTTCATAACGAATCACCAAAACATCACCAGCTTGATATTTTTTTTGCTCAACCGCTTTAAAGCAATCTTCTTCACTATCAAAACACCGTGCAGTTCCTTTAAAAACTAAAGCTTCTTGGCTCATACCAGCAATTTTAACCACCGCACCATCTTTGGCTAAATTACCTTTTAGCACTACCACCCCGCCAGTTGGCGATAAAGGTTTATGAGGATGATAAACAACTTTTTGCTCAGTATTAAATTTAATATCTCGTAAATTTTCGGCCATGGTTTTACCAGTTACAGTTAAACAATCGCCATGAATAAAACCGGCATCAAGCAAAACTTTCAAAACCATTTGCACTCCTCCAGCTTCGTATAAATCCTTGGCAACATATTTGCCCCCCGGTTTCATATCAGCGATATAAGGAGTTTTTTTGAAAATTTTTTCAATTGCAAAAACATCAAAATCAATCCCGCACTCATTGGCAATGGCAGGCAGATGCAAGACCGCGTTGGTTGAACCACCAGTTGCCGCAACAATTACTGAAGCATTTTCTAAAGCTTTCAAAGTAACAACATCACGAGCCTTGATATTATTTTTAATTAAACTCATCACCGCTTGCCCAGAATAATAAGCATATTCATCTCGTGATTGATAAGGTGCAGGTGCACCTGATGAGCCGGGTAACGCTAGGCCAATTGCTTCACTAACGCAAGCCATAGTATTTGCAGTGAATTGACCACCACAGGCTCCAGCTGAAGGACAAGCAACTTTAGCAAGTTGTAACAAATCACTATCAGTCATTTTGCCTGCATCTCTTTGCCCTACTGCTTCAAAGACATCAACAATTGTAACATCACGATCTTGGAATCTGCCGGGTAAAATTGACCCGCCATACATAAAAACACTTGGCACATTTAAGCGACACATTGCCATCATCATCCCCGGTAAAGATTTATCGCAACCAGCAATACCCACCAAAGCATCATAACCATGGCCACGCACTGTCAATTCGATTGAATCAGCAATAACTTCACGAGAAACCAAAGATGATTTCATACCTTGATGACCATTGGCAATACCGTCGGTAACGGTGATTGTGGTAAATTCACGCGGAGTTCCACCACTTTCCTTAACGCCTTTTTTAGCAGGTTGAGCTTGGCGAGCCAAGGCTATATTACAAGGGGCAGCTTCGTTCCACGCCGTAACCACTCCTACAAAAGGTTTTTGCAAATCTGCTTCGCTTAAACCATTGGGATAAAGTTCAGTTTGAATATTGTAAAGCATGGTTTTTCTAGCCTCACAACCATGTGATTTCAAGACATTACGCGATGGCAGTAAATATTCATTATTTTTGTTAGTTTTACTCATAAAATATTTTTTTTATTAAGAGTTTTAAAATATAATTTAAGATATTATAATCATATTTTTAACTTATACCAAATCAATATCTTTAAAAGTTTTAAAAAAAATTAAAATTCTAACTTCATATTTTTGGCTAAAAATCTCTAGAAATTTTAAGCAGTCGTGCTTTACAGCAACGACACGTTAAACAGTCGTGCTTTACAGCAACGAGATGTTAAATAGTCGTGCTTTACAGCAACGAGATGTTAAATAGTCGTGCATTACTGCAAC
>JBJTWJ010000023.1:0-1335 GCA_046081665.1 Alphaproteobacteria bacterium | reverse complement strand
AAAAATTTTTTGTGATCATAAAAAACCATACAAATTACACTCCAATCTACTTCCTAGAGCACCCCCTTCAAATGCATAAATGAGATGGCTAATCCTATCTTTTTATTATAATTTTTTTGATTATTTTTCTGCCTTCTACGCATTAAATATTTAATTATAATTATAAAAAGATGGATCGCTTTTTTATAATAAAAAAGCGGATTTGCAAACAGTCTCATTAATAATTCATTCTTACCGCTTTTAAAAATATCATTTTAAAAAGCTCTAATTCAATTTTATAGATATGAAAAAAATTTCTTTAACAATCTTTGCCTTTGCATTTACATTATCAAACTCTTTCGCTCAAAGTTATGAATATGAAATCAAAGCCAAAAAACTTGATCAATCCAGAAACAACTTATCACCAAAGACTGGCGGTAGTTCTTATAAATTCAATAGATCAGACATAGATAACTTACCTCAAGGTCAAGCTTCATCATTAAATCAAGTTTTACTTCGCGCTCCCGGAGTTTCTCAAGATTCTTATGGGCAAATTCATATTCGTAATGATCATAGCAATATTCAGTATCGAATTAATGATGTTATAATTCCAGAAGGAATTAATGGTTTTGGACAAGTTCTAGACACGCGCTTTGCTGACTCAATTGATCTTATTACCGGAGCACTTCCTGCCCAATATGGATATCGTACCGCTGGAGTAGTTGAAATTAAAACCAAAGATCATGTTTCTAAAAAAAATTTAGATAAGGGTTTCTACTCTGAGGCAATATATGGTTCTAATAGAACTTCTAGTTTTAATCAACAAATAAGCGGTAGCAAAGCTGGTTTAAATTATTTTTTAAGCGCTTCTTATTTACAAAATAATCGTGGACTTGAATCTCCTACCCCCACTCGCAAATCAATTCATAACCAAACGAGACAAGATAAAATTTTTGGTTATTTTTCTTATTTAGTTGGCGATAAAAATCGTTTAAGTTTAATTTTAGCAAACGCTACTAATCGCTATCAGATCCCAAATATTGCTGATCAAAAACCAGAATTTGAAGTTACCAATATTGATCCAATAAATTCTGCTAATATTAATCAAAGACAATCAGAATCAAATCGCTTTGCAGTGATTGCATTGCAAGGTATTAATGATTATGATATTGATTATCAAATTTCTGCCTTTTCAAGACAAAGTTCGTTAAAATTTCGTGGCGATGAAATTGGTGATTTAATTTTTAGTGGTAATTCTTCTCAAATTGATAAATCAAGCCTTAATTCAGGAGTTCAAGCTGATTTTAGTAAAGAAATAAATAATAGAAATACTTTACGAGCAGGTCTTTATTTTAG
>JBJTWJ010000022.1:0-4220 GCA_046081665.1 Alphaproteobacteria bacterium | reverse complement strand
GTGGGCCGCCTACGTGCGGCTGATCCTGAGGCAGTCCCCCCAGGGGACGGCGCTCCCTGATCTGCCGTCCAGTCGTGGAGGGGGAGCATGAGCCCCGAGCAGCCACCAACAGCGGGCGCTTGCTCAGACGCGGGCACTGAGTCGCTGGAGGAACTGCGTGATCCACTTTATTTTATCGTCTGGCTATTAACCTTAATCTCAACTAAAATCACCGATCCTTTATTTGCAATACTTCCAAGCAAAAGTGCTATGAAAAAATAGTGAATTTGTTAAATTATTACAAATATTATAAAAATTATTTGCAATTTAAATAAAAATATTAGATAATTTGTGAAAAAATTACAAAATTATAAAATATGTTAATTTCATTTTCAGTTGCAAATTTTCGTTCAATTAAAGATGAACAAACCATTAATTTTCGGGCTTCTAGCAAATATAGTGGTGATTCACGACAATTTCAAAACAATATTTTTAAAACTAACAATTTGCAAATTGCAGAATTGGTCAGGGCAACTGCTCTTTACGGTGCCAACGCTTCTGGCAAGTCCAATTTGATTAAGGCTTTCTACAATTGTGGCTCGATTGTGTTATACAAAAAAAATAGGGGGGATCAAATTTCTACTGACCCCTTTTTATTAAATTCAAAAATCAAAGAATTACCAACCTCCTATAGTATAGATTTTATTGCTAAAAATCAGGTTCGTTATATTTATAGTTTTAGTTTTGATAATAATAGAATTCATCATGAAAAGCTTGAATATTTTGAAAATAAAACCAATTCCTCAGCAAAATTAATTTACGAAATAACATTTAAAAAAGGGCGATATATTTTTTCAGATAATTTGAACGACAAACTAGGAGAGCAAACTAGAAATATTTTCAAAAATACTGAAAATAATTTATTACTTCACTTACTGGTTAATGTTAACACCGACAATTATGTTGACCCCGACAATATAATTCCAGTTTACGATTGGTTTAAATTTAATTTGGAAGTTATGTTCAGTCATGATCAATTTAGCATAAACTCCCTTCTCTTATTACACAAAAACAAGGCTATCAAAAAATCAGTTTTAGATTTAGTGAAAAAATTTGATCTGTCAATTATTGATATTGAAATTGAGGAATATGTTGATGAAAAATTTTTAAAATTTATTGAAACCGCTTCCGACATTCCAGAGGCGATTAAAAATAAATATAAGAGTTCTAAGCCAATGATGCTTCGTCCAAAATTTGTTCATAAATATCAAAATAAAAAAATTAATTTTAAAGAATCGCAAGTCTCTAGTGGAACTCGAAACTTAATTTATCTCCTTCCTCAAGTTTTTTTAGCTTTATCAAGAGGTGGTGTTTTAATCTTTGATGAAATCGATTGTTCTCTTCACCCCGACATTTTGCTAGAGGTGGTTAAAATTTTTCAAAATCCAGAATTTAACAAAACTAATGCCCAGATTTTATTTACCGTCCATAATGATATTTTACTTGAAAAATCTTATGAACTTTTTAGAAGAGATCAAGTTTGGTTTGCCAGCAAAGATGATAATGATCAATCTACTCAAATTTATAGTCTTGCTGATTTTAATAATATTAGAAATGATCATAACATTGTTAAACATTATCGCAATCATGAATATGGGGCTCGACCTTTTATTGGAGAATAGCTGTGAGCTCTAATAATAAAAATATAACCGAAAAAAATATAGTTATTTTAAGTGAAGATGGAAAATCTTTTTCTCTTTACTTTGAGAAATTTATGCAATTAAAAAGATTTATTCCGTATAAAAATATAGAACATAACATTAACTACAAAATCAAGGGTTTTGACAAATTTAGATATGAAAAACATTTTGTTAAAATAATCGCAAGCAAGCATTTAAAATTAAAAATAGTTTTGCTTGCTCCATCAAATCATAACTCAAAGGATTTTATTAAATATTCTTTAAAGTTAACAAAAACTAACAATAATAAAATTGATAAAATTTTTTGTGTTTTTGATTGGGTTTCTAAGGCGCAAAAGGATGAACACAGCAATTACCTAGAAGCAATTTCAAGAAGAGAGCAACTAAAAAAGAAGAATATAGAAATCATTGAATCAGTTCTATCATATGAATTTTGGCTTGTTGCTCATTTTTCAAATAGCTCTAAACCATTTAGGACAAATGATGAGGTTATTAAAAACCTTGAAGATGAGTATAAAAAAAAATTTAAAAAAGGAAAGAAATATGAAAAAGGCTCAAAAGAATTTTTAGAAAAAATTGTTGATGAAAAGATGATAAAAAATGCTATAAATAACACTAAAAAACTAGATAAAGATCATAATGAAACTCGTTCTAAAGATTTTAATCCATCATCAAAAATTTATAAGCTAATTGAATTTTTTAACGATCAGATTATATGAATTTGCCTTGTAAACCCACAACATTTAAACAAAATTTAGCTACATGATTCTAACTTTTCTATCCTAAATGCGTGAGAAAAATAATAAATAAGAGGTATTACAAACTTAACAATTGGCTTAGATTCTGGATGAATAGTTAAGCACAAAGATTCATTTTCTTTGGTTTCAAAAGTAAATTTAAAAGGCCTATCGGCTTGGTTTGATCTCACAAAAAATTCATGTTTACCAACTGGTACATTTAAATCTTCAGAATCACCATCCCAAAGACTTACTCTGTCTTTTTCATCATAGCCAAAGATTGCAGGGACCGCTACAAATAAAACTGCTTTTTCTCGAGTTACTTTAACTTTAGATGTTTTGATTTTTTCAGAATAAGTTTCTTTAACAATCCTTGCTGGAGTACAATTTGAAAACATTAAACATATAACAACAAAACTTGTTATTTTAATTATTTTTTTCATTTTTTGATTTAAAATTTAATATTAAAAATTGGTAACGAGAAATTAAATAATATAATTTTATAATAAATTAATTTTGTCAAGTTTTTAAGAAAAATTACAGATTGTAAGGATGTTATCCAATTTCGATATCTTTAAAAGTACAAAAAAAATTAAATTTTTTTTAAAGATCGAAATGGTATTAGAAGATTTGTAGCAGAAAAAATTTTAACCCGAATCCGTCATTAGAATGTTTTAGAATTTCGTTAATCCTTGATTTTATTAGCTTTAAGACAAGCATAGCACCAAAAGCCTATCTTTCCATACGGTAAGGAGCTAAGCGCAGTATGAAACTAATAAAATCAAGGATTAGTTAGGAATCGTGAAATATTCTAATGACGGATTTGGGTTTAAATCTAAACTTATTTGAATTATCCAAAAAACCCCTGAACTTATTTAAAAATCTAAATTTTATTCTTAAAATATCTACGAGCGAATGCCAAGAACCTTTCCAAGATAGGCTTCCCTAGTTGTTCGCAATTTAGTATTATTCGCATAATTTTTATCATTAGACTTCATAAAAAATTGATTGCGTAAACCTTCACCGGCTTTCACTGTTTGCGAGATATTGCATTGCCAAAGATCATTTTGGTTACTTTGGTAATGATCAGTTCTGTTGCGTTCTCTTAATTCGATTTCATGATTGGGAATAACAATATTTATTTTTCGATCCATAAAATTATTTTTAAAATCATCAAACCACAGATCGATTTTTTCTTGGTATTTATTGACAAATTCTGCAAACCTAACATCTTCATGCTTTGGCGTTAAATCATCAATTAAAAACACCTCTTGGTTTTTATCCTTAAGCATGATATATCTGTGCTCTAAATCAATTAAATACTGCTCTAAATTATTTAAATTTTTTATCAATAAAACCCGCTCTTGCCCTGAATCAAGTCCAAAACTTGTCATTTTATTTTTTAAATTAATATCACTAAAAATTTCTTCAGCAATATTGTAAATAAAATCAATAATTTCCCCATCTAAATCGCTATTTTTGCGTTTTGGAATCTGAACATAAGATGAAGGAATTTGATTTTTCATAGAACTAAAACTTTTTATTAAATTAAAATGAAATTAATTATAAATTATTGTTTAATTACTAAAGTTTTTTAATTCAATTAAAAGTTTTTTTAGTTATCGATTTTTGTAGGAATTTATTATTTATTGCCATAAATAATTACGAAATTAAATATTAAAATTTTAAGCGGTGCTGAAGTAACCTTGTATTGTTATGTCGTGCTATCGCAATGACGCTATTTTCTTGTCGTGCTAACGCAACGATGTTATTTTTAGTCGTGCTAACGCAACGACGTTAACAC
>JBJTWJ010000021.1:0-2112 GCA_046081665.1 Alphaproteobacteria bacterium | reverse complement strand
CGAATAGTTCGCTCAAGTTTTTTATCGCCAAAAGTAAAGGAATAAATAATTGTCGGGTCTGATTGTAATTTCATGCCTTTGTTCAAACGATTTATGAACACTGATGCAACTTTATCTCGTTCCGAGTCAAGACCAGTTTCTTTTTCAATAATCGAAGCTAGAATGATGGCTTGTTCTTTAGTTTTAATTGGAATACTCTGATCTCTTAATTCCCACATTTCGTCAATTGCTTTAGTCATAGCTTCTTGCATTCTTTTGATAATTCCAGCTTTAGTATCATTGTATGAATAAAAATAAGTTTCAGGAAGTAGGGAACCTTCTTTAATTGATTCTGGAACTTGTCCAATTAATCCAACCGCTTTTTCAATTGCCACAAGAGCTGATTTCGAAGATAAGCCTTCAGCAATGGTAACTTTTCTAAAAAAGACATTACCGCGAGTCATTTTGTGAAGTATTTTGTAGTATGAAATATTCTTCTCAAAAAAATATTCACCATATCTAACTTTTGGATCTATGCCCTTAATTAACTGCGAAATATATAAAAATGTAGTTGGGCTTTTAATAATTTTTTCATTGTAAAGTTTGTCAACAACTTCACGCAAGGTCATTCCACTTTCGATAATAAATCTTTTATCTTTATGGTGATAGGAATTTGGAGCATTAAAATAAATGATGATAAAAATTATTATCGCCAAATATGAGAAGACTGCAATCGAAATTGTTGCGCAAGCTTTGAAAAATTTATCTTTCATTTTTAAAATCGTTTTAGAACAAGGCAAGCATTGGTTCCACCAAATCCAAATGAATTTGATAAAACAATATCAATCTTTCTTGATTTTGCTGTTTTAGCAACCAGATCAATATCGCATCCTTCAGAAGGATCTTCCAAATTTAAAGTTGGAGGGGCGATATTATCACGAATTGCCAGTATTGAAAAAATTGCCTCAACCGCTCCAGCAGCACCTAGGAGATGTCCAGTTGCCGATTTGGTTGAAGACATCATAAGTTTATAAGCATGATCTTTAAAAACTTTTTTAACGGCATTAACTTCAATTTCATCACCTAATGGAGTTGATGTGCCATGAGCGTTAATATAATCTACTTGATCATAATTAATTTTAGCATGTTTTAATGCTAAATTCATTGCATAAGTTGAGCCTCTTCCACTCGCTTCTGGAGCAGTAATGTGATAGGCATCACCTGACATTCCATAGCCAATAACTTCACCATAAATTTTTGCTCCTCTTTTTTTGGCATGTTCAAGTTCTTCAAGAACTAAAACCCCAGCTCCTTCGCCCATAACAAATCCATCGCGTTGTTTATCCCATGGTCGAGAAGCTAGAGTTGGATTGTCATTGAAATTGGTTGATAAGGCTCGCAATGCTGCAAAACCTCCAATTCCTGATTTACAAATTGCTGATTCCGCTCCTCCAGCAATCATAACATCGACATCACCATATTGAATCATTCTAACAGAATCACCAATGGCATGAGCTCCAGAAGCACAAGCTGTAACAACTGCATGATTAGGACCCATGAAACCATATTTAATCGAAATTTGTCCTGAAGCTAAATTGATTAAGCTTTGGGGAATAAAAAACGGGCTGATTTTTTTCATGCCTTTTTCAATCATATTGACCACAGTTTTTTCGATGGCTGGAAGTCCACCAATTCCTGAGGCAATCATAATTCCAGTTCGATATTTTTGTTCTTCAGTGTCAGCAATCCATCCTGAGTCTGCAATGGCTTGATCAGCTGCACAGACAGCAAAATGAATAAAGCGATCCATTTTTCTTTGTTCTTTAATGTCGATATATTTATCAATGTTAAGACTAAACTCATCATCGCCATGCTTGATTTCGCCAGCAATTTTGCAGGGTGAATCGGTAGTATCAAAAATTGAGATATAGCCAATTCCAGATTGATTGGCAATTAATCTTTTCCATGTTCCTTCAGCACTTGCTGATAAGGGAGTAACTGCTCCAATTCCAGTTACCACAACTCTTTTTAATGTATTATTAACTAGCATTTTTTTTTATGTTAAATAAATTCTTGAAATAAATTTTTACAATTTTTTTTGTTAGTGAATACTAAGTTTTAAACTATTAAAAA
>JBJTWJ010000020.1:0-1758 GCA_046081665.1 Alphaproteobacteria bacterium | reverse complement strand
GTAATAAACCTCACTAACAAAATAGCATGAAATGTCAACAGTGTAGGTCATAAATAATTCAACACATTCAAAAACTATTAATGTTAAAGTATTTTTTTGGCATTGTTTTTGAGCAATGGAATAAAATTCATTAAGTTCATCAGAATAGGATTCTAATCGATTACCTATTTCAAATCTTTTTTCATAATAAAAATCAGCAGTTAAAAGGTCTGATAATTCAAAAAATAGACCACTAAGAGCAAGCAGGACTGAGTTGGCAATTCTAGATAAAACTAGATTAAATAAATTAGGATTGGATTTAAAAAAAATATTCTGAATTAAAAAAATATGACCAAAAAAATTGCCAATTCTAAAGCTTAAAGAATTATTGAAAACAATTCGAAAATAATTCATGTTTTTTAAATATACCTCATTTAGTGAAGAACAATTTCTTGAATCTCTAGCCATGGATAATTTAAGCAGATATTCATTTGAAAGTTTTTTTAAATCGATTTCTAGTTCACAGCATAGCTCTTGATCATCACCTGAATTTTGTATGGCATCTTTGATATTATCGATATCAAATTTTATTAACTTAATTTCTAACAAATCATAGTTACTTTTAATTAAATTGTTAAGACTTTTTTGAGCCTTTTTAAAATTAATTTTAGCAATAGATTGCTCGAGATAAATCAACTCAACATCAATAATTTTGTATTTAAAAACCTTAAACAAAATATCGTTTTTACTTTCATAAAAATACATGATATCTTTATTGTAAATTATCAATTTATTTTGATCATCTTCTATAAAATTATTTTCTCTTTCATAATAGATTTCTTTATTGGAAAAAATAGTCGAAAATTTTCTAATACAGTCTAAAACAAAATCTTGATCATCAATTTGAACTACATCTTCTTCACCTTTACTTTGATAGCATAAGAAATTATTTTCTTCTTCGCTATAATAAATTTCAAAAAGATTTTCAAAATCATCTTTAACTAAAAAATTAATTTCACCCTTGTCAAAATGCCTCAGATCAACTATAAAATCAAAATTATCAACCCTAAATGATTTTAAATATTTTAATGTCATAACTTATTTATCCAATTCTTTTGATAAAGCATTAAGAAGGAGCAATGAGAAATTATTTGCTCTTTCGTTAAATTGATTAATTTTAGCAGTAAAAACATTATAAAAAAATACTGCTGGAATTGCTGCAAATAAACCAATTGCTGTTGCCAAAAGACTTTCGGCAATCCCAGGAGCAACAACTGCTAAGCTGGTATTTTTTGATACCGCAATTGATTGAAAAGAATTTAAAATTCCCCAAACCGTTCCAAATAAACCAACAAATGGTGCAGAAGAACCAATAATTGCCATATAATTCAAACCTGCTTCAAGTTTAACTAAAGAGCGGTTAGTAGCAACTGTCATCGCATTATTTAAACGCTCTTTTAAGGCAGATTTTTTATCTGAACCATCAGTGATTATTTGCTTGATATTACTTAACTTCCATTCTTTAATACAAGCCAAGAAAATTCTTGCCAAAGGATGATTATCATTATTTTTAGTTTTGTTAAAAACTTCCTCAATTTTTGCACCATTTTCAAAATATTCTTCAAACTCATCACTTCTTTTTTTGAGAACTCGAAACTTTAAAATCTTGTCAAAAATTAAAGCCCAAGAAAACAATGAAGCAAACACTAAAGCTAGAATTACTATTTGCACAATAATATCGGCCTGAATCAACAAATTTATAACTGAAATTGAAGAATT
>JBJTWJ010000019.1:0-6455 GCA_046081665.1 Alphaproteobacteria bacterium | reverse complement strand
TTTAATTTAAAAAAAAATTGAATAAACTTAGCAAAAATCTATTTTTAATTTCATGATGTTTAAATAATGTTTTTTTTGAAATAATTTTAAACTATCAACTCTCTCAAACTTAAAATTTTTTAACATGAGTTTTCTTGCAATTTCTCTTTCAAACATTAAACCATCTCCAACCATCGCTGTCTCAACCAAAGCAGCAGAATTAAAAGCCCAAGGCAAAGATATTATTTCACTTGGCATGGGTGAACCAGATTTTGATACTCCTCAAAACATCAAAGATTTTGCTATCAAAGCACTCAATAATGGCGAAACCAAATATACCGCTGTTGATGGAACCCCTGCCCTCAAAAAAGCCATAATTGCTAAATTTAAAAGAGAAAATAATCTTGATTATAAACCAAGCGAAATTTCAGTTAGCACTGGTGCAAAACAAGTTATTTACAATGCCCTAATTGCTACTTTAAACCCTGGTGATGAAGTTTTAATCCCTGCTCCTTATTGGGTTTCATATCCCGATATGGTCTTGCTTGGCAATGGCGTTCCAGTAATTATCGATTCTAGTGCTAAAAATAATTTCAAAATTTCCGCTCATGATCTTGAACAAAAAATTACTCCAAAAACTAAATGGCTGATTTTAAATTCGCCAAGCAACCCAACAGGTGCTTGCTATAGCGAAAAAGAACTTAGTGATCTCGCCAAAGTTTTGCTTAAACATCCTCATGTCCATATTCTTAGCGATGATATTTACGAGCATTTGATTTTTGATAGTTTAAAATTTGCAACAATTGCAGAAATTGAACCGAAACTCAAAGAAAGAACTCTGGTTGTTAATGGCGTTTCTAAGGCATATGCGATGACGGGTTGGCGAATTGGTTATGGCGCAGGTCCAGAAAAACTTATTAAAGCCATGGGCATTATCCAATCACAAAGTACCTCTTGCCCAAGCTCAATTGGACAAGCTGGAGCATGTGAAGCTTTAAATGGAATTCAAGATTTTATCAAACCAAATGCCCAACTTTTTCAAAAAAGACGAGATATGGTTGTCAAAATGCTCAATGAAATAGATGGCATCAATTGCAATACACCTAACGGAGCATTTTATGTTTTCCCATCTTGTGCTGATCTTTATGGCAAAAAAACTCCACAAGGTTTAACAATTAATAACGACAATGATTTTGCCACTTATCTTCTCGAAGAAGCATTAGTTGCAGTGGTTCCAGGAATTGCCTTTGGAGCAAAAGATTTCTTTCGTATTTCTTACGCTGCAAGCGATGAATTTCTCAGCGATGCCATGAAGAGAATTGCCAAAGCTTGTCAAAAGTTATCATAAATTTATGATTTTTGCAATTGATATCGGTAACACAAATATTGTCCTTGGAATTTTTGTTAAACAAAAATTAATTCACAAATGGCGTTTAGTAAGTGATGATAAAAAATCAGCTGATGACTACGCTGTCGATATTATTGAACTTTTTTTAAATAATAAAATTGATTGCCTGCAAATCACCGGTTGCATTATAAGTTCTGTTGTTCCCTTACTTACCAATCGTATTGCCAACGCCATTAAAAAATTTACTAACGAATTAGTTGCTAATAATTTAATGATTATTGGCGATGAAAAAATTAAACTTAACATTGATGTTAAAATAAAAAATAAAAATGAAGTTGGACATGATCGTTTAGTCAATGCTATAGCAGGATTTCATCAATTTGGTGACAGCCTAATCATCATTGACTTTGGTACTGCTACCACTTTTGATGTTGTTAGTAAAAATGGCGAATATCTTGGCGGAATTATTGCTCCAGGAATTAATCTGGCTTTAAAATCGCTTCATGATATGACTGCCCAGTTACCAAAAATTTCTATAAAAGCTCAAAAAAATGTCATTGGCAAAAGCACCGTTGAAGCAATGAATTCAGGTGTTTACCATGGTTATATTGCCATGATTGAAGGCATGATTAATAAAATTGAAGAAGAACTTGGTTATTCAACCAAAAGAATTATTACGGGTGGTTTAAGCGATCTTTTTAAAGAACCTTTAAAAAATATCATCGATTGTCAACAAAGCGATTTGACATTAGAAGGTTTGCTGTTAATATTCAACAATAATAACAAAAATATTTTATAATTTCACAAAGCATTGCCAAGCTTTTTGAATGAATATCTATAATATTTTAGGCATAAATATTTGAGCACAATTTTTTTAAAAATAAATATTTGGGCACATATTTTTAAGGACATATTTTTGCCATAGTTTTTTTTAAGAAAAGTATTTGCCATAATTTATTGGCATGATTGGTTATGGCAAAAAATTTAACTTGGGTTTTTTAACGGTTTTATTTAAAGGTTTTATTTAATAATTTTATCCAAAAATATCAATACTTAATTGCGATTGAAAAAATTAAAAATAAGTTAATCACCACAGTTAATTTCTCTTAAAAAATAATATTTAATAATGATAATTCACAATTCTTAATGGAACTTAATCTTAAAAAACACTTTAACGACCTTTTATTTTTACCGCTGGGTGGAGCTAATGAAATCGGCATGAATCTTAATCTCTATCATCTTAACGGCAAATGGCTGATGATTGATTGCGGAGTAGGTTTTGCTTACAATATTCCAGGAATTGACATGATGACACCAGACATAAGTTTTATTAAACAACATCGTCACAATCTTCTTGGCATTGTTCTTACTCATATTCACGAAGACCATATGGGTGCAGTGCAATATCTTTGGGAAGAGTTACGCGTTCCAGTTTTTGCTACCCAATTTGGGGCTAATTTCTTAAAAACAAAATTATCTGAATTTCAACTTGATAAAACCGTCCCAATAAAAATTATCGATAGTCAGCATGTTCTTGATTTAGAGCCTTTCTACCTTGAATTCATTGGCTTAACACATTCTGTTCCGGAAATGAAAGCCGTACTGTTAAAAACCCAGCATGGCAATGTTTTACATACCGGTGATTGGAAATTAGATCCCGATCCGGTAATTGGTGAGGTTAGTGAATTAGAAAAAATTAAACATTTAGGTGATCAACAGCAAATTTTAGCGATGATTTGCGATTCAACAAATGCTATCAATGAAGGTCATTCAAGGTCTGAAGGCGAGCTTTATGCTTCGCTAAAAAGTTTAATTGCTGGAAGGAATGGCTTGGTTGGCGTAACCACCTTTGCCTCAAACATTGCACGAGTTCATACCATCGCCAGAATTGCCAAAGAGCTGGGGCGTAAAGTTGTCCTTTCAGGATTTTCATTGCATCGTTTATTTGAGGTTGGCAAAAAAAGTGGCTATTTTGTTGAAGATTTTGGGATCATTTCCGATCGTGAAGCTAAGCTTTACAGCAAAAATGAAATCTTGGTAATTTGCACGGGATGTCAGGGTGAAGAATTGGCATCAGCTCGTAAAATTGCTATTGGCAATCATCCATATTTAAATTTCACAAAAAATGATTTGATGATTTTTTCTTCAAAAATAATTCCGGGAAACGAGAAAAAAATCTTCGAACTTTTTGACTTACTTGCCAAAAGACAAATTGATGTGATGACCGAAAAAGATCATTTTGTCCATGTTTCAGGGCATCCGTCCCGCGATGAGTTGAAGCAGATGTATCAATTAGCTCGTCCACAAATTGCTATTCCAGTTCACGGCGAATTTATTCATACTAAGGCTCACTGCGAATTAGCACAGGAATGTGGAGTTAGTCGTGTAATTCAAACCGAAAATGGTTTAGCAATTCGCTTAAGTAGCGATCTTGGCAAATGCGAAGCTGTTGGTAAAGTTAAAACAGGTTATTTTGGAATTGATGGCAATCAATTAATTGATCTAAAAAGCGAAGTAATTCGCGAACGCAAAAAACTCCAAGAAGCTGGAGTTATCATGATCTCGCTGGCAGTTAATGATTCGCTAAAAACTCTTGGTAAAATAACTATTTCATCAATTGGTTCTTATCCACTAAATCAAGATCAAGAAAGTGAAAATTTATTGCGTAGCGAAATTAATAATTTCCTAAAAAACCGAGCACGAGAACTTGACTTACATGATGGCTTAGGTTTAAATTTTTTAAAGAAAAAGAAAAAACGCCAAAAACTCCACGGCACTAAAATTATCAAAGATCTTGAAAAACAACTTCGCTCAAGATTACTAAAAATTTTTGAAGAGTTAATGGGCAAAAGACCAGCCCTTGAGGTTATTATTCATTTGATCGATTAATCATTGATTAAATTTTTTAAATATGACAGTTAAAGCTGAATATAAAATTATTGCTGATCATCTGCGCTCCTCAGCATTTTTAATTGCCGATGGGGTAATGCCTAGCAATGAAGGGCGTGGATATGTGCTTCGTCGAATTATGCGTCGTGCCATGCGTCAAGCCCATAAACTCGGTGCCAAAGAACCATTGCTTCATCACTTGGTTGATGGTTTGATCAAAGAAATGGGTCAGCAATATCCAGAACTGCTTCGTGCTCAAGATTCAATCACAGCAATTCTAAAAGATGAGGAAGAAAAATTTCGCGAAACTTTAGAAAAAGGTTTAAAAATTCTTGATGATGAAATTGCCCTAATCCTTGCTAATAAAGACTCAAAAGCTGATAACAAAAATACACTTAAAAATACACTTTCTGGGCAAATTGCTTTTAAATTATACGACACTTTTGGTTTTCCTTTAGATTTAACACAAGATATTTGCCAAGAAAAAAATATCACCGTTGCAGTTGCAGAATTTGAAAATGAAATGGATATGCAACGCCAAAGAGCCCGTAAAAACTGGGCTGGAAGTGGCGAAAACAGTGAAGATAAAATCTTCTTTTTAATCAAAGAAAAATTCGGTGAAACTATCACAACTTATCACAAAAATACACAATCTTTGGCAAAAGTTTTAGCAATTGTTAAAGATAATGAATTTATCACTGAAATTAGTAATTATTCATCAGAATCAACAAACTCAAATATTTTTTTAATTCTTAACCAAACACCATTTTACGCCACTTCGGGTGGTCAAAAAGGTGATGATGGCAATATCATCAAATCCAGCGATATAAAAAATAATTTGAATTCAACAACCCTTCAAGACCTTGATTATCATCAGCTTGACAATGTTATCGATATTTTTGAAACCAAAAAATTTGCTGGCAATATTTTTGCTCATTACCTTGCTCAAGTTAAAGGCAATTTTAAAGTTGGCGATGAAATTATCGCTTTGGTTAACAATCGCAATCGCCAACTTCGTGCTCAAAATCACTCGGCAACTCACTTACTGCACAAAGCTCTAAAACAAGTTTTAGGCAATTCAATTTCTCAAAAAGGTTCCAATGTTGATGCCAAATATTTAACTTTTGATTTTAATTTAAATCGCGCAATGAGCAAAGCTGAGATTGACCAAGTTGAAGAATTGGTTAATTTTTACATTCGCCAAAATTGCGATGTTAACACCAACGAGATGCCTCTTGAGCAAGCCAGAAACAGTGGCGCAGAAGCCTTGTTTGGCGAAAAATATGAAGAGCTAGTTCGCGTTGTGCAAATGGGCATTTCCATCGAATTATGCGGAGGAACTCATGTTAAAAACACTGGCAATATCGGCATTTTTAAAATCATTAGCGAAAATGGCGTTGCCTCTGGAGTGAGAAGAATCACCGCTAAAAGTGGTTTTTTTGCTCTACAGCATCTCAAAATTCAAGAGCAAAAACTTTATGCCCTGCTTGATTCACTTAAAGTTAAACAACAATTTGACGAAATTAAATTTCCCGAAAACGAATTTCTCTCCAACAAAATTGGCTTTGATGATCTAGCTTTTTTTAGCGCTGAAAAAAACGGCGATATTATCAGTGATAATGCTAGAAAATCAGTTGACGAAATTACTTTCAAAACTGCAACAATTGGCGAAGATTTTCAACAGCAATTAAAAAATAAAGACAAAGAAATTGCCAAACTCAAAAAACAAATTTGGCAAGAAAATATCAAAAATCTGCACAGCCAAAAAATCAATAATGTTAATTTATTGCACCACATTTTTTACGATATTGACGCTAAAGACCTTCGCGAAATAACCAATGAAATCAAGTGTTCACAACAGTTTAGCAGTCAACACATTATCGCTTGCTTTGCAATTGATGATAACAAAGTTTCACTATGCTTAGCAGTTTCCAATGATTTACAAGATAAATTCGAGGCCAATAAACTCATCACTTTGATGATTGAGAAACTTGACGGCAAAGGTGGTGGAGGCAAAAAAGATTTAGCAATGGGTGGTGGCACAAACCCTGCAGGTATCGACAACGCCTTGCTGGCCCTAAAAAAACTGTTGTAGTTTTTTTTGCCGATACAATCAATTATCTTCATATTTCACAGCCCTATAATATCCATAAAATAGATATAATGATTTTTAATTTAATCATTAAATTTTTAAAGATCATTTCCGAAAAACCCTTGATGCTGTTTGGGATGATTATTC
>JBJTWJ010000018.1:0-1452 GCA_046081665.1 Alphaproteobacteria bacterium | reverse complement strand
TGCTTACAGCAACGACATTTTTAAAGGTCGTGCTTACAGCAACGACATTTTTAAAGGTCGTGCTTACAGCAACGACTGGATAAACAGGTTGTTAAAGTAACGATCACATCTCAGCTTTATAGATTTACAGCTGATGATTTTTAAAGATCTTTAGCCAAAAACATGAAGAAAGAATTATAATTTTTTAAAAATTTTAATGATAGCGAATTGTTACAAGTTATAATTGGCAACAGGCAGATAATTTATTAATTTTTTTTGCCCTTTTTTTCAAAGTGATCTTTGTGTTAACTATAAACCTTCCCTTTGAATAATCTCTTTTGCCAATCTTATATAAGATTCAGATCCTATACATTTTGGGTCGTAAATAATTCCGGGGATTCCGTGCGAAGGTGCTTCAGATAGGCGAATATTTCTAGGAATATGGGTATTAAAAACTTTTTCTTGCAAATATTCTCTAACATCATTTTCTACCTGCTCAGTTAGTTTATTTCTTTTATCATGCATTGTTAAAATAATTCCACTTATCACCAAATTATTATTGAGGTTTTCTTTTACTAAATCCAGAGTTGTAAGAAGATGGCTTAACCCTTCAAGAGAAAAAAACTCACATTGCATAGGAATAATTATTGCATCAGACGCAACCAACGAATTTATTGTCAATAAACCAAGTGATGGTGGACAGTCGATGATTATTACATCAAAATCATTTACTACATCTTTTATAGCTTGGCGCAAAATATATTCACGATTCTCAGCACCCACTAATTCTACCTCGCAAGCCGATAGATCTACTGTTGATGTAATGACTTTTAGATTTGATATTTTGGTTGGAATTATTGTATCCTTAATATTAAATTCGTTAATTAATATTTCATAGACTGTTTTTTGTCTGGCGCTATTGCTAATTCCAAAACCAGTGCTGGCATTTCCTTGCGGATCCATATCTATTAACAAAGTTTTTTTCTTGCTCATGGCTAACGCAGTTGCTAAATTAATAGCTGTTGTGGTTTTGCCAACTCCTCCTTTTTGATTGACTATTGAAAATATTTTAGCCCTTTTTTTTGGTTGCGTGGTCATAATTTTGTTATTTTTTTTATTTTGATTTATGATGTTTAACTATTTTATGTTTGTTTTAATTAATTTATATATTTGCAATTAGGATATAATTTGTCAATAATTTTTTTGTTTCACGTGGAACTTTTTTTTAACATTCTATTTTTGATATTGATAAAGGGATTGTTAGGTAAAATTATCAGATAATGCAAATAGCTTTAATTTAATTAATCAAAAAAAATAAAAAGAGATAATTGGTTAACGTGAAAATTTTTATTAACTTTTTTTATGATAGCGATAACAATAACATGGATTTAGAATATCAACAAATAAAATTAATTAGTTGGACTTTATGAAGCTATTAAAAATCAAAGATTTTTTTGGGTTAAATACCCATTG
>JBJTWJ010000017.1:0-4163 GCA_046081665.1 Alphaproteobacteria bacterium | reverse complement strand
AAATTTTTTTCAGATTATTTTAAAGCTAATTTTAAGATTATTTAGAAAGTTAATTTTAAGATTTTTTTTAAAATTATTAAATTTTATTCAACTAAAATATCAAGATTTTTATTTTGATTTTGGTGTTGCTCAAGATCAATCTCGAGTTTTTTATTGCCAATGCCAAGTTTTGCAAGCATTTCATCGGTTTCTTTGCGTAAAAATTCAATTTTAACTTTGGTTGTACCTCGTCCTTTAAAACCAAGGATCTCGGCAGTTTTTTCAGAAACATCGATAATACGATTTTTAGCAAATGGTCCGCGATCATTAACCCGAACCACAGTGGTTTTGCCGTTACTTAAATTGGTAACGCGAATTAAAGATGGTAAGGGGAGGGTTGGATGAGCAGCGGTGATGTCTCCCATGTTATAGATTTCACCATTGGCAGTTTTTTTGCCATGAAAATCACTGCCATACCAAGATGCCATTCCTTCTTCCTCAAAGAATTCGTAATCTTGAGGAATATAAGATACTCCAAAAATTTTATAAGGATTGCCAATTTTAAAATGACCTTCATAGCGTTCAGATGGCTTTAGATGAGTATTTTTTTGCAATACGTCTTCAAGGTTAATTTCTTCGTCTTCAGGAATTGAATCGTAATAACTATCCTCGTAAAATTCTTGTTTTTTAGATTTGCTTTGGGTTTGATTTGTTTTATATTTCTGAGTTGTTTTTTCTTGATATTCGTAATCCAAGGAATCAGATGAAGAGGAATGGCGATAAGTCCCAGTAGCCATCGATTCAGAAGGTTTGGTACGATAGGCAATTTCATATAAACTTTCTGAAGTTAAACTTTGACAATATCCTTGTGAGCTAACTGAAAAAAAATTAATACTTACGGCAACAGTTAATATTTTAATTATTTTTAAGTTTAAATTATTCATTAATATTATAATTTAATTATTTTTTTAACTAAAATTAAGTGTATAAAATTAATTTAGAAATTTCAATAAAGTTATTTTGAATTTATTTTTTGGTTAATGGTTTCAGAAGCCAAACCAAGTTGATTTAGTTTTCCAAGAACTGATTGATTGTCTAGAAATTGCTCTTGACCAGTAGCGCAAATTTCTTTTTTGGTTATCAAAAAAATTCCATAATCAGCAATAAAATTGGCAATAATTTCGTTACCAAGAATGCTGATAAGTTGATGTTTTGTTGTTAAGAAAAATTTATTTTCAATAATCAAATTATTTTTAATGCATAAATTTTCAAAATCGCGAATCGTACAAAAATGAATGTTGGGAGTTTCATACCATTGAAAAGGAATGGTTTTGTTAACAGGCATAGTACCTTTAAACATTAAATGAAAACGATTTTTATAATTAGCAAAATTTGGTAATGAAACTATTGCATATTTGGCAATTCTAAGCATTTCCTGAAGAATTTTTTGAGGGTTGATCATGGCTTGAATTGTTTGGCTAAGAATTGCATAATCAAAGCTATTGTTGGGATAAATATTGAGATCAACATTAGCATCACCATGAATAACCGAAAGACCTCTGCTTAAACATTTACTAATCATTTCTTGTGATATTTCTAAACCTCGACAATCAGCATTTTTATTGGTTTTTAAGAAGTATAATAAATCACCGTTACCACAGCCAATATCCAAAATTCTGCTATTAGATTTAATAAGATTGGCGATTATTTCAAAATCATAACGAACTTTGTGAATAACAATATTTTCAGTGATTGAGGTCATAAAATTAATTTTGATTTATAAAGCCATTGATAGTGTTTTTTAGCATGTCATTTTCAATTAAAAATGAATCATGTCCGCAATCACTCGCAATAACAACAGAGCTGGTGTTAATTGAGTTTGCTGTTAATGCCTTAGTAATTTTTCTAATCTCTTGAGCTGGAAAAAGCCAATCATCAGAGCAAGAAATTAAACAAAATTTACCTTCTTTATTTTTAGCAAATTCACTAAAAGCACTACTTAAATTTCCTGAAAAATCGCTCTCTAGATCAAAATAATCAACTGCTCGAGTGATGTAAAGATATGAGTTGGGATCAAATCTTTCAACAAATTTACTACCCTGATGATGAAGATAATTTTCAACTTGAAATTCACGATCAAAGTTAAAAGAAAAAGAAATTTTATTATTCAAATCTCTACCAAATTTACGTTGCAATGCAGTTTCTGAAAGGTAGGTAATGTGAGCTGTCATTCTAGCGAGAGCTAGACCGTTAATCGGAAATTTTTTTTCTTGCAAATAATTGCCGTTGCACCAGTCCTTGTCAGCAATAATTCCTTGTCTACCAACCTCATGAAAAGCAATGTTTTGGGGAGAATGGCGATATGAAGTTGCAATTGGAATAACCAACTTAACTTTGTGAGGATAAAGAACGGACCACGCTAATACCTGCATTCCACCAGTTGATCCACCAATTACCGCATGCAGTCTTTTAATTCCAAAATGCTCAATCAATAGATTTTGAGCATTAACCATGTCTTGAATGGTAATTACTGGAAAATTAATTCCATATGGTTGATTAGTTTTGGGGTTAAGAGATTTTGGACCAAGTGAACCCATGCATCCTGAAATAACATTGCTACAAATTACAAAAAATTTATCGGTATCAATTGGCTTATTTTTGCCAATCATAAAATCCCACCAGCCTTTTTTTTGGGTTATGGGATTGGTTGATGCAACATATTGATCACCTGTCAAGGCATGACAAACTAAAATTGCGTTAGAGCAATCAGCATTTAATTTGCCATAAGTTTGATAAGCAATTTCGATATTGCTAAGTTGTTCTTTGCAAATCAGATTTAAGGGCTGATCGCAAGCCAACTTAACGATATCGCCGATTTCGTATTCTTTATAGTCTGGTCCAAAACATGACTTGACTTTCATAGATTTTTTTTAGTTAATTAAGTAAAAACAAAATTATAATTTTAATTTTTTAAAATAAAATGACTGAAAATCAACATAATAAAAATTTACATATTATTCGAAACGAAATTGATGCAATTGACAATCAAATTATTGACTTAATTAAGAAGAGAATGTCAATAATTCCAAGGGTTAGTGAATTAAAAAAAAATAACACCGAAAAATTTTATATAAAATCAGCTCGGGAAGCTGATATGTTAAAAAACTTGGTTAGTAAAGTTGAGGGCAATTATTTAAAGCAAGCTATTGTTAATATTTGGCGAAAAATAATTTGCGTTGCCAATATGGAAGAACAAGTTTTAAGAATTGGCATTCATAATCCACGCTCTATTGCAGACTATGGATATCTAGTTAAAGACCATTTTCTTGCCCAAGTCAATATTGTAAATTTTGACAGTGCTACAAATTTAATTGCTGAAATGCAAAAGGGTTTGATAAATATCGGAGTGTTTTTATTGCCTCATGAAAATGATGATTTTGAAAAAAAAGACTCATTTCAGGAAAATTGGTGGATAAATATGGCAAATAATCAAATAGGGTTGAAAATATACAGTAAAATTCCTTTTGTTGAATTTTCAACAGATAAAAAAATGTCTAATATTCAACTTGTTGTAACGGCTATTAAAAGTCCTGAGCAATCAATGCAAGATTCGACAATAATTTGTCTTGAAGCTAATTTGCAACTTACTAAATCGCAAATTATAACTTTATTTAAAGACAACAATTTTAATGCTAAAATATTAAAATCAGTTAAGATTCAACAACTTTCAGGAATAGTTTTTTATCTTATTGAGCTTGATGGTTTTTATTTAGAAGGTGATGTAAATTTGAAAAAATTGTCACAATCAATTATAAAGCCGTTTATCAAGGTGTTAGGACATTTTCCAGCACCAATTATTCTTAACTAAGTTATTTTTATTTTAAAGTGAGAAAACAAAAATTTAAAAAAAACATTTTAAATAAAAATCCTAAATTATTAAAATTTAAAAAAGCCTTTAGCTTAATAGAAATTTCAATAGTTTTAATGATCATCGGGATTTTAGTGGTGGGCGTTACCCAAAGCTCGCGAATCGTTGGTTTATCTCGGTTAACTGTTGCTAAACAATTAACGCAAAGTTCACCAGTTTCATCGATTAGAGGTTTGATTGGTTGGTTTGATTCGGTATCAGAAAAAAGCTTTAATACTGAAGATCCAGATGAAGGTTATCGAGTAATGATGTGGAA
>JBJTWJ010000016.1:0-11667 GCA_046081665.1 Alphaproteobacteria bacterium | reverse complement strand
TATTAAAATGTCGTTGCTGTAAAGCACGACTCTATTAAAATGTCGTTGCTGTAAAGCACGACTCTATTAAAATGTCGTTGCTGTAAAGCACGACTCTATTAAAATGTCGTTGCTGTAAAGCACGACTCTATTAAAATGTCGTTGCTGTAAAGCACGACTGTTTATATTTTTTAGAGATTTTTAGCGAAAAATATGAAGTTAGAATATTTTCAAAGATGGTAATTGGTCTTACAGCCCTAATCTTTATCGAGGTTGCAAAAAATCTAGAGGTTTACAAGACTTTGAAGTGCAATAAAAAAATTTTTTTAGCCAAAAAAAATGAAAGTAATTAAATAATTTGAAAGCAAAATAAAAATTGATGAAGAAACTACAGCATTGGTTGTGGCATTGCCAACTCCTTCTGCACCTCGGTTTGAATAATAACCAAAATAACAACCCATAACTGCAATTAAAAAACCAAAACAACCAGCCTTTACCAATCCAGAAACTACATCGATTATCTCAAGAAATTTAAAAGTATTTGCCAAATAAGGTCCTGCCGAAAATCCTAAGGAATGAACGCTAACTAAATATCCACCCATTACTCCAATAATATCTGCAATCAAAACCAATAAAGGTAAAACAATTACACAAGCAATTAAACGAGGAGCAACAAGATATTTAAAGGGATTAGTGGACAAGGTTCTTAAGGCATCAATTTGCTCAGTAACTCTCATCGTTGCGATTTCAGCAGCAATTGATGCACCTACTCTTCCTGCTACCATTAACCCTGCTAATACTGGACCAAGTTCACGAGTAATTGATAACACTACAACTGTTGCAATAGTACTTTCGGCATTAAATCGTGAAAAACCTGAATAACTTTGCAATGCTAAAACTGCTCCAGAAAAAATTGCTGTTAGACCAACAACTGGCAAAGAAAAATAGCCAATTCTCAGCATTTGTGAAAAAATTAATCGCGGATAGGATGGACCATGAAAGCAATGAAATAAAGATCTTGAAGCAAACACTGTAACTTCACCAATTCTAGCAATTTGCTCTTGAGTGTATTTACCAAGCTTGGTAATAAAATTAAAAAGAAGTTGCATAAAATAAATAGCCAAAAACAATTAATTATAAAATTTTATCTGAAAAACAAATTACTACATAAATTAACCTTTGAGGAAAAACATATGCATGGTTTATATAATTTCAAAAATAAATTTACAGTAATTATATTTTTTATCAAGATTAAGTTTATGAGCTTAAAGAAATATACAATTAAAAATTATTAAAAATATTGCAATATAATAAAAAGTTTTAGATTTAATAAATAATTATTTATGAAAAAAATATTAAATTCATTTATTTTGCTAACTTGGCTCTTGATTAATCTAGGCTCATGCAAAGAAACAATTACTCAAAAAATATGGAGTGATAATTTTTTTAATGAAGTTTTTTATGAATTTTTGATAAGCAAAGATGGGCAATTTATAATTTTTTTAAATAACCAATACCACTATGTTTTTAATGATCATTTAGGTAAAATAAAGCAATTAATTTTATGGAAAAAAAGTCGTGAACTTCTTCATATCAACATTGATAAAACTGAACTAAATATCGATAAAGATAACAATCTACTGGGAAATGTTGTAGTTGATGCAGATATAACCAGCCTTAACAAAAATGATTTAAACCTGTTAAGGAATATTGGTTTTGAAAAAAATAATGACAAAATGACTATCATTTTTCGAGTTTTTGGAAAGCGATATTTATCAACCTCGCAAATCACTAATCATGTTGGCAGGTTAAGTGCTCCATACAATATCAGGGTATTTTATCAATTAAAAACTAAACAAAAAATTGCCAAAGCTTCATTAACCCCAATCACCATCCTGCTTGATAGTTTATATATTTCAGGAAGCATTCTAAGTTTTCCTTTTAAGGATTAGAAAATTAAATTTCTCTTGGCAGTTTTTAAAAAATTTATAATTTAAAAAATTAAAATTTTAATAACTTGATTCTAATTTTTTTGAAATTAAAATTTTTTCGGTTTTAAATTTGATTACCTAAAACTACCCTTAAAATTATTAGTTATGATCTCTAAATTAGCGGTATCATCGCTTAATTCATTTAATTCAAAATTACTCAATAAGTCATTAAAACTTGGCAATATTTTATTGATAATCCTTGTTGTGGCAATTCAACTATTTGCTATTGGCCATCGCCATCACCATAGTCTTCAAAATAGCATTGAGCATTTCAATAATTCTAATTCATTAAATTCACCTAGTTTATCAAACCCCACAAAATTATTTTTGAGTGAAAAAATTAACGATTGCGAAATTTGCCAATTAGCTCAGATCAATGGCATAGATCCAACTTTTTATAAAATTATTTTCTTGGCTTTAGCTGTAGCATTAATCTTAAAATTTTATTTCATTTTAAGTAAAAAAACCGCAACAACCAAATTATTTCCAGCCAGATCCCCGCCCTCTTTTATCTAGTCTAAAACAAAATTTTTGATAAAATTTTAAATTTAAATACTTATCAGAAATTTTATAAAATTATTTTTTAACAATGCCATTTTTGCGATTTTTTATATTTAAAAAAATTCAAAAACGGTTTTTTAAATAAATCAAAATAAATAAAATTTTTATGAAATTCACAAAAAAATTAGCAATCCTAAGCTTTAACATTTTGTCATTAGCCCTCTTGAATTCAGCTAATGGCAAAGAAACATTAAATTATGAAATAACTGCCGAAAAACTTAACAATTCCCGTAACAATATTTATCAAAAAACCCACTCAACTTCTTATAACTTTAATGAAGAAGCCTTACAAAATTTACCACTTGGCGAAGCAACTTCCTTAAATCAGGTTTTAGCACGAGCTCCTGGGGTAACGGCTGGAAGTTATGGACAAATTCATGTTCGTGGTGACCATAGCAATGTTCAATATCGAATTAACGATGTAATTATTCCCGAAGGGATTAATGGTTTTGGACAAGTCTTAGATGTGCGTTTTGCCGATTCAATCAATCTTTTGACAGGAGCCTTACCAGCCCAATATGGTTATCGAACTGCAGGAGTTGTTGAAATTAAAACTAAGGACCAAGTCAAAAATTCTAAACTTGATAAAGGAGCATACAGCGAGCTACTTTTAGGGAGTAATAATGATCTAGGTGTTAATCAACAACTTAGTGGTAACATCAATAATTTAAATTATTTTTTAAGTGCTTCTTACTTACAAAATAATCGCGGAATTGAATCGCCAACAAGTGCACGAAACTCAACACATAACGATACCAAGCAAGATAAGGTTTTTGGCTATTTTTCAAAATTATTAAATGAAAAAAATCGTTTATCTTTGATTTTAGCTAATGCTACTAATCGCTATCAAATTCCAACAACTGCCAATCAAGCAATTGAGCATGAATTTTCTGGTATTCAAAACATTAATTCTCGTGATAATAACGACAATCAAAAAGAAGCTAATCGCTTTGCAGTATTATCATTGCAGGGAGTTAATAATCATGGCTTAGACTATCAAATTGCTGGCTTTGTTCGTCATAGTCAACTTGATTTTCGAGCCGATAATGTTGGTGGTTTAACATTCAATGGCATTGCTTCCAATCTTGATCGTTCAAGCATTAACTCTGGATTGCAAGCTGATTTTAGTAAAGAGTTAACCAAAAATAATACCGCAAGATTTGGTTTTTATTTTAGCGATACCAGAGCAGATAACTCCAGCGACAATCTAACTTTTGCAACTGATGAAAATGGCGACAAAACATCAATTATCAAAATTAATACTGTCAACAAAAGCAATACTCGGCTTTATAGTTTATATGCTCAAAATGAATTTCAAGCTACCAAAAAATTAGCTTTTAATTTTGGTGGAAGATTTGATCAAGCGCAAGGTATTGTTAACGAAAATCAATTTTCGCCAAGATTTAGTGCACTATACAAACTTAGCGATAAAACCAAAATTCATTCTGGATATGCCAAATATTTTACCGCTCCAAAAGCTGAATTAGTTGGGAACCGCAATCCTAATTTATTCGTTAACACAACTAATGAAAGTGAAAATCTAGTTAGTGGAAAATTACGCTCAGAAGCAACCGATTACTATGATTTTGGTATTAATCATAAATTCAATAAAGAGTTAACTTTGGGACTTGATGGTTATTACAAAAATGTTAAAAATTTACTTGACGAAGGACAATTTGGCAATGCTTTAATTTTAACACCATATAACTTTAAAAAAGCTAAAATTTATGGTCTTGAATTAAGTTCTAATTATAAAAAAGATAACTTTTCTGCATACGCAAATCTTGCTTGGCAGAAGACAAGAGCTCATAAAATTATTTCTGGGCAATATTTAATAGAAAGTGAGGAAGTTGACTTTATTTCAAGAAATTATGTTAATCTTGATCATGCTCAAAGAACAACCGCTTCTGCTGGTGTTTCTTATAAGATCGCTAAAAACATAATTGGTTCAGATATGCTTTTTGCAAGCGGAATGCGTCGAGGTCATGCTTCAACGCTTAGTATGCCAGCTTATACGGTCTTCAATGTTTTTGCGAATCGTGAAATTGCCAAAATCAATTTTCGCTTAGCAATTAATAATATTTTTGATCATAAATATCGTTTGAACGATGGAACGGGCATTGGCATGAACGCTTCACGATATGGCTTAAGAAGAAGCTATTATTTAATCATTAGTAAAAACTTCTAATTAAAATAAAAATATGTTTTTAAATTTAATCAAAGCTGGAGGAATCACCATGATTCCTCTAGCAATCCTAGCAATAATTTCCACAGCAATTTTTATCGACAAAATTATTTTTTATCAAAAATTAGTTAAAATACCACAAGAACTAGTTGATCTAATTGAAAAGTATAATTTTGATTGGAACTTGTTAAAAAATAATTTAAAACAACTTCCCGCGCAAAATTGCTATCGCCAATTTTTTGAAGCTATTGTTGAGATTCAGGATCAAAAATCTTCGCCAAAGCAAATAAATCAAGAAATTCCAGTTTGGTGGATTGAATCTCGAACCAATGATCAAGCAAAAATTATTGAAAAAAAACTTAACTCTAGCTTGTGGTTACTTGAAACCATTATTACCGCTTCGCCATTACTTGGGCTTCTTGGCACAATTATCGGCATGATGTCATCATTTAAAATTATTGGCAATTCAACAATTATTAATCCAACTTTAGTATCAGCTGGGGTTGCTGAAAGTTTAATTGCCACAGGCTTTGGATTATTAATTGCCATCATCGCCTTATTTGCTTTTAACTATTTTTCACGTCTACAAAACCAAACTTTAGACGAGATGGAAAGACTAGCTACAAAACTGATTGACCATATTAAAATTGATCGCAAAATTATTGACTAAATTATGAAAATTACTCGCCTTCGCGTAAACAAAAAAGGTAAGATTGAAATAATTCCCATGATTGATGTGATGTTCTTTCTTTTAGCAACATTTATTATTGCCTCGCTTTCGATGCAATATTATCAAGGAATTGCCGTTAATTTGAGTCAAGGTCAAGCTGAAAAAATAAGTCAAGAACAAACAATAACCATCAGCATAACCAAAGATAATTTAGTTTATGTTAACAAAAATAAAGTAGAATTAACAAATCTTGTTGATGAAATTAACAGACTTTATCCTCAGCAAGATTTATCAGAAAAAATTATTCTTCTTGCTTGCGATAAAGATTCTAAACAAGGTATTGCCACGCAAGTGATGCTTTTAATTAGCAAGGTTGGAGGGCAACATTTTTCAATTATTACTCAACCTTAATTTATAAAAATGTATCGTCCTTTTTTAAGTTATAGTTTAGCAATTTTATGTTATGGCTTGTTATTTTTAGCGAGTTTATTTTTCTATCAAAACAATCAAACTCAGCCACAAATTTCACTGCAAATTGATGCTAAAATTTTTGATCATCTGCGATTGGGCACTACTCATCAACATGAATTTTCTAAAGAGATTTCGCCAACTAAAAATAATAAAGCCAAGCATAGTGATCAACATTTGGAAGGTAAAAAAACTCAACTTAATGAACCAAAAAAACCCGACTCTTCAACCTTAGCTAAAAATCTTGCTCCACTTTATCAACCTCTTCCCGACATTCCCGAAGAACTGCGTTTTGAAGCAATGCAAACCACTGCCCTAGCTCGCTTTCACATCAATAGCGATGGTGTGGTTAGTAATGTTGAATTAATTACCCCAAGCAATTCGGCTAAACTTAATTATTTACTTTTAAAATCACTCAAACAATGGCAATTTCCTCCAACCAATCACGATACCACACAAGAAATCTCAATCACCTTTAAAGTAAAATAAGTTTTATTTTATTATATATTTTTTGTTATAAGAAATAATAAATCCATAAAAACCAACTAAAGTTAAGCAAAACAAAAAATTCCAATTTGCCATTGACAGCCCTAGAATAAATAATTCTGGCTGATCGCATTTTTTAGCTTGAGAATTTTTAAGAATTTCTCTTAATTGTTCAATATCGCTAACTAACATTGAGTTTTCAGCTGAACAACCTCCAAAAGCTTTAACAACTTTCATCTCAACTAAGGAATGATACATTGCCAATCCAGCGTTTAGTGCTAAAGCTAAAATACAAATAATAAAAATAAATTTATAGAACTGAATATTGATTTTCATTTTAGTTTTTTTAATGATGAAATAAACTAAACTCAAAAATATTACCAAATAAAAAGTGATACGCTGGTAAAGACACAAAACACAAGGCTCATAGCCAAAAATATACTGGGCAATATAAGCTAATATCAACGCACCTGCAGAAGTTATCAGCAGTGATGTAAAAATAAAATTGTAAAAATCTTTTTTTAAAAAAAAATTTAATGATAGATTTTTATTCATAAAAATTAGCAAGAATTTGTTTTGCCAAATCTTTTCTAAGCTCAACAGCTGGTTGATCAAATGGGTTAATATTTTTGGCATAGGCAATAGCAATAATTTCCAAAAACATCTGCATCATCAACGCTCCCAAGCTCTCTTCATCAACCATTTCAAATTCAAATAATCTAATTGGTAATTTTTTTTGCCTTAAAACTTCGATAGTAGTATTTTTTTCAATATCTAAAATCTCTGATAATTTTTTATTAGCAAATAGGGTTTTGCAACCCTCTAAATCATTAATTGTAAAATCATTAACCTTAGTTTTAGCGCTAATAAATGTAAAAAATTTATCATGATTGCCTTCCAAATAAAGTTGCAATTGGCTATGCTGATCAACGGTTCCCATCGAATTTATTGGCGTAGCACCATAACCATTTTTCCCCAAAGATTCTGCTAAAAGTTGGCGATACCAGTCCGTAAAATTTTTTAAAATATCAACATAAGGCATAAAAACATTGTTACGAAATCCACGGTTGTAGAGCTCAATTTGAATAGCAACTGAGTTAGCAATTGTTGAGTGATTTAAAAAATAATCAATAGCTTGCTTTGCCCCTAGACGAAATTTTTTGACATCAAGCGAAGCTATTAAAGCTGGAATCACCCCAACTGCACAAAACACCGAATATCTTCCACCAATATCGGCAGGATGATCAATCACTTGTGCATTAATTTCCTTAGCAATTTTTGCTAAAGAACTAAATTTATCAGCAGTTATAAATAAAAAATGCCGAGCTAAATCTTGTTGAAAATTTTTATCTTTACCAAACTTATCGATGACTATTAAGGCCTGACAAATTGTTTCAACGGTTTGTCCCGACTTGCTAATCACTAAAAAAAAACTTTTAGAGAAATCAACATTGTTCAGTGCATTAGCAATTGAGTCAGGATCAATCGATTCAATAAATTCCAACTGACAATTTGGCTTCATAGCACAAATAGTCTTAGCTCCCAGACTTGAACCACCCACCCCTAAAACAAAGACCTTTTTAAATTTTTGCAAAGTCTGGCTAATTTTTTGGAAATTTATAAGATCATCATTTTGCTCAACAATGCTAATCGCTGGAATTTTTTTTTCAGCAATCTCTTGACGCAACAATTCAACTGCTTTTGCAACATTTTGTCTTTCAAAAGTTGAAACATCGCTGATTGCAATATTTTTAAACTCTTGACGATATAAATTAAAGTTCATACTCAAATTAAATAATTTATAAATTACTGTTTATTGTTAATAATTTAAAGCAAAAAGTAAAGCAAAAAAAAGAAAAAATATTGACTTTACAATTGCGTTTATTTGGTTAAAATTTATAAAGCAATTTGTTATGAACTTAATTAAATTTAATATTTAAATTATGGCTAGGTAGCAAAGTGGTAATGCAGAAGCCTGCAAAGCTTCTATGCGCCGGTTCGATTCCGGCCCTGGCCTCCACAATAATTTCAACAATAATACCATTTCCATTTTTTAATCAAAGATTATGGTATAATCTAGAAAATCAATTCATAAATTGTTCACGAATTATTCTTTCTTCCAATGAGTGATTGCCATCAAATAAAATTTCAAAATTAATTTTTAATTCTAGAAAAACTTCAACCTTAGCAACATCTCTAACCTCTCTGGAATCTGCAGTTGCACTTACAGATCTGCTTTGTGGTTCTAAAATATCAAAAATAATTTTTGAATTAGCTGGCAATAATGCACCATTCCATTTTCTAGGTCGAAAAGAGCTTATCGGGGTTAAGGCCAAAATTTCTGCACCAAAAGGAATTATTGGTCCACCTGCCGATAGATTATAAGCCGTTGAACCCGCTGGAGTTGCAACCATAACACCGTCAGCCATTAAACAACTCAATCTCTCTTGTTGATTAATTACAATACGAATTTTGCAAGCTTGATTAGTTTGACGAAGCAAAGCAATTTCATTGATAGCAATAAAACTGTGATTTTGTCGATTCAAATCCCAAACATTCATTCTTAAAGGATGAATTCTTGCTAATTCGGCTTTAGCAATATTTTCTAAAACCAAATCATGATTATAGCTATTCATCAAAAAACCAATTGTCCCGCAATTTAATCCATAAACTGCAATAGGTTTTTTTTCAAAAGCATGCAGGATACGAAGCATTAGGCCGTCTCCGCCGATGGCGATAATTAAGTCAATTTGATTGTCATAAGCTTGCTCGATAGAGCTTTCTTGATCAATATCCAGATCAAAGAAATTATATTTTTTTAACAATTCATGTTTGATTTGTTGAGCTTGAGGATTTTTTAAAGCACAAATAACCGCAATTTTTTTAAACATAATTTAAGAACTTGTAATTTGATATAATGCAATAGCACAAGCTACCGAAACATTGAGACTTTCAACTTCGTTGCTAGTTTCAACTTTTAATAAAAAATCGCAATTCTTTTTTACTAACTGTCTTATTCCCTCACCCTCTGCACCAACAACTAAAGCAACGTTGCGATATTGATTAACTTCTTTAATACTTATCGAAGCATGAGAATCAAGCCCAAAACTCCAATAACCAATTTTTTTAATTTTTTCTAAAAAATTATTAAAATTATTAACAACAATTAAATCAGCAAATTCAATATTGCCAGCCGATGCTTTAACTACAGTGGCATTTTCAATTACTGAATTATGGTTACAAAAAATTATTTTATTAAAACCAAAAGCTGTGGCACTGCGAATTATGGCTCCAACATTTTGCGGATCGCAGATTTGGTCAAGCATTAATAATTTTGGCAAGTTATTTTCTGGCAATTGATATAATTCTTCCAAAAAATCAATTTGCTCTTTAACCATTAATTTAGTTGTTTCAAGAGCAATACCTTGATGAACAAAATTTTTACCAACCAATTCATCAATTTTTTGATTATCGACTAATCGAACTAATTCTTGATGTTTTTGTAAATTATTTTTTTCAAGAAAAGTTTTGAGTTCCTGAAAAGAATTTTTAGTAACATAAATTGCAAAGAATTTTCTTCTATTGGCTTTTAAAGCCATGAAAACCGGATTTTTTCCAGCTATAAAATAACCACAAACCTCAAAATTATTTTTTTTAAATGATTTGTTAGTAGTGAAATTTTTTGATTTATTTTTATTAAAAAAATTTTTATTCATAATTATTTTTTTTTGAATTTAGTAAATTTTAAAACCAAATTTCTAAAAAAAAACAATTACTAGCAATTATACCAAATCCCATCTTTAAATAAAATTATAACAAAATATTTTTGAGATAAAAATCTTTAAAAAATGAAGCTGTATATCTATACAGCTGAGGCTTTTTAGAGATTTTTAGCCAAAAATATGAAGTTAGAATTTTAATTTTTTTAAAAGTTTTAAAGATGGGATTTGGTATTAAATATCATATTCAAATTAAATTATTAATCCCGACCGCTTCCAGTTCTTTTTCCTAACGGCTTTAAAGCATCAGCTGAACCTCCTGAAAGTGGATCACCTGCACCTGACCTCATTGAAGCAACTCGGCTTAGGCTTTTCTCAAGAACTCTAGGATCAACTCCAAGATTTGACCCTAAATTACCAGCACTGCGTTGTCGTCTAATGGCAGGAGTTGTTGAGGGTTGTTGAGCTTGGGGTTGATCAGTTTGGGGTTGTTGAGCTTGGGGTTGTTGAGCTTTAGCTTGATCAGCTTGGGGTTGTTGAGCTTGGGATTGTTTTTCTTGGACTATTTCATATAATCTCTCAGCTAACATATTTATATTATTTTGATCCTTAATTTCTCTAAGAGAATCGAAATCTTTTTTAAAATCTTCACTATTTCTTAAAAGTTTTTTTAAAACATCAATATCAGAATCAATTGGAGAAGAATTAATTGATTTAAAATTATCTGGATAATCACTTAAAAGAAAATTTGTAATTTTTTTCAAATCAGATGATGTATCAGCTTGTGATGATGGATCATATTTTTTTAAAATTTCAATAAATTTACTTCTTGAATCATTATTTTTAAATTTAAAATTATAAGCTCTTGGTTTTTCAAAAGAAAAGTTAAAAATAGCTATTCCAAATCTTCCTTTTTCATCTGACGTTTCTACAAAAATTTTTTTTCTATTCTCACTTTCATATTCTTTTATTGATGCTAACATCTTCGCAAGCCGATCATCAGCTTCATCACCAGTAATTATTTGTGGAGATGGACTTGCAGAAACTTGACGGGCCATCACTTCTCCATCCCCTCCTACTCCATGATCTTGTTTTGGAACTTGAAGAAATCCTGTTTCAGGTTGAGCACTAGCAACAACTACATCAGCATTCAATGTAAAACCCATACCACCAACAGCTTCTGAGGCTAGATCAGTTGGGACATTTGGTTGCTCAGGAGGTGGTAATTGAGGTTGTTGTTGAGTACGTGGGGAAATAACATCAAATTCTTGATAATTTAACCCTGCTTGATTAACAAAATCTAATGAACCAGCAGAGCCAATAAATCTTTGAGACAATTGACTAGGAGCACCAAAAGTAGAAAATTGACCTGCAGTTTTTGGTTTGGTTATCAAATCAACGTCAGCTGAAAAATCAGTACCTTGTTGACTATCTGATCCAAATCTTGGCGAATTATATGCAGGAGCAGGAAGTCTTGTTTTAAAAATTGATTGTTGATGATGTGATTCATTGCGAGGGGTAATAACTTCAATTGTTGATTGTTGAAATTTATCTGCTCGTGTTTCTTGATCTATTTTAGCGGGTCTTCTTTCTGCGTCTTGTTCTAGT
>JBJTWJ010000015.1:0-11000 GCA_046081665.1 Alphaproteobacteria bacterium | reverse complement strand
ATTTAACCATAAATAACTAAATAATAAATAAGAAAACTTTATTTATTGAAAGATAGAGTCAATTTAATTTTTAAGGTTAATCATTAGATTGATATAATTTTTTTCATTTTTTTAACAAAATTTATTTGAAATGGTATAATTAACATATATCGTTGTCGAAATTACAAAACTTATATTTTAAATTTTTCATTTAATCTAAATTATCAAGTAAAATGATCTTTAGTTCTAATATTTTTTTATATCTATTTTTGCCATTGGTTCTTGGGCTTTATTTTATTTCATCTCAATTTCTAAATATTAGAAACTACATATTGCTATTTTTTAGCTTAGTTTTTTATAGTTTTGGAGAGATTAATTATCTATGGTTACTAGGTTTTTGTGTTTTGAGTAACTATTTTTGGGGAATTTTTTTGGAAAAAAAATTGTCACAAAAAACTTCTAAAAAAATAATTATTTTTTTGGCAATTTCCTTTAACATTGGGCTTTTGGCATTTTTTAAATATAGCAATTTTATAGTTAATAACTACAACAATATTTTTAATGCAAACATAAATTTTGAGCCGATTATTTTACCTCTTGGCATTTCTTTTTTTACCTTTCATGCTATTTCTTATCTTGTCGATATTTATCGCAATAAGTGTTTAGCTCAAAGAAATTTTGTCAAATTAGCTCTTTATATTTGTTTTTTTCCGCAATTGATTGCTGGACCAATTGTTCGCTATAATTTTATTGCCAAATATTTAACCAAGCGCAAGCATTTTAGTTATGCAATAGCTTTTGGTATTAGAATATTTATAATTGGTTTAGCCAAAAAAATAATTATTGCCAATCCAATGGCTGAAGTTGCAGATGCTATATTTAATGCCAATATTAAAGATTTAAATCGTGAAATTGTTATGCTAGGAATTTTTTGTTATAGTTTACAAATTTATTTTGATTTCTCAGGTTATTCAGATATGGCATATGGCTTAGCAAGAATATTTGGTTTTCGTTTTCCAAAAAATTTTAATTATCCATATATTGCTTTGTCAATCAAGGATTTTTGGCGAAGATGGCATATTTCTTTATCATCATGGTTTCGCGATTATGTTTATATTCCATTAGGGGGAAATAAAGTTAGTTTTATTCGTCAATATTTTAATTTAATTTTAGTGTTTTTTCTTTGTGGATTATGGCATGGAGCAAGTTGGAATTTTGTTATCTGGGGATTATTTCACGGCATATTTTTAGTATTAGAGAGATTTTATTTTTATCAAAAATTTCTAAATTTTTTACCTAAAATTATTCAAAATTTTTACATGCTCTTGGTGGTAATGATTGCATGGGCTTTATTCAGAAGTTCAGATCTATCAACAGCCTTAGCTTTCTATAAAATAATCTTGTTTGATAATAGTAATTTTTCATCTTTACCCCATAATATTTTACGCATGATTAATTCTCATTATCTTCAATTTAGTCTTGCTTTAGCCTTGCTATCATATCATCCTTACCTAAAAAATTATTTCGTAAAATTAATTCGTAAATATCAAAACTTAAAAATTATTTACGATTTAATTTTGTTATTTTGTTTGATTTTTGTATTAACCAGATTATCTTCACAGACCCACAATCCATTTATCTACTTCCAATTCTAATGAGCGCAAGAAATAATTTATTCATCAGTATTTTTGTGGTAATTCTTACCTTACCATTGCTTGATAATATTTTTAAATTTTCATCTGTTAAAGAGCTATTTGAAAAGAGATTGCCTATTGCAAAGCCAGAAAAACCTCTGGATTTTTCGCAACTAAAAACCTATTTTAAAAATTTGGAAGCTTATTATAACGATAATTTTGGATTTCGAAAAACTTTAATTAGTATTAATTCACAAATTATGGATAAAATATTTGATGTATCTCCTGATTCAAGGGCATTAATTGGTAAAGAAGGTTGGATGTTTTTTGATAATTACAACTCAATTACAGATGCAGGTGGAAAGATTACTATTGATAAAAAAATAATTGATAAAGCAGTTAAAAACTTTATAAGTAATTATAAAATATTAAAAGACAATAATATTACTTATGTTTTAGTTATTGCTCCTGATAAAACATCGATCTATCATCAATTTCTACCAGATTATATCGAATATAGCTCTCAAAATAACCATCGTATTGACCAATTTTTAGATTCTTTAAGAGCTGTTCAAGCAGATTTTCCGGTAATAGATTTAAGAAAACTGTTGAAAAATGCCAGTAACAAAGAGATTGTTTATCACCAAACTGATACTCACTGGAATAAGAGAGGTGCGCATTATGGTTATGTTGAAATTGTTCAGTTTCTTGGCAAAAATAATCGTAATTTTAGTGATGTTTTTAAGCCATATTTAAGAGATCAATTTATTGACAAAGCAGATCAGCAAATTAAAGGTGATATCTCAGACATTATGGGTATTAATCAGTTAAATTTAAATTATGAAATTATTGCCAAATTTGCATTAAATAGCCAACAAATTAAGGTTGAAAATAATTCAATAATTGCCAAATATCATCGTCCTGAAATTCATGTTAATGACAATAAAAATTTGCCAATTTTATTCGCCTATAAAGATTCATTTTTCGGAGATTTAGTGTGGTTATTTAGAGAGCATTTTTCAAAACTATATGCCATAAATGAATCGCCTTGCAATATTGATTTGAAGTTAATCAATCAATTGCATGCTGATGTGGTAATTCATGAATTTTGGGAAGGAAGAATAGAAAAAATTATAGCAAGCTGTAAAGATTAAAAAAATTCTAAAAATAATAAAATTTTGATTTAAATTTTATTTTATTGAACTAGATTTATAAAAAAATTTGAAATCAATAAATAATTTATGTCCTTAGAAATTTTAAAAAAAATGCTTCAGACCCCTGATCTAGCTAGTAAAAAATGGCTTTTTGAGCAATATGATTCACAGGTTATGAATGATACCATTGCCATCAATGGCGATGCTTCTCTTGTTAGAGTTCATGGTACTCAAAAAGCTTTGGCTTTAACAGTTGATTGCACTCCTCGTTATGTTGAAGCTGATCCTTTTCATGGCTCAATTCAGGCTGTTGCTGAGACCTATCGTAATATCTCAGCTACAGGTGCAAAACCTTTAGCAATAACCAATTGTTTAAATTTTGGTAATCCACAAAAACCTGAGATTATGGGGCAAATTGTTAAATCAATTCAAGGTATTACCCAAGCTTGTAAAGCTTTAGATTATCCAGTTGTTTCAGGCAATGTTTCGCTTTACAATGAAACCAATGGTCATGCTATCCAACCTACACCTGCAATTGGTGGAGTTGGATTGCTTAAAGATTTAACGAAAAGATGCGATATTAAATTTAAAAATCTTGGCGATGAAATATTTGTTATTGGTAAGACCAATGGTCATATGAACTGCACATTATTTGAAAGGGAAATTCTTGATGTTGATGATAAAAAAAATCCTCCGCAAGTCAATCTTATTGACGAAAAAAAGAATGCAGATTTTATTAGAGATTTGATTGATCAATCATTGATAAATGCTTGTCACGACGTTTCCGATGGAGGAATTTTGATAAGTTTATTTGAAATGTCGAGTTTAGAATATGGTTGCAAAATAGATCTTTCAAATTTAAAAACAGCCAATAGTTTAAGTGATGAAGAGATTTTATTTAGTGAAGATCAATCACGCTATATAATCGCTTCGAATCCAAAGCTATCTAAAGAGCTTTTTAAAAAAGCTGACAAAGCAGGAGTTTTTATTGCTAAAATAGCAACGGTAATAGAAAAAAAATTAACTTTTAATGATTTATCAGAAGATATAACTGATCTTGTTAAAACTAATGAACTATTGTTTGAAAAAAATTTTTCTTAAATATTTAAATTAAGATCACTCATGGCAATCAAGACATTTGGCTACACCTCTTTTGTAATGAGTTTTTTAGAAAAAATTCTCGGTACAAAATTTACAGTTACCGGAATTGAAAATATTCCAAATCAACCTACGATGTTTGTTGCCAATCATTTTACGCGTAGTGAAACTTTTTTTGTCCCTTATGTTATTTACAAAAAAACTGGCAAGCAAGCCAGAACCCTTGCCGATTCAAAGCTGTACGTTGGAATTTTAGGAAAATTTCTCAATGCTGTTGGAACAGTTTCTACAAAAAACGACAAACGCGATAACATCATTATTAATGATTTGGTTAATGCTAAATATAATTGGATTATTTATCCGGAGGGAAGTATGATCAAGAATAAAAAAATTATTCGCGATAATCTTTTTATCAGTAATACTCCATACCGCAACGGTCCAGTTCGAACTGGTTCAGCAATTTTAGCTTTAAAATCAGAGCTATATCGTCAAGATTTAATTGAAGCATATCAAAAAAAAGATAATCAAGCTCTTCATGATTTTCAACAAAATTATGATCTTAATTATCACGATAATTTGAAAAACTTTACTACGCATATCGTTCCGTTGAATATTACTTATTACCCAATTCGCCCTGGTCATAATAAAATTCATGATATCGCTAATCGTATTGTTAAAAAAATTCCTAAACAAATTGCTGAAGAGTTAGAAATTGAGGGTAATATTTTAACTGGAGCACAGATTAATATTCATTTTGGTAAGCCAATAAACATTGCTAGTTATATTAAGTCAAAAAAAACTGTTATTAATCAAATCCCTATTATCAAACAAGAGACTAAAAATAATTTAATTTTACGCTATTTTCGCTCAAGATTAACTAATGATTTTATGGAAAAAATTTACAGCGATACGCAAATAAATTTTGACCATATTTTTATTGCTTGTCTGATGTTTTATCCTCAAGAAAAAATTAGTTTATTAACTCTTAAAAAAATAATTTATTATTCAGCAATTTTGATTAATAAAAGTCATAATTATCGTTGTAACCCTAGCATCGATTCAAGAAAATTAAGTAAATTATTTGCTGATGAATCATTTCATGAGTTTGATGATGTCTTCAAATTAGCAATTTCTCAAGGGATAATTAAAATAAACGATAATGATGTAATTGTTATAAACAAAAATCTTTTCGAGCGCAATGTTGAGTTTCATGAAATTCGACTTGAAAATACTTTGCATGTTATTGCTAATGAATTTTCGCTTCTTGATAATGCTTCAGCAATCATCAAAAGAGTAGGTAGAATTAATGAAAATGATTTAACTAAAAAAATATTTAAAGAAATCTATCACCTTGATGTAAACCATTATCAATTGCATTATGCTAAAAAATTTGATAAAAATTTTAGTAAAAAAATTGATGTAGGAATGCCATTTTTTTATGATAATGATCAATTAAAAAAATAATAATAAAATTGGTATTGTTTTGTGTCATGGTTATAAATCCGCGCCAGCTGAGGTTGAGCCATTAGCTAAATATTTAAATGAAATGGGATATAAGATTTATGCAGTTAGGCTAGAGGGTCATGGAACTGCACCAGATAATTTAGCTGAAACAACTTATCAGGATTGGTATGAGTCAATACAAATTGGTTACAGTGCATTATCGATGATTTGTGAAAAAATTGTGATCATTGGTTTTTCAACAGGAGGACTTCTAACCCTTTTAACAGCTTCAAGAAAAAATAATTTTTCTAAATTATCGGCAATTGTTTCAATAAGTTCGGCACTGAAATTAATGAGTATTTCTTCTAAATTTGCTCATGGAGTAGAATTGTGGAATGATTTGCTTAATAAGCTATCTTTAGCAAAAGGTCAAATTCAATATGTTGATGATCATCCTGAAAATCCAAATATTAATTATAGCAGAAATTATATTTCAGCTGTTGTTCAGCTTGAAAAATTAATGAATGAATGCGAAAAGAGTCTTGAGCTTGTTAATGTTCCAACGCTTGTTATCCAAGGTAAAAATGATCCAGTTGTCAATCCCAAAAGTGCTGAAAGTATCCATAACAAAATAAATTCTAATATAAAACAACTATCAATGTTAGATTTTAACAATCATGTAATTATTTATTCAGACAAGCGAGAGTTGGTTTTTAAAGAAATAAAAGAATTTTTATCAAAATTAAATCTGTTTTAATTCAATTATTTTGCTTGTAAAAATAATTAATATTGAGAAATTAATTTATAAAAATTTTTTAAAAGTTACATCAATAAATTAAAAATGAAAATTCCTCAACCTAATAAACCAAATCACAATCCAAATCAGATTGATCCAAATGAGGAAGAGGAAACCATAGAGGTCCAAAATAATGGTCCTAGTGTAGCATCTTTAAAGAATAACAAGATTACAATAATCATTGCTTCGGCAATTCTAATTTCAGCAGTTCTTTATATTTTCTTTTTTAAAAATAGTTCCAATAGCCAATCTCAAAAAGTTGAAGAAGTTTTGCCTCCAGATATTGCTCCGCAGGTTGCACCAAGCGATTCGGGAAAATCTATTTTTGAGTTTGAAAAAACTGCTCCAAAAAAGGAAGTTCAAGATCCGCAATTATTAAAATCACAAGGAGAGCTTGAGGTTCCAAGTTTGCCAGAACTTCCCAAAGATATGGTTTTACCAAATGAATTAAACTTATCGCCAAATATCGATCAGGAAAAAACTCCAGAAAAATTTATTCAATCAAATCCAAATGATTTGCAAAAACAGCTCGATCAACAAAAGCCAATTGATCCAACCAAAATTTCTAGTGAACAAAATCAATCTTTAATCAATCAACAAATTACTAATGATCAAAAAATTCAACAACAAAATCAACAAATTAACCCTCAGCTTAATCCAAATCAAGCTAACCAAGTAAATGAAGAGCAGTTAAAAAAATTGGAAGAAAAAATCAGACTTGATCCACGCTATACACCAATAATTGTATTTTCTGGAGGTTATACTTCCCCTGAGCAATCGGTTGGAACTAAAGATAATATTATTCAAGTTAAAAAAAATCCGATTAACGAGTTAAAAGAAACCCAAATTAATGTTGATGCTACAGTAATCACTAATAGTGAAACAACAATTGCCCAAGGTAAAATGATCAATGCCATTTTAGAAACAGCAATAAACACTGAAATTCAAGGTATTGTAAGGGCAATAGTTAGCAGAGATGTTTATGGCGAATCAGGAAATAAAGTTTTAATTCCAAGAGGTTCAAGGCTTTATGGCTCATATTCTTCATCAATTCAAAGAGGACAAGCCCGTGTTCAAATTGGTTGGACAAGATTAATTCGCCCAGATGGGGTAAGTTTAGATATTAATTTTTCAGCATCTGATCAATTTGGTCGAGCAGGAATTCCTGGAGATGTTGATAATCGATATTCATCAGTAATTGCTAATTCTTTATTAACAAGTATTTTAACGGTTGGAACTGTTGCAGCAGCTCAAAAATTTATTGGTAATGCTAATCAAAATGCTACCACCACTGTCAACCAAAATCAGGGCATTACTACCACTACCACCAATGCAACTAACCAAGCGATTTATGATGTTACTAGAACGATTATTGATACTGTTGGAGAAATTATTACCAACACTATGAATTTAGATCCTGTAATTCGTATTCCTCAAGGAACTAAAATTACAATAATAGTTAATTCCGATATTAGAGTTCCTGCAGCAAATACAAGATAAAATAATTTTAAATTAATTTTATGAAATAATAAAAAAACTATTTAAAAAAAAACTATTTATAATAAACTGTTCTAAAATAAAACTATTCTTAAAATATTTTAAAAAATTGTTGGTATGACTACAAATAAAAAAACTATAAATCTACATTTAGTTTCAGATTCTACGGGTGAAACTTTGAGTTCTGTAGCAAGAGCCGTATTATCACAATTCGAAGGAGTTGAATCAAATGATTTAATTTGGCCATTGGTTAGAACTAAACCTCAATTAGATAGAGTTTTAGATTCAATTGCCAAACATCCAGGAATTGTGTTGTATACAATTTTGCATGATGATTTGATAGAAGAATTGCGCAAGGAATGTTTTAAATTGCAGGTTCCTTGTATACCAGTTCTTTCTCATATTATCGCTGAATTTTCAAATTACTTGAATATGAACATTAGTCATACGGTGGGAAGACAACATCTCTTAGATGGTGAATATTTTTCCAGAGTTGAGGCAATAAGTTATACCTTAACTCACGATGACGGTCAATCATCTTGGGATTTGTATGATGCTGACATAGTGTTAGTTGGAGTTTCAAGAACTTCAAAATCTCCTACATCAGTTTATCTGTCATGCAGAGGATATAAAACTGCAAACATACCATTTGTTTCATTGGAAACTATTCCAAACTCAATTTATGAGTTAAAGAAACCTTTGATTGTTGGGTTAATTATTAACCCTGATAAATTAGTACAAATTAGACAAAGTCGATTGGCATTAATAGGTAAGGATATTGGTAATGATTATATTGATATTGAAGCAGTTAAAGAAGAAATTGCTGAATCAAGAAAATTATTTACTAAATTGAATTGCCCAGTTATTGATGTTACTAAAAGATCGGTAGAAGAAACATCAGCAAAAATAATCCACCTTTTACAAGAAAAAAAACTTAAGGAAAAAACTCAGTAATTTCTAAGTAAAATTTTAAACTATAAAAATTTGTGGAAATATATGGCAAAAAGAATGATTTTAATTGTTGATGACGAACCAACGCAACGCAAGATTATCGGTAAATTTATTGATAGTCTTGGTCATAGCTATCTCGATATGAGTAGTGGTATGGAAGTAGTTGATTTTTTCATGAATAAAAAAACTGTTAAGGGAGTTTCATGTAACGAAATTGACGTGATGCTTTTAGATTTATCAATGCCCGATCTAGATGGTTTAGAAGTTTTAAAACAAATCTCACCAATCAAAGGGGATTTGCAGGTGATAGTTTTAACAGCTAATCAAGATGTTAATTTAGCAATTACTGCGATAAATTATGGAGCAATTGATTATATCGTCAAAGGAGAAAAAGATATAATTGCCAGAATTACTGCTTCAATCAACAATGCAATTGAAAAGAAAAATTTAAAATATCAAGTATCGCATTTAGCAAGAAAAGGTAAGGATCAAGTTGCTTTTTCAGATATTATTGGGCAAAGCGAATCGATGCTCAATGCCATTCGTTTAGCTAAAAAAGTTACAAATTCAAATATTCCAATTTTAGTGGAAGGTTCAAATGGTGTTGGTAAAGAAATTTTAGCTCGAGCAATTCATGGTTCAAGTAACCGTTCGGGCAAGCCATTTGTTACAGTTGAATGTGATCTTCTAAAAAATAATACTGTTGAAGAAGAGTTATTCGGAATTGAAGGACAACTTACCAGCGGAGTTAGAAATATTGGCAAAGTTGGGGAAGCTAACATGGGCACAATTTTCTTCGAAAAAATTGATGCTTTAAAAACCGAAGTGCAGGTTAAAATATTGCGATTCATGCAAGAGGGTGAATACAATCCAGTTGGTGCAAAAATGCCAATTAGATCAAACGCTCGAGTAATTGCTTCGTCAACTCGTGATTTAAGTAAATTAGTTTCCTTAAAAAAATTTCGTGAAGATTTATATTATCGTGTTGCAACTTTTCCAATCAAAGTTCCAGATCTCAAAGATCGTGGAGAAGAAGATATTCGTCTTCTTGCTGAAAATTTCTGCCGTGATTTTAGCATCAATGAAAACAAGAAAATCAAGGCTATAAGTCAAGATGCTTTATATCTGCTTTACAATTATGACTGGGAAGATAATGTTAGACAATTAAAGAATTCGGTGTTTAGAGCTGTTGTTCTTTGTGATAGTGATGTTTTAAAACCTGAGCATTTTCCGCAATTGCTCAATAAGGAAAATAATAACATGACCAAGGCTAAATCAGCAATCAAAAAAAACTCCGATGTCAATAGTGAATTAATTGACATTTTTGATGATGAAGGTCAATGCAAAACAATAGATCTGATTGAAGAAGAGATAATTCGTAGACTCGTTGATATTTACAACGGCAATTTATCGGAAGTTGCTAAGCAACTCGATATTGGCAGATCAACAATTTATCGTAAGTTAAAAATAATTAATGAATAATTATGAAAAAAATTAGAACGGCATTATTCCCAGTTGGTGGACTTGGAACGAGGTTTCTTCCTGCTACTAAATCAATGCCCAAAGAAATGATGCCAATTGCTAATAAACCATTAATTCAATATGCTTTTGAAGAGGCTCGTGATGCTGGTATTGAAAAATTTATTTTTATTACCGGAAGAAATAAAAATTCTATAAATAATCATTTTGATCATGCTTATGAGTTAGAATCAAAATTAGATGAAAAGAAAAAAGCTAATGAACTTGATCAGGTCGTTGGCTGGATGCCAGAAGCTGGACAAATTGCTTTTGTTCGTCAGCAAAAACCTCTTGGACTTGGTCATGCGGTATGGTGTGCCAGAAATTTTATCGCTGATGACGAGCCATTTGTGGTAATTTTAGCTGATGAAATGATGATTAGTAAAAAACACAGTGAAAAAAACTTTTTAGCAAAAATGATTGAATTTTTTGAACTAAAAGGCAGAAATTCGAGTGTTATAGCAGTTGATGAAATTCCTTTAAGTGATACCCAAAAATATGGGATAATTAAAACCGATGGTACAGAAAAAATTAGCGATATGGTTGAAAAACCTCAAGCACAAGATGCACCATCTCGTCTGGCGATCACGGGACGATACATTCTTCAGCCTAAAATTTTTGAATATTTGAATAAATTTGAAGTTGGCAGTGGTGGAGAAATACAGCTTACCGATGCCATGAGAGCGATGTGCAAAGACCAGCCATTTTTTTATAAAAAAATTGATGAACAAAGATTTGATTGTGGAAATGTTGTTGGCTATTTAGAGGCAAATATTGCTTTTGCAATGAATGATAAATTGATTAAAAAAGATCTAAAAGAAATTTTAAAAAAATATCTCTAATTATAAAAAATAAGTTTATTTAAATTATGTTAAGTTTAATTTAAATTAGTTACAAAATAAATAATACCATTTCAACTAATAAATGAAC
>JBJTWJ010000014.1:0-4231 GCA_046081665.1 Alphaproteobacteria bacterium | reverse complement strand
AGCAATTCCCTAATTTCAATTAACATTATCAATATTAACTTATCAATTTAAAAGATGCCAAAGAGAAATGATATAAAATCAATTTTAATTATTGGAGCAGGGCCAATTGTTATTGGTCAAGCTTGTGAGTTTGATTATTCGGGAACGCAGGCCTGTAAAGCCTTGAGAAGCGAGGGTTATCGAGTAATTTTAATTAACTCAAATCCAGCAACAATTATGACCGATCCCAATATCGCCGATCGCACATACATTGAGCCAATTACCGTAGAAATTGTTGAAGAAATTATCCGTAAAGAACGTCCTTGTGCAGTGCTGCCAACAGTTGGTGGACAAACTGCTTTGAATTGTGCTTTGGCTTTGGCAAAAAATGGTGTTTTAAAAAAATATAATGTTGAGCTGATTGGTGCTTCAATTGAGGCAATTAAAAAAGCTGAAGATCGTATGTTATTCCAAAAAGCTATGGAAAAAATTGGTTTAGATACGCCTCGTAACTCCATAGTTCGTAACATCGAGGAAGCCAAAATTGCTCTTGAAAAAATTGGCTTACCAGCCATTATTCGTCCATCTTTTACAATGGGTGGAGCAGGGGGAGGGGTTGCCTATACCTCTGAAGAATTTAATCAAATTGTTGCCTATGGCTTATCAATTTCACCAACTTCAGAAGTGTTAATTGATGAATCAATTATTGGTTGGAAGGAATATGAAATGGAAGTTATCAGAGATAAAAATGATAATGCCATAATCGTTTGTGCCATTGAAAATGTTGATCCGATGGGGGTGCATACCGGAGATTCAATTACCGTTGCTCCAACCCTTACTTTAACTGACAAAGAATATCAAAACATGCGTAACGCCTCAATTGCCGTGCTTCGCGAGATTGGTGTTGAAACCGGAGGTTCAAATGTTCAGTTTGCTGTTAACCCTGTTGATGGCAGAATGACTGTTATTGAAATGAATCCGCGAGTTTCACGCTCTTCAGCTTTGGCATCGAAAGCAACAGGTTTTCCAATTGCCAAAGTTGCTGCCAAATTGGCAGTTGGTTTTACCCTAGATGAAATTAAAAATGATATTACTGATGGCAAAACCCCAGCATCTTTTGAACCTACAATTGATTATGTTATAACCAAAATTCCTAAATTTACTTTTGAAAAATTTAAAGGTAGTGAAAATATTTTATCGAGCTCAATGAAATCAGTTGGTGAAGTGATGGCAATCAGCAGAAATTTTACGCAAAGTTTGCAAAAAGCTTTACGCTCTCTTGAAAGCAATTTGAGTGGACTTGATGAGGTAATAATTTCAACAGAAGATGTTGAGCAAAGAAAAAGAATCATTGCTCAGAAGTTAAAAATTCCTTCATCAAATCGGTTGCTGGTTATCGCCCAAGCCTTAAGAGAAGGTTTAAGTGTTGACGAGATTATTGCAATTTGCAGTTATGATCGCTGGTTTGTTGAGCAATTGGCTAATATTGTTGTTGTTGAAAATAAAATTAAAAAAGAAGGTTTGCCAAAAAATAAAGCTGATTTTTTAGCTCTTAAAAAAATGGGTTTTTCTGATAAAAGACTTGCTAAATTATGCTCTGCAACCGAAAAAGAAGTCAGGCAATTGCGTTGGCAATTAGCAATTCATCCTGTTTATAAAAGAGTTGACTCTTGCTCTGCGGAGTTCGATTCTTCAACCTCTTACATGTATTCTTGCTATTAATGAAAAATTTAACTTATCGCACATCGTCAAATAATTGTCAGGAATTATTTATTGAAGATCTTTCAATTCGAAGTATCGCCCAAGAAGTTGGTACACCTTTTTATTGTTATTCTCAACAAGATTTAATAAAAAATTATAAAACTTTTGAAGAACAGTTAAAACTTAACAACTTTAATGATTTTAAAATATGTTATGCCATTAAAGCTAATTTTAATTTACATATTGTTTCGCTTTTGGCAAGCCTTGGATCGGGCATTGATGCGGTGTCAGCTGGTGAAATTTTTGTTGCACTTAAAGCTGGCATAAATCCCCAAAAAATTGTTTTTGCAGGGGTTGGTAAAACCCAAGAGGAAATGATTTTTGCTTTGCAAAATGGTGTTGAAGAATTTTCAGTTGAATCAATTCCTGAGATGTATTTGCTTAATGAAGTTGCGGTGAGATTAAATAAAAAAGCAAAATTTTCTCTACGAGTTAACCCGAATGTTGATGCCAAAACTCATCAAAAAATTTCGACAGGCAAAAAAGGTGATAAATTTGGAGTTGATATTGAACAAGCAATTGCAATTTATGAAATTGCTAGCAAGTTATCAGGGCTAGAGGTTTATGGAATTGCTATGCATATTGGTTCACAAATTACAGCTCTTGAGCCATTTCAAAAAGCTTTTGCAAAAATGCGTCAATTATTTGAACAGTTACAGCAAAAAAATATCGCCATTCACAGTCTCGATTTTGGGGGAGGAATTGGCATTACTTATCGAAATGAGCAAGCAATTGATATTGCTAATTATTGTAAATTGTTGAAAGATGTTGTTAAAGATTTACAAGTAAAAATTGTTATTGCTCCGGGTAGAGCAATTGTTGGTAACGCTGGGGTTTTGGTTACCAAAACTTTATTCATTAAACCAACGGCCATAAAAAACTATTTAATTGTTGATAGTGCCATTAATGATTTGATGCGTCCGGGGCTTTACGGCTCTTATCATGAAGTTATGCCTGTGGTTAAAAATCAAGAACCAGCAATGCGTTTTGACATTGCCGGACCAGTTTGCGAAAGCACTGATATCTTGGCCAATGATCGAATTATTAACACTCCAAAAATTAACGACTTGTTGGTTTTTTGCAGTGCTGGAGCTTACGGATCGTCAATGGCCAGTGAATATAATTTTCGACCACTAGTCCCCGAAGTCTTGGTTAACAAAGCTCAATTCAAAATCATTCGTCGTCGCCCAAGCTACGAAGAAATGTTGAAATTGTATAGTTAGTAAAATTAAATTTTAAAAATCTATCAAGCTTTTTCAATTATTAACATTTTATGATCAAATAATTTAAAAAACTAAAACTTTTAAATAAAAGATCTGGCATCTAATAAAATTTTATCAGGTTATGGCAAAAAAAATTTTGATTGCAAAAATTAATTCAGCCCATGGAATTAAAGGCGAGGTTAATATGACAATTTTTTCTTCTAATCCCAAAAATATCAATAAATATCAGCTTTTTAATCAGCAAGATGTTGAGATTAAATTAAAAATTGTTAGTTATAAAAATAGTTTGGATAATAATCAAAATAGCGATAGTAAAGTGATTGCAAAAATTGATGGGGTTAATGATCGTAATCAAGCAGAGTTGTTGCGTAACAGCGAATTATTTACAGACAGAAAAAATTTTTCTAAAACATCTAATAATGAATTTTACATTGTTGATTTAATAGGATTAAATGTTGTTGATCTGCAACAACAAATAATTGGAGTTGTTAGCAATGTTTCTAATTTTAACTCTCAACCAATTATTGAAATTCAATTCAATGATAATAGGGTTCCTAAGGGTTATTCACAGCAAGAATCTTTTGTTTTTAAAAATGATTTTTTCCCAATAGTTGATATTGAAAATAGTTATCTTCAATTAGATTTACCAGAAATTGTCTAAAACTAGTTGACAATTAAGAAAATTAATATAATTTGCTAAAGTTTGTTAATTAACGTAATTTATATATGAAAGATTTGGTTTTTAATGTTTTAAATTTTGAGCAAGCCCTACAAGATAGAGGGCAGGATATCTCAAAAATTTCTAGCCAAGGAATCGAAAATTTTAAAAAAGAAATTAGTGAATTTTATCAATCAGCCAACCAAGCCTTTTATCAAAATCTTGCGGTTAGTCTTGATGTCTATCAAAGATTTGGTCCAGCAAAACTTCAAGAATTAATTGCTTCACAAATCTCACAAATTGAAGAAAATCATAGCCTGAGCAGTGATAAAAAAACTCAAGAAAAAGACAAAATTGCTGATCATTTAAGAGCTCAAGCAAAGGCTGGAAATATCATTGATAATCAACCCCTGCATGAGATGCTCGATGAAGCAATTGCCAATTATGCTAAAATTATCGCAGGTTCAATTAAAGAAAAAATTGGTGTTGTTGATGATGAGCATCCAAATTCAATAGGGTTGAATGAAATTATAGTTGCTAAAAAAGATCAGAAAATAATTGGCTTTTTGCTCTTTCGTATTTGCAATGTTTTTGATCAAAATATCGAGCA
>JBJTWJ010000013.1:0-32884 GCA_046081665.1 Alphaproteobacteria bacterium | reverse complement strand
ACGACGGGATGTTATTTTGGTTGTGCTAACGGTAGCAACTGGTAAAATTTAGGATAGCATTGCCCGATTGGGCAATGCTAAACCTTGCAACTCTAATGAAGATTAGCAAAGCAATTATTGAACTAGGCTAACTTTTTACTTTAACATAATTTCTTTTGCTCTTTCTTAAACTCAATTTAATTATTAAAAAGCCCAAACCAAAAAAGAAATTATTTTATAAATTATCTAATTCTTTTATTTTTTATTTATTCTAAAAAATAATCAAGAAAGGCTAGGGCATTTATTAACTTTTCTTATTTTGGCTATATCTAATCAAGTTCACCTAAAAGACTTGATTATTATAACTACAAAGCCATAACCTATACAAATACCGCTACATAAAAATCTCAAACTAGTATTGGTATTTGCAATAGCATCGCGATGAGACGCTATTTTCTTTTATCTATGGATCTAGAAACATTAAAACAAATCCATGATAATTGATTTAGGTTATTTTTTTGTATTAGAATATTTTCAATAATTAAAAATCTCAAAAATAATTATTTTAATATTCATCTCAAAATAAATCTTAACTCTAATCAACCAACTAACAAACAAACAACCTAAGTTGTTAGTTAGGATTGAGGATTGATCAAATAAATTAGGTATTTTGGCTTGCTTAAAACTATCCAATTTAACCTGAATTTTTTATCTAAAAAAATTCAAATAATATCATCAGATAGCCAAAATTGTGATGATAAAACTTGGTTTTAAAGCTTTAACTCTTCTAATCTTAGCAATGCAAATCATAATTTTGCCCTAAGCCATTTTTGAATTGGTGATTCAAAAAAATAAATAATCCAACCCAATAATTTAACATTATTAACAAGAAATTTCTAAACTATAAATTTTAAATTTACAATTTTATTGATTCTAAATCAACAATGTAGCCTTGGCGATTAATTACGCTTTTCACAAAATAAAATTTACAAAACTTATCAAAACCTTTGTCATATTTTATCTGCCAATCCTTTATTCTCATGTCACCAATGAGCGATTAAAATTAGATTTGACGGTTTTATAATTTCAATATCAATCAAATTTAATAGCTTGATCAAACATTAAAGATTGCAAACTTTTTAACTATCGCGATTGCTCTGAAGATTCAGAAGATTCTTTAGAGTTTTTGTCAGTTTTGACAGTTTTTTCAGTTTTCTTGCGTGATTTTTTACCCTCCGAATCCTTGGCATTTCCAGCTACAGAAAAACCTGAAAACAAAGATGTAATCAATAATAGTGATAATATTTTTTTCATATTTTAATATTTAAGTTAATAAAATATTGTTAACCTACGTTAACAATATATTTTTTAAGTTAAAAACTCTCGACATAAATTTAGACCAGAGCTAACCAAAAAATTTAAAATTCATCTCCAAACCTCTATTTTCAAACAGTTAAACGTCTCGGCGAAGCGAAATCGCCTCATAAAGGTTATCCGCACTGATCTTAGACCTGCTCTCAAGATCGGCTATTGTTCTTGCAACTCTTAAAATTCTTGAGATTGAGCGATTAGACAATTTCGATTTCTTAACATAATTTTCTAAAATTTTTTGACCATCTCCTTCAAAAACACAAAATTGCTCAATAACCTTAAACTCAACTTCAGAATTTGTTTTGCCAAAAAATTCAGCATCCTTAAATTGTTTATATCTCTGATTTTGAATTTTACGAGCATCAATAACCCTTTGCCTAACATCCTTGGATGATTCAAGGTTTTGATTACTATCGCCAAAAAAATCAACCTGCAAAACATTAATTACAATATCAATACGATCAAGAAGCGGTCCGGAAATTCTGCTTTTATATTCTTGTCCGCATGTTGGGGCTCTTTTGCATTCGCGCTTTGCATCGCCAAGATAGCCACATCGACATGAGTTCATGGCACAGATTAATTGAAAATTTGCTGGATAAGTTATGTGAGAATTAACGCGAGAAATATTGATAATTCCATTTTCAAGAGGTTGGCGAAGCGAATCTAAAACCTGCCTTGGAAATTCAGCAAGTTCGTCGAGAAATAAAACTCCGCGGTGAGCCAACGAGACTTCGCCGGGTTTGGCACGAACCCCGCCTCCAACCATTGCTGGCATTGAACAAGAATGATGAACTTCGCGATAAGGCCTCTTGGTAAGAAGCTTGCCATCAACAATCTTGTCGCTCATACTTGCGATCATGTTAATTTCAAGTATCTCCATTAATTCAAGTGGTGGCAAAATTCCAATTAAACGTGATGCAAGCATTGATTTTCCAGTTCCAGGTGGTCCAACCATTAAAAGATTGTGACCTCCTGCACCTGCAATCTCTAACGCTCTCTTCGCAATATTTTGACCTTTAACATCATTTAAATCTGGGTAATTAGCGAAATTATCTTGCTCAATAGCAACAAGATCTGGGCGAGCGATGGCTTGCTCGCCTTTAAGATGATTTATTAATTGAATCAAACTTGTTGTAGCGATTATTTTAGAATTGCCAGACCATACTGCTTCTTTGCCATTTTCTTGTGGACAAATTAAACCACAATTGCGTTGATTAGCAGAAATTGCCGAGGAAATAACACCGTTAACACTATTAATGCTCCCATCTAAACCTAGCTCACCAATTGCAAAATAATCACGCAATAATTCCTGAGGTAAAATACCTATTTCAATCATAATGCCAAGCGCTATAGCCAAATCAAAATGCCCGCCTTCTTTTTGTAAATCAGCAGGAGCAAGATTAACAGTAATTTTTTGAAATGGCCAAGCCAGACCAGTTGAAGTAATAGCAGCACGAACTCTTTCCTTGGACTCACCAACAGATTTGTCGGGCAAGCCAACAATAGTAAAAGTTGGATTTCCCGAAGATATTTTAACTTGAACAGCAACCGCAATGGCATCAATACCAGCGAAGGAGAAGGTTTGTGTGTGTGCAACCATATTTGGGTTTTTTGGGTGTTGATTATGGTAAAATTAAAACTTAATAAATTTTTAGTTAAACCTAAACATTTTTTATTTAGATTAAATTAACTTTAAATATTTTTATTTTATTTTACTAGCATTAATTTAATATGCAACAACTATTTTTAAATAATTAAATTTAATAAATGACTATTTATATAATCTCTAAAATTAAAGCTGAAACCATGTTAAGAGGGCTAAGAGCAGATCTTATAACATTTCAATATCTTTAAAATTATAACTTAAATATGGGAAATGGTATTATAACGAAAAACTAGATTCTATAAAATTGACAAACTATCTATTTGGAATATCTCTTAGCAAAAAATTTATTGAATAATGAATTGATTAACAGAAAAATTAGCAAAATATTTAAAAGAAATTGTAAGGAATTTATTCTTAAAAAAGATTGATTGCGCTGAATGTGATCAAAGATGCACAGCATCTCATTAGGCAAAAAGAAGGGATTAAGAGTTTTTAGAAAAACAAACAGTAAACTACAATTTTTTTTCAACAAAAAAACCATCCAATAAATTTGATAAAAAACAAAATTTACAAAAAACAGCCACATCAAAGGCTTTATAACGCTTTTGCCATTATCACATAAAACACCATAAAATACCTTAACCAGCCAGTTAACGAAATATTTAATATTTAATTCATCTGAAGACGAATTAGATGATTTACGTTTCTTGCTTTTGATAGTTGATTTTACTGATTTCTTAGTAAAATTTTTTGATAATTTATTGTTGTTATTTTTTTTAATTTTCATATTTTTTAAAGTTAAATACCCAAAAATTTTATTCAAGAAAAAATTATCTAAATAGGAAGTAATACCATTTCCACTTAATAAATGATACAATTGGGTATTAATAAATTAAGCTTCATCTTTTTGGCTAAAAATCTTTAAAAAATAAAGCTGTATATCCATACAGGGTAAGGAACGTGATCGTTAATGTTAAGCACGAGAAAAAAACTTCCCTACCTTCAGCACTCAACAAAAAAATTACGCTCTTATTTATTGAACAAATATTCGCCATTTTTTGCCAAGGTAAGATTCAATAGCTTTTCGTTCATCGGTTTTCAGTGCACGATCAAAAATTATAATCTCTGCAATAATCCCATTCATATATTCAGAAGCAAAGGAATATCCGATTCGATTGTTAGTGCTTGAGCTAGCTCGATTACTCGAAGCAACGCTTCCCTTAAAAACACCATCAACAAAACCTTCGCGAAGAGATAAATTGTAAGTAAAAGTAAAGATTTGCATTTTATCTCTTAATGAAGCATTGCTTAAAGCTAAATCAACCAAAAACCAATAATTATAAAAAAGCCCTGCTGTTGGATCGTAGCGAAAAGCATTAGATTGATTATTTTGATAAATTCCCGAACCCAAAACTCCACAAACACAAAAGGCATTTGTTTTGGAAACAAAAATAATCGTATAAGGGGTGTTACCAAAAGGAATAGTGCCGTCGGGCATTATAAAAAAATCTTGGTCAACAAATTTTACAACTGGTAAACCTGATGACGAATCAATTGAGTATTGTGGCTTATTGAGATCAGTGCTTTGAAATGAATTTTTTTTGTCAGTAGTCGTTGGGTTGATATCATACCAACTTGACAATAACGCTTGATCGCTCATTTGCGATTCTTCAAAACTTTTATCTGAAACAGACTCATACCAAGCAATTAAGTTTGGTGTTGCTGGAACTGGAGAACTAAAAGTCATTGAGCGAGCAGAAACTAAACGCATTTGATTAATCAACCTAGAACTTTGTGTAACCCCAGCAACTAATATGCCAATGATGAGTATCACGATTGATAATTCAATTAATGAGAATGCTTTTAATGAAAATTTATTACTTTTGTTAGTTTCTAACATTTTTTATGAGAAATAAATATTTTTCATAATTATAATTTATTGAATGGCGATTCCCCATTTTTTACTAAGATATTTTTCAACAGCTTGGCGTTCTTCGGTGTTTAAGGTTCGAGAATAAATTATAATTTCGCCAATATCACCGACAAAACCTGAATTATATCCGCCATTGTTATTGTCATCTCTTAAACCAATTAACAATGGTGATATGGCATTGCCATATACCCCACCCATGCTTTGGGTATAACTTCCACCAGAACCAACTAAAGGTAATTCAGTTCCACCATTCTTAAAAATTTTTATATTTGCAGTGGTTCCAGCTGTCAAAGGACTACTCAAAAATGCCATTGAAACTATAGTAGGTTGCGATACCGAAATAACATTACCATTAGTGATAGTTCCAATTCCACATCCAGCGTGAACTCCAAAATTACCGCTAACTATATTAGCAACACCAATTCCAATTTCAGCATTTTTTGCACAGTTAGCAATTGGATGCATTAACATAAATTTCTGACCAGCCACATTATCAGCAATAAAAACCATAAAAATTGTAGCTGATCCCATTCCAAAAAATGGTAAAACATTTCTTTCGCTTCTTAAAAAATAAGCACCATTAAAATACAATCCCGGAAGACCATTAATTGCATTTGAAATGAAGATTGGTTTACGAGCATTATCGGTTTGCACAAAATTTATACGATCGGATAGAGCTGTTGGATTAATATCATACCAAGTACTTATTGCTGTGTTGTTACTGGCTTCGCTATCAATAAAGCTTTTTTCAGAAACTGCATCTTGCCAGGAGTAAAGATCCTTTATAGTATAAACAGGAGAGCCAAAGGTCAATGAGCGAGCAGAAGTTAAACGTACCTGATTAATCAACCTAGAGCTTTGCGTAACCCCAGCAACTAATATGCCAATGATGAGTATCACAATTGATAATTCAATTAATGAGAATGCTTTAACTTTATTTATTTTAAACATTTATAATTAGTTTCTTATAATTTTTAATAATAACTCAACATTTTCAATAGGAGTTTGCGGTAAAATTCCATGCCCAAGATTAAAAATAAAAGGTTTTTGATTAAAATTACTTAGAATTTTATTGACCTCAAGTTTAATTTGCTCTTTTGTTCCAAAAGCTAAAATAAAGTTATCAAGATTACCTTGAATTATTGCTTGATTATCGTTTTGCAAAACTTCTCTTGCCCAGACAATATCAACATTTTGATCAAGAGCTAAGCAATCTGGTTGAACTTTTTTATAAAATTCTTGATAATTAAAACCAATATTTTTTGGAAAATAAATAATTGGAATGTGAGGATATTTTTGACGTAAATTTTCAACAATTCTCCAAGCTGGTTTAATAACCCATTTTTGCAATTCACAAGCTGGAAGAATTCCTGCCCAAGAATCAAAAATTTTTACAATATCAACACCTGCTTGAATTTGTAAGGATAAGAATTCAACAATAGCCTGCTCAAGAATTAAAATTAACTGTTCAAAAAACTCAGGTTGTTGTAATGATATTTGCCGAATCTTTTCAAAATTTTTTGAACCTTTTCCTTCAATCATATAACATGCTAATGTCCAAGGTGCACCTGCAAAACCAATCAGAGATTTATCTTGAGCAAGATTTGATCTTGTTAAATTAATTGCCTCAAAAACCGGTTTTAAATGATTTTTAATATTGTTAAGATTTAGTTTTGATAAATCCTTTATTAAATTAAATTCACTTAAAATAGGGCCATGATTTTTAACAAAATCAACTTTAACTCCTAAAGCATCAGGGATAACCAAAATATCTGAAAATATTATTGCACTATCAAAATCGAATCTACGAATTGGCTGAAGAGTAACCTCGCAAGCTAATTGCGGATTGTAACATAAATCCAAAAAATTAGCTATTTTCATACGGGTTTCTAGATATTCTGGTAAATATCTTCCAGCTTGACGCATAATCCAAATTGGTGGATTTTTTTGAGTAATTTTATGTTTTAATACATTAATAATTTTATTCATTTATTTTTGATTATGTTATTAGAGTTGTTAATTTGTTAATTAAATTTTTTTAACATTTTATTAACAAATTCATTCTATGATTTTAAACTATTTAAACAAGTTATCAACATTTTAAAAGTTATTTTAAAAAAGATATTAACATTAATAACATTGTGAAAAAAATGTTAATAAAATTAATAACTTTTTTAAGTGAAATTTTTTTGTTAACAAAGTCAATTTTGTTAACAAATTATTAACAAGTTTTTGACATAAAAAAATATGAAAAATATTATAGAAAAAAAATTACAAGAAAGATTTTCGCCTGTTTTTTTAGAGGTGGTGGATAACTCTCATCTTCATCGCGGACATGCTAATAGTAAGCCTGAAGGGCAAACTCATTTTTTAGTTAAAATAAAATCAGTGCAATTTTTAGAATTAAAAACGATTGAAATTCATCGCCTTATAAATCAGACTTTAAAGCAACAATTTTTAGATGGAGTGCATGCTTTAGAAATAAAGATAATAAAATAAAAGTAGTTATGTTTTAACAATTTTTATTGTTAACAGTTAATGTTAATTACTTTTTTTATCTTTACTTGGTAATAAAGTAATTTGTTTTTTAGTTTTTTCGTGAAGCTCTTTTTCGTTTAGTAAAGTAACATTATCAACTAAATTTTTTTCGACTGCTTCTTTGGTAACTTTGATAGCTTTGACATCATGTTTAGAAGGAATTTCGAACATTGTTTCAAGTAAAATATTTTCAGTTATTGCTCTTAATCCTCTTGCTCCAGTTTTTCGTTCAATGGCTTTTTTAGCAATTTGTTTTAAAGCTTCATCGTCAAAATCAATTTCAACTTTATCAATCGCAAACAATTTTTTATATTGTTTGGTTAAAGAGTTTTTTGGTTCATGAAGAATTTTTGTTAAATCATCTTCGGTTAAGCCATCTAAAGGAGCGATAATTGGCAATCTGCCAACAATTTCAGGAATTAATCCAAATTTAATTAAATCATCTGGCTCAACATTTTTAAAAATATCTTTACGATTTAAATCATCTTTATCACGAATTTGTGCACCAAAACCAATGCTAGCATTAATACCTCGAGCGCTAACAATTTTTTCTAAACCTGAAAAAGCTCCAGCACAAATAAATAAAATATTGCGAGTATCGATTTGAACATATTCTTGCTGACTTGTTTTGCGTCCCGGTTGCGTTGGAACCGAAGCAACTGTACCTTCAATAATTTTTAGCAAACCCTGTTGAACACCTTCTCCAGAAATATCACGACGCGTGTTGTCTTCAGATTTACGAGCAATTTTATCAATTTCATCGATATAAACAATTCCACGTTGAGCTTTTTCAATATCATAATTTGCTGATTGCAATAATCTGGCAATAATATTTTCAACATCATCACCAACATATCCAGCTTCGGTCAAGGAAGTTGCATCTGCCATGGTAAAAGGAACATCAAGAATTTTTGCTAGAGTTTGAGCTAACAAAGTTTTGCCACAGCCAGTTGGACCAATCATTAAAATATTGGATTTGTTAATTTCAATACTGTCAATGCTGGCAGTTGAGTTATCAACTCTTTTGTAATGGTTATAGACGGCAACAGCTAGAACTTTTTTAGCATATTCTTGCCCAACAACATAATCATCTAAAATCTTAGCAATTTCTTTAGGAGTGGGTTTGCCATTTTGGGTTTTAAATAACGGAGTTTTTTTAGTTTCTTGTTTTAAAATATCCATTCCCAGCTCAATACACTCATTGCATATGAATGCGGTTGGACCAGCAATTAATTTTTTAACTTCATTTTGTGATTTTCCGCAGAAAGAACAATGAAGTTCTTTTTCTTCGTCCATTTTTTTAACCATGTTTTAAAATATTTTATTTAATAGTTTGAGGTCTTTTATCGATGACTTCATCAATAATTCCAAACTCTTTGGCTTTTTGTGGAGACATAAAATTATCACGTTCCATTGATTTTTCAATGACTGCAAGTTTTTGTCCAGTGTGTTTTGTATAAATTTCGTTCAATCGTCTTTTTAAATTAAGAGTTTCTTGGGCATGAATCTCGATGTCTGTAGCTTGACCTTGATAACCTCCGCTTGGTTGGTGGATCATAATTCGTGAATTTGGTAAAGCATATCTTTTGCCTTTTGTTCCAGCAGCTAGAAGCAGTGAACCCATCGATGCTGCTTGACCAATGCAAACCGTACAAACATCTGGATGAATATAGTTCATTGTGTCATACATCGCTAAGCCAGATGTAACAACGCCTCCTGGGGAATTTATGTAAAAGAAAATATCTTTTTTTGGATCTTCAGATTCTAAAAATAACAACTGAGCAACTATAAGTGAAGAGACTTGGTCATTGACTGGACCAGATAAAAAAATGATTCTTTCTTTTAACAATCTAGAATAAATGTCGAAGGAACGCTCACCTCGAGGTGTTTGTTCGATGACCATTGGCACTAAATAGCTAGCTTGCTCACTGACATCGCTATAGTTTTTGGAAAAGTTATTAAACATGAATTTTGTCGAAAAAATATTAAAATAAGGTAATTAATTTTTTTAGTTTAAATTTAATTTTTTTTAATGCAATCTTGAAACTATCAAATTAATAAGTAAATATAGAACTATCTTTAATTCTTTTTTAATCAATTTAAGTAAATATGACTCAACAAAATTTTAATAATAACTCTTCAACTCAACAGCCTCATGAATTTTCACGAAGGGAAGATGAACAAGAAGATCTTGATAACACAACAAATAATCAGCAAGCTAGTAACAATCAAGCAGATAATTTACTTCTTAAAATCGCCGAGTTAGAGCAAAAAAATAATGAACTTAATGATAAATTACTAAGAACCTTGGCGGAGGTGGATAATGTTCGCCGTAGGTCACGCGAAGAGCTAGAAAAAACTAGTAAATTTGCGATCAGCAATTTTGTCAGTGAGTTAGTTGTTATCGTTGAAAATTTCTTGATGGCTAGCAGTAACGCTCCAAATGATGAAATTGATAAAATTCCGGCAATAAAAAATTATGCAACAGCGATTACTTTGACTGAAAAAGAATTGCTCAAGATCCTTGAAAAAAACCAAGTAAAAAGAATCTTTCCTTTGAATGAAAAATTCGATCATAATCTTCATGAGGCTATAAGCCATATGGAGTTTGAAGGTGAAGAAGGGGTGATTTTGCAAGTTGTTCAAGCAGGATATGCGATTTCAGGAAGAATTATTCGTCCAGCATTGGTTGTTGTTTCTAAAGCGAAAATTTCTTAAGTAAAAAAATTACTTGCAATCAAAGACTTATTTTCTAAGATTGGAGGGATTAATAAGATATTTCTTGTTTGGGGATTGTAGCTCAGCGGTTAGAGCAGGACGCTCATAACGTCTTGGTCGCAGGTTCGATCCCTGCCGATCCCACCAGAATTCCTAACAGAATTCTTAAGAGAATTATTAAACTATTTTTTAGGTTAATAAACAAGAAAATTATCAAATTATTATTATGGTTTTTATGGTTTTTAAAACTGGTTTCAAAACCGGTTTTTAAGAGCAGAGCACCATTTGATTAAATCGTTTGATTAAATCGTTTGATTCAGTGGTTAAAAAAATGTTTTGAATGATTATCAAAATAATCATTAAGCTACCATTGTTTCTTTGTTCAAATTTATTATTGTTAATATGCCAAAAGTCAAAACAAACAGTAGCGCGAAAAAAAGATTTCGTGTTACTCGTAACAAAAAAATTCTTCATAAACAAGCAGGAAAAAGACATAATCTTGATAAAAAAAGCCAAGGTCGAATTCGTAAACTTCGTAAATCTGCTTCGCTTTCTGAGGGGCACAGTGCTAGTATCTTGAAATTCAAGATGCCTTATAATCGTTAAGAAAATTTCTTAAGATTTACTTATTTTCAAATTATTTTATTTTTTATTATTAGGAGTTATCTATGAGTCGTGTTAAAAGAGGTGTTACCAAAAAAGCTAGACATAAAAAAATTCTCAAACTAGCCAAAGGTTATCGTGGACGTGCCAAAAATTGTTTTCGCGTTGCAATTGAAAAGGTTGAAAAAGCCTTAAGATATGCTTATCGTGACCGTAAAGCTCGTAAAAGAGATTTTCGTGCATTGTGGATTCAGCGCATCAACGCTGGTGTTAGAGAGCATGGCATGATTTATTCAAAATTTATCAACGGTTTAAAATTAGCTAAAATTGATTTAGATCGTAAAGTGCTTGCAGATCTTGCTGTTAGAGAGCCAGAGACCTTTGCTAAAATTGTTGAAAAAGCTAAAAAAGCTCTTCAAGCTTAAGTTAATTTTATAAAATCACTAAGGTAAAATGATCGTTAAGTTTAAATTTATTAAATAAATTTATGACAGAAGCGATCATTTTATTTTGAATTGATGGTGATTGTTGATTTCTTATAAATTTGTTATTAATTTAGTTTAATCTTAAAATTAAAATCAATCCAACTAGGTCATGAATATTTACAATGCTCTTATCAAAAAAAACGACAATGGTAAAGTTGAAGACATCATCATGATTAAAGAAGGGTTTTCTTGGGAAGCCTTTGTTTTCAACACTCTGTGGTTTATATATCACAAAATGTTCAAAGAGATTATCATCTTGTTGGCGATTGGTTTTGTTTTTAGTTTTTTTGCAAAATTATCAAGTGATTTTGATAAAGTAACGATGCAAATCGCTTTATTTTTTATGGTTGCCTTAAACGCCAATTATTGGCTTTGCGAAAAAATAAAACAGCAAGGTTATGAATTTGCAGGCATTGTTTTTGGAAGCAATGCAACTCATGCTAAACTTAGATTTGTAAAAAGAATGCAAAATAACGAACTAGACGAGGAGCAGTTTGGCGATGCTTTTTATGATCCCAAAAAATATTATCAAAGCAAGAAAAAAAAGAGCAAAAAAATAACTTAAATCATGAAAATTATCATCATCGATTATGGCTCAGGCAATGTTGCTTCAGTTTTCAATGCACTACGCAATATTGATTCAAATTGCTTAATAGAAATATCTAATAATCCATCTGCACTTAAATCATCAACTCATATTATACTTCCAGGAGTTGGAGCTTTTAATGATTGTATGCAGGGCTTACAACGTCAGCCTAATTTTTTATCTGAACTTCGTCAGCAAGTAACCAAAGAAAAAAAACCGTTTCTTGGGATCTGTGTTGGTATGCAAGTTTTGGCTTCAATTGGTTATGAAAATGGCGAACATCAGGGTTTAAATTTTATAAATGGGCGAGTGGAAAAATTAACTGGCAAGAATTTAAAAATTCCGCATATGGGTTGGAACGAAATTTCTTTAAAAAATAACAAACATCCGCTTTTAAAAAATATTAACCAAGGTGATCATTTTTACTTCGCCAATTCTTATCATTTTATTTGCCAAAATGACAATAATGTCTTAGCGCAAGTGCTATACGGCGATAATAAAATCAATGCTGTTATTGCTAAAGAAAATATTATCGGTGCACAATTTCATCCTGAAAAAAGTGCTCAAAGCGGTTTACAATTCTTGGAAAATTTTATAAATTTCCGCCCCGTTTAGAGAAAATCTCATTAAGATCTTGGCTTTTTGGTTTAGTTTTTTAATTTGTTTAATTAAAAAATTAAGCCATTTTTATTTTTTAAGTGACCCATTTATCAATCGCTTTATAAAGCCATGTCAAGAATATTAAAAAGACATCAAAAATTAGCTAAAGCTTTTTCCTTAATTGAACTATCAATTGTAATATTGATCATCGGCGTCCTGGTTGCTGGGGTTACGCAATCTTCTCGTTTAGTTAAGCGAATTCGTTTATTAACGGCTCAAAATATCACTAACTCTTCGCCAGTTCCAACCATTAAAGATTTGGCATTATGGTATGAAGCAACTTTGGAAAAAAGTTTTAATGATACTGAAGAGCAAGATCTAAGTGAATTAACGATGTGGTATGATAACAATCCCCAAGCAACTTATAAACTCAATGCTTTTCCACCGCTCACTAATAACCGTCCAAAATTTATTGAAAATGGTATTAACGGTTTGCCTTCAGTTCGATTGGCAGGTGTAGACGATTATTTGCGAGTTGACCAAGTTGGAATTTCAGGACCGCAATTAACCTACTTCATCGTTGCTAGAAGAATCGCTTGGGTGCAAGATTCAAGCATTATTAACGGCACAGGTCCTTCAGGAAATGATTACACAAACGTTGAATCTTTTACAGGATTTTATGAAGGTGGAGGTGGTGGAATGATCCCCGGAAGAAATTCTGGATTACTTTGTTTAGCAATGCTGGGCAGTCACCCTGGAAATGGTAATTCATTTATTGCTGATTCAGTTTTTAATGGCTCAACTAATATTGCGTACATCAATGGAACAGGCTATACTCCTGCTAACTCAACAGGCAATTTTAATATTACTCAAATTCATATTGGTCCAAGAATTTCAGGGGGCAATCCCTCCATTTATTACAATGCTGACATTGCTGAAATCATTTTTTATTCGCGAGCCTTAAACACTGAAGAGCGTAAAGCGGTGGAGCAATATCTTTCCCGTAAATGGGCAATTAAAATTGCCAGTTAAATTCAATTTAAATTCAATTTTATAAAAATTATCAATCAGTTAACATGCCAGAAAATAAAAGATTTTTAACAAAAAATAACCAAGCTTTTTCACTAATCGAGTTATCAATTGTAATATTAATCATCGGGATCTTAGTTGCAGGGGTTACGCAGTCTTCGCGATTGATTAACGCTATGAAGCTTAAGTCTGCAAGATCGCAAACCTTAGGTTCGCCAGTTCCATCAATTGCTAATTTGGTTATGTGGTTAGAGCCAACTATGGAACAAAGTTTTGATGCCAATGAAGCATCGGATGGAGCAGAAATCACAACTTGGTTTGATATAAATTTGCAATCAACGTTAAAAAATAATGCTATTTCTTCTGGATCTCAACGCCCTAGATTTACTAATAACTGTTTAAATGGTCTGCCCTGTGTAAAATTTGATGGCAATGATTATCTAGACACAACCCAGCAAATTGGTGGTTTAAAAGCCAGTATATTTTTAGTAATTTCGGCATCAAATGTTTCTGCTGGCGGATGTTGCGCAGTTTTAATTAATGCTAGTAGCACTTGGATGTTAGGTAAAGTCCATTATCAATTAGATGGAACTGCAAATTTAAGCTCGCCAACTGGAGTAGCTTCTTATTTGGGAAATAGTTCAGCTTTACATTATGCAAACCGCAATGGAGTTCTTGCCAATATCCCTTATATTTATTCGGTTGTAGATCGCGGAACCTCGGTGGAATTATATATAAATGGCGCAACTTCAGGAGCAGGGACAACGGCTGGCAATCCGAGTGGAATGGTAAAAATTCCAACCACTCACAATATTGCCTCGTGGTTTGATGGCACTAATCGCTCTCGCTATTTAAATGGTTATATTGCCGAAATAATTTTTTATGATCGCGATTTAAAAAACGACGAGCGAATTGATGTTGAAAAATATCTTGCCAGAAAATGGGCAATTAAAATTTAACAAAACTTATACATAAACAACTAAATAAAAATAAAAAAATAAGTTTAGCTAGAATTAGATTAAAAAAAATAAAAAATGTTAAAAATTAACAAAAAAAACGCTTTTTCACTAATTGAGCTATCAATTGTAATATTAATCATCGGGATCTTAGTTGCAGGGGTTACGCAGTCTTCGCGATTGATTAACGCTATGAAAATTCAATCAGCAAGAGCAATTACTTTAAGTTCGCCTGTTTCATCAATAAATGGTTTAGTTTTATGGCTAGAAACTACTTTAGAAAAAAGTTTTGATCCAATTCAAGCAAGTAATGGTAGTGAAATTAGCACTTGGTTTGATATTAATCCCCAAACCACAACTCCCTTAAACGCCACTCAAGCAACCACAGGTAGAAGACCAATTTATAACAGCTCAGGATCGTTACCTCTGGTTAATTTTAATGGTGCAACCAATGGCCAATTTCTGTCATTGCCAGATAACACAATCCCTTCTGGCGATTCGGCTTTTACAATAATTTTAGTTTTTAGAATGCCTTATGATGGGGCGGTAAAAAATCACGACATATTGGTAGCAGGGCTGTGGTCCAATCCAATTAATTTGACAAGAATTTATAAACAAGCATCAACATATAGCGTTACTAATTATTTGGCAGGTGGTTTAACCACAGCTAGTCAAGTTTTAACCGGTAATATTAGCTCTGATTCTTTGATTATTTTTACCGCAATTTATAAAAGTTCTGCAACAAAAACATTGACAGGTTTTTTAAATTCTACTCAATTTGCAACCGCTACAGTTCCTGATCCAAGGGCAACAGGTTCTAATTACCAGATGATTGGGGGCAATGCTTGGGTTAATTTTGAATATTTTCGCGGTGATATCGCAGAAATTATTTTCTTCAATCGAAATATTAGTAACGACGAACGAATTGATGCTGAAAAATATCTTGCCAAAAAATGGGCAATTAAAATTTAAATTTTAATGATTAATTTATGGGGATTTAAGGTCTAAAATATTTACAATTTAATGGCGTATTTCTTGGCAAGATATTGAGATATTGAGGTTCGCTCTTCGGTTGATAAAATGCGATTAAATACTATAACTTCGCTGATATCGCCACTAAAAGGAGTTGCCCCAAGATTTGAGTCTGCACCTATGCCAACCTGAGGGTTTGAATTTAGCGGCGTAGTTCCGCCAAGATTGTCGCTAACTAGATTAGAATTATTGATCATCAAGGTTCTGTTGCCATTGGCAATATTTCGACTAGAAAAAATTAGATATGGTTTGTTATCGTTAACGGTTATAGGCGATGTTAAAGTTGTCTCTGAATTTCCAGTAAATATTTTTATAAATCCCCCACCTATTGCCAAAGGGATAATGTCGTTAGCTGTTCCTGGAGTGTCGGCTCCAATTATCGCAGATCCTAAATATGCCTGAGAAGAAGAGTTGCCATTGCCAGCTATTGAGGTTCTTAGAACAACAAATACCGAAAATGTCTCGCTAAAGAAATTGTTAGTAGTAAAGCGATCCGAGCCATCAAAGCGCAAACTTGGCAAATTGTTAATTGAAGAACTAATATAAGTTGGTTGAGACAATGTATTGCTTTGAACAAGGTTACTTTTAGAGGTTGATGTAGGATTTAAATCGTTCCAAGTTGAAATTAGAGAATTATTGTTAGCTTCGTTTTCAAGAAAAGTTTTTTCATCGCAACATTCCCACCAAGCAACCAACCCTTGAATCGAGGGAATGCTAGAGCCTTGAGTTATTGATCTGGTGCTTACTAAACGCATTTGGCTAATCAATCTTGAGCTTTGCGTTACGCCTGCTACTAAAATGCCAATGATTAGAATAACAATTGATAATTCGATAAGAGAAAATCCCTTAGGAGAAAATCCCTTAGGAGAAAATCCTCTTAAATTAAATATTTTGGTCATAAAAAATTACATCATAAAATTGAAAATATTATTGTGATTAAAAAAAATAAAATGCAAATTATTTTATCAAATAAGATATAGTGAAAAAATAAAAAATTACAATTTAAAATCAACTTTAAATCAACTTTAAAAATAATGTTTTTAATTAATGTCTTTAAGATTTAAAATTTCCCAAATTGTTGAGCAGGCTTTATTTGACAAAGCGAAAGGTTATTATCAGACTCACAATCCTTTGGGAAATGAGCAAGATTTTATAACTGCTCCGGAAATTTCGCAGATTTTTGGTGAAGTTATCGCTAGCTATTTATTAAATTATTTTATGCACCAAAAAACCCCTTTTGTGCTAGTGGAAATGGGGGCTGGCAGGGGTTTTTTATATCGCGATATTTTGCAAACAATTTTTAACTTAGCAAAAAAAAATAACATTTTAGCGCAAGATTTTTTAAACAGTGCAAGCTTTGATATTATTGAAATCAATCCAGTTTTAAAAAAAATTCAGCAGGAGAATTTAAAAAAATTTAGCGATAAAATTTCGATAAATTGGCATCAAAATTTTTCACAATTTAAAAATAAAATTCACCTTCAAAATGCCAGAATTTTTTTTATTAGCAATGAGTTGCTCGATTGTTTTGCAATAGATCAATTTTTTAAAACCGATATTGGCTGGTGCGAGAGATTGATTGAAGTTGATGACCAAGAAAATTTGAGTAACCCTCGTTTTGTTATTGATAATTTTTCGCCAAAAATTAATCAGTTTGTCATTGAAAAATTAGGCTATGAAATTGCCAATCAAGCCAAAATCAATGCTGTTTTTGAATATAGCAAATCCTTACAAGATTTTTATTTTGAATTATGTCAATGTCTTAAAAAATATCGTGGAATTGCTTTAAATTGTGATTACGGATATAATCAATACAGCGATTTCGCCAATACCTTGCAAGCTGTTAAACATCATCAGAAAATACCTGTTTTGCAAGCCTTAAGCGGATGTGATATTACCGGACATGTTGATTTTTTTGCACTTGATAAAATTGCGCATAGTTTTAAACTGTCAACTTCAATAGTTACTCAAAGGCAGTTTTTGCTTGAGCTTGGAGGTTTACAGCGATGCCAAAATTTATCTTCGCAAAATCCTTCGCAAGCTCAACAGATTTCTCAAGCTTTTGATCGTTTAGTTTCACCTCAAGAAATGGGTGAGCTTTTTAAATTTCATATTATCTGGCAATGACCATAGAACAACAAAATTTTGAAAATGATAAAATTATTTTGGCAAATAATATAAGCCCTGAATATCTCAATAATGCTAATGAAGCTCATAAAAATTGGCAAATTGAAGAAGTGCTTGAATTATTTAATTTGCCATTCAATGACCTGATTTTCAAAGCGATGCAGATTCATCGAAAATTTCATAATGCTAACGAGGTGCAGGTTAGCACCCTGCTTAGCATCAAGACGGGAGGTTGTCCGGAAAACTGCAAATATTGTCCGCAGTCAGCACATTTCGATACTGGTCTAGAAAAGCAATCATTGATGCCAGTTGAAAAAATTGTTGAGAGTGCAATTGATGCTCAAAATGCTGGGGCAAGCAGATTTTGCATGGGTGCAGCTTGGCGAAGCTTGCATGATCGCGATGTTGATAAAATTTGTGAAATCGTTAAAGCCGTTAAAAACACTGGCCTTGAAACCTGCATGACTCTTGGTATGCTCACTGAAAAACAAAGTCAAAAACTTAAAGAAGCTGGGTTAGATTATTACAATCACAACATCGATTCTTCCGAAGAATTTTATTCAGAAATTATAACCACCAGAAATTTTCAAGATCGCTTAAACACTTTGAAAAATGTTCGCGAAGCTGGCTTGAATGTTTGTTCGGGGGGAATTGTTGGGATGGGCGAAACTCGCGAAGATCGAGCAAAAATGTTGATAATTTTAGCTAATCTTGAAAAACAACCTGAGTCAGTTCCAATCAATATGTTAGTGCGTGTTAAAGGAACTCCTTTAGAAAATGTTGAAGCAATTGACCAATTTGAATTTATTCGTACCATCGCCATCGCCAGAATCATGATGAATAAAGCCAAGGTTAGATTATCGGCAGGGCGAGAAGAAATGAATGAGCAAACTCAAGCCTTGTGTTTCTTAGTGGGAGCCAATTCAATTTTTTACGGTGAAAAATTGTTAACTACTCAAAACCCAGAAATTATTAAAGATCAAAAACTCTTTAAAAAACTTGGCATTTCTGCTAGCTAAAGGCTTTTCTTTTTCTAAATAAATTATTAAAAAAAATTTATTTTTAATTTAAAATCATCAAGTAAGATGATTTTTATTGAAAAATATAATTGTTTTAAAAAAATCTTGATATTTTAAATTTTCTAAAAAAAAATTATAACTGTTTATAATTTTTAAAATTAATTTTTAGTAAATTATAACTCATAGTAAATTTATTTTAAAACTAATGCTACCAACAACTAAAGATCTGTATCCCTCCAATAAACTTAGTGATCCAAATTTTGAGGTTAATGCCATATTGCCAGACAGTAGTAAGCTTTTATCTCAAGCACTTATTAAGCGAGATTATAAAACCCTTGCAAAGCTCATAGCGATTGGGGCAAATATTGATGCTAAAGATGGATTTTCGCAGTCAGCAAGGGATTTGTTAAATTTAAAACCTGATAATCATGCCAAATTTGCTGTTAAGATAGGGCAAATTTTTTCGTTAAAAATAAATGCTCGTGAAATTGATCGAAGTGAAGCTTTTCGATTAATAGATAGTTCAGCGAAAATTAGCTTAATGCAAATGCAAAAAGATTTTGAAGAAGCTTGTTTAAATCAAGATAATAAAAGAGTTGATGAGTTAATGAAAGATCACAATTTTGATGTAAATGACCAGCTTCATAACGGTGAAACACCGTTAACTTTTGCCATTAAAAATAAATATTATTTCGAAATTCAAAAATTGTTAAAAAGAAACGCTAAAGTTTCAATTGAAAATTATTTTAAAGAGACTGCCCTTTCTCTTGCAAACAAGGATATTGATCCGTTAATTATTGAAATCCTTAGCAATCCTCTGGGAGATTTTTCAGAAAAAGTTTCTGCACGCTATGTTGATCGATCTTTCCAATTTGATTTGTCAAAAAAAGATTTTTTTTCAAAAGACATAGCAAGTGACGATTATTTGCTTGAAAGAGCCGACTCATATTATGCTCATGGCTCTTTATTTGAAGCTTGCCAATATGGGCATGCAGAAGATGTAAAAAAATATTTAAAGCAAGGTGCTGATATTGATAAGATTTACGATGGAGGAATTACCGCTTTGCAAATTTCTTACATAATGGGTCACGAAGAGATTATTGATATTTTGTTAAGCAATAATGCTAACCCCAATATTCTCAATAAATTTGGCTTTACCGCAATCCATTTTGCTTATAGTTTAAGTCTTGAAAATTTTAAGAAATTATTAGATCATAATGCCAATCTTTTTGTTAATGAAAATATTGAATTAAATCCATTTTTCCGAGCTCTAAAACTTGAAAGAGACGATATATTTATGGAGTTAATTAAGCGTGGATATAGTTTTAATGAGGAAAATCAAGATGGCCATACTATCTTAAACTTAGCGGTTAAGAGCGGAAATGTTGATGTTGTAAAAAGAATAATAGAATTGGGTTTCGATATTGATAAGGTTGATAAAGCAGGCTTTAGTGCAATTGCAACTGCAGTATTAAAGGAAAATGGCAAATTAATCGATGTCCTTGCAAAATCTGGTTGCGATATAAATGAAACACACCGTCAATTACAAACCCCTTTGCATTTGGCTTGTGCCTATGGAAATGAAAATGTTGTAAACGCCTTGCTAAAACATAACGCTAACGTGAACGCTGTTGATAAAAATGGAGCTACTCCTCTGCACATCGCTTGCAAAGAAAACAATGCCAATATTGCTTACCTCTTGCTGAAAAATAACGCCGATGTTAATGTATTTGATGAAGACGAGTTTACCCCTCTTCATCATGCCTGTCTAAATGAAAATATTAATCTTGCAAAGATGCTTTTGAATTATGGGGCCAATCAAAATGCTCTAAATAAATCCAGTCAAATGCCTTTGGAGCTTGCTTTGGATTCAACCCAAGAAAAAATCCTAGCTGAATTTGCAAAAACTGCTCAAACTAACGAAACTCAGTTTCACCGAATATCAAAAGCGATGACCTTCAATGATTTTGTTGACGAGTTGTTAAAAAACGCCGATCCTTCAATTAGAGCTTCTTTGGATCAAAAAAGTTTAATTCAAGAGGCATTTGTTAAGAGATTCGCTGAATTAGTAAAACCTGATGATCTTGGCAAAACTTGTTTTCACTATGCTTGTGAAAATGGAAATTTTGAAATTGTTAATTTGTTCAATTGTTTTTCTGATAAAAAACAATTACTAAAAAGTTTTTTAGAAATTAAAGATTATCAAGGCAAAAGTTGTTTTCATGTAGCTTGTGAAAAAGGGCATAGGCAAATAGTTAAAAAATTTTTAGAATTTGACTGCAATCCATTTAGCAAAGATAATGAAGGAAAAAACAGCATCCACTGGGCCATAGAAAATTCTAATCCACATGTTTTTAGAACTTTATTAAATCGCAATTCTCAATTGATTTTCTCAACCGATGATTGCGGTAATTTATGTTTGCATTTGGCGAGTGTAAGCGGACAATTGCAAATTATTCATGGGATCGCCAATAAATTTTTAATTGATATAACAAATAATGATGGCAAAACCGCGCTGCATCTAGCTTTCGAAAGAGGACGTCCAGAAATAATTGAAGTTTTGCTTAATTACGGAGCCAGTCCTTTTGTTACCGATAAAAATGGTAAAAACTGTTACGATATTGCTCTTGAAAAGGGTTTTGATAGCGAAAGGATTAGCGCTGCAATGTCAAGAATCAAAGCATACAAAGAAGATTCCTTTATGAGAGCTAGAGCTCAAAATCAAGATCATGGATTATCTAATAGCGTTACAAGCGCTTCAGCAAGCCCAGTTAAACAAAGATCACTTATTATTTAAAAATTTAGAATTATTTATATATAAATAAAAATAATAAAATTTAATTGAATTGGTATTATTTTACTGATCATTACCAGCTCCTGATGCTTGGGCAACTATAAATACCAATTAAAAAACGCTTAATTTAAGAAGCTATTTTTTTATATTTTAGCGATTTGGAATGGTATTAATTATTTCTGGCGATTACAAAATTTGTCAAATCAATTAATAGATCAGCTTTTTTGCCAAAAACCCTGAGATGATCAATTGCTTGTTGGCGAAGGATTTGCAATTGTTTATTAGAGTTTTCTAGACCAACAATATCAACAAAGCTAATCTTATCTTTAGTTTTTTTGTGAGTGATTTCGTCGAGATTTATTTTGCCAATATTGATGCCATTGTGATCTAAAATATCATCACGAATTTGAAATGCTAAACCTAAATCATTGGCAAAAAAACGCAGTGCTTTGCGATCATCAGGCGAAGCTCTTCCCAAGATTGCTCCTGCTTCTGCTGAAGCCATGAACAACTCGCCAGTTTTTAAACGATGCAAATTCGCCAATTGTTCTTTTGAAATTTTTTTATTAGATTTTTCAATATCCATCATTTGTCCGCCAACCATGCCCATAAAGCCAACTGCTTTAGCAATTGCTGAAATTAATTCACAGCGCACCACCGGATCTTTGTGAGTTTGAATTTGGGCAAGAGTTTCAAAGGCGAAAGTTAATAAAGCGTCACCAGCTAACACGGCTGTTGCATCATCGAATTTTTTATGATTGGTTGGTTGACCTCTTCGATAATCATCATTATCCATCGCTGGTAAATCATCGTGGATCAATGAATAATTGTGAATGAATTCAATCGCTGTTGCAGCGTTAAGCGAGGCAAGAGTTGGAACGCCAAAAATTTTGGCACTAGCAATTACTAAAAAAGGGCGAATTCTTTTGCCTTCCGATAAACAAGTATAACGCATTGATTCAACGATTCGCGAGGTTGAAAAATTTTCGGGCAGTAAATCATGCATTCTTTTATGAACCAATATTGAGCAGGCAAGCAAAGATTCTCTGAGGTTTTTTTTATCAAGCATAAATTATTTTTTTAAAATTTTGGCAAGATATTTACCTGTTACTGAATTTTTGTTTTTGGCAACTTCTTCTGGGGTGCCTTGGGCGACAATATATCCGCCTTTTTCACCTCCGCAAGGACCAATGTCGATAATCCAGTCAGCAGTTTTCAAAACATCTAAATTATGTTCGATAACTAGAATTGAATTGCCACTATCAACGAGCTTATGTAAAACTTTTAAAAGTTTGTTGATGTCTTCAAAATGCAGACCAGTAGTTGGTTCGTCGAGAATATACAAAGTATCTCCCGTTGCTTTTCGACTCAGCTCTTTGGCAAGTTTAATTCTTTGGGCTTCGCCACCTGATAAGGTCGTTGCGCTTTGACCAATTTTAATATAACCTAATCCAACATCGCATAAGGCTTTAAATTTATCGCTTATATGAGCCATGTTGCCAAAAAATTCATAAGCATCTTCAGCAGTCATTTCTAGGACATCGGAGATAGATTTGCCTTTATATTTAATTTCCAAAGTTTCGCGGTTATAGCGTTTGCCTTGACAAGTTTCACATTTAACGTAAACATCTGGTAAAAAATGCATTTCTATTTTTATTACTCCATCACCTTGACAAGTCTCGCATCTTCCTCCCTTGACGTTGAAAGAAAATCTGCCAACCTTATAACCACGAGCTTTTGATTCATTTAAATTGGCATAAAATTCACGAATGAAAGTAAAGGCCCCAACATAGGTACAAGGGTTTGAACGCGGAGTTCTGCCAATTGGTGATTGATCAATTTCGATTATTTTGTCAATAAAATGAAAGCCAGAAATTCCAGTATAAGGCCCCGGAACAACGCGAGCTTTGTTAATAATTTTGTTTAAAGCAGGGTAAAGTGTTTTGATGATGAGGCTTGATTTTCCTCCGCCTGATATTCCTGATACTGCGGTAAAAATTTTTAACGGCAGATCAAGCGTAACATTTTTAAGATTGTTTAAAGTGGCGTTTTTTAAAGTAATTATTTTTTTGGGATCGGGCTTGCGTCTTTTATCTGGAATCTCAATAGTTTTTTTACCGCTTAAATATTGCCCAGTAATGCTATTTTTATCGTTGATTACGGTGTCAGGTCGACCAGCTGAAATTATTTTTCCGCCATGAATCCCAGCTCCTGGACCAACGTCGATCAGATATTCAGCTTCACGCATCATTTCTTCGTCATGCTCAACAACAATTACCGAATTACCCAGATCGCGTAAATTTTTTAAAGTGTTAATTAATTTATCGTTATCTGATTGATGTAGACCAATTGAAGGTTCATCTAAAACGTAAAGCACCCCAGACAATCCTGAGCCAATTTGTGATGCTAAACGAATCCTTTGAGCTTCCCCACCAGACAATGTTCCAGCTTGTCTGCTAATTGTTAAATATTCTAAACCAACATTTCTTAAAAAGCCAAGTCTTCGGGTAATTTCTTTGAGTAAGCGTTCAGAAATCTGCTGTTGCATTGAGCTTAAATGTTTTGGCAATTCTTCAAACCATTCAATTGATTTTTCAACAGACATTTTGCTTAATTCGCCAACATGCAACCCAGCAATTTTTACGCATAGTGCTTGCTGATTTAAACGATAGCCATCACAAGCATCGCAAATTCGTGAAGCTTGAAACTTTAAAAATTCATCACCAGCATTTTCTTCATCATCTTCGGCAATTCGTTTTTTAAGAATGTTAATAATTCCTTCAAAAGTTTTTTTAACTTTAACTGTTTTTAAACCATCTTCAATTTTTAATTCGATTTCTTCGCCATCTGTCCCATAAAAAATTTTATTTTTAATTTCTTCGCTAAGGGTTTTAAAAGGAACATCAAGACTGAATTTATAATGGCTGGCCATGGCGTTTAAAACTTGCAAGAAGAAGCGTTCCTGAGTTCCTTGCCATAATGAAATCGCTCCTTGGCGTAATGATAAATTTTCATCTTCGATGATTAAATCTGTGCTAAAATATTGTTCAGTTCCCAGACCATCACAATGTTTACAAGCTCCAAAAGGTGAATTAAAAGAAAATAATCTTGGCTCAATTTCGCCAATACTAAAATCAGAATCAGGGCAAGAAAATTTTTCACTGAATAAAATTACATCGCCAACTTGAGAGTTTGAAAGTTCATTAGACGAAGAATTAGAATCAGAGTTTTTAGAATTTTTTTTGGAAGTGCTTGGTTTAAAATCGTCTGGAAAGCTAACAATTTCAATGTAAAGAAGACCTTCGCCCACTTTCAAAGCAGTTTCCACTGAATCAGAAACACGATTCCCCAAATCTTCACTGATAACAATTCGATCAACAACAATCTCGATATTATGTTTTTTATTTTTATCAAGAATTGGCAATATTTCGTTGAGGTCATGAATTTTTCCATCAATCTTGATTCTTTGAAAGCCTTGCTTTCTGGCGTTCATCATCTCTTTACGAAATTCACCTTTTTGTCCACGAGTAATTGGAGCAAGAATATAGATCCTAGTGCGTTTTGGCAATTGCAAAATTTTATCAACAATCACCGAAGCTGACTGGCTAATGATTGGTTTGCCAGTGCTTGGCGAATAAGGAATGCCAATTCGTGCAAAAAGTAAACGATAGTGATCATAAATCTCAGTAACTGTGCCAACGGTTGAACGCGGATTGCGAGAAGTAGTTTTTTGATCAATGGCAATAGATGGCGATAGCCCTGTTATAGCTTCAACATCTGGCTTATCTTGCATATCTAGAAATTGCCGAGCATATGCCGAAAGACTCTCAATAAATCTTCTTTGACCTTCGGCATAAATAGTATCGAAAACCAAAGAAGATTTGCCAGATCCGCTAAGACCAGTTACCACGACAAGTTCATTTTTGGGTATTTCGATATTGACGTTTTTTAAATTGTGTTCCTTAGCGCCTACAACCTTAATAAATTTTTCTTCAAATGGCTCAATGTGTTGAGTTTTAGTGGCAGTTTTAGTTGAGTTCATAGTTGTTAATAATTTGAAATTCTTAATTTTTTTTTATTTTAACCATTTTTAATAGTTTTAAAAAAAAACTTTATATTTAATAAACACTATTTTTTTATAATTGCAAATGTTATTTAAACTTATTACGAAAAAAAAACAATATTCTTTAATGTTTTAAAGATTGAACCTGAAGTATTGAGTGCTGTGAGGTATAATACCATTTCAACTTAATAAATGATGCAATTAGGTATTTATAAATTAAGCTTTATCTTTTTTCCAGTCGTACTAACGGAAGCGTCGCAAGCCTCAGTTACATGGATATACAGCTTCATTTGTCATTGCCTTTAGGTGTGACTTTAAAAATATTTTGCTTAATTTATCATTTACTAAGTGGAAATGGTATAAAAAAAACTCGCCGAAGAGCAATAGCTCTTCGGCGAGTCCAGTAAAGAGGTTATCGCTAGGATAAACTCCCCATCTTTTCCCTAAAGAAAAGAAGCGCTACGCTTTCTAAAAAATAGTTGCAACTACTGATAACGTAACAATTACTGCAAGTGGAATGAATACCATGAGTAGTTAGATATTTAGTAGTTAAAGACGAGAAGCCTATCAACAAAATTAGAAAAAATTCTAATTAAGCGAAGACCCCAGTAAAAGTAAAAATTAATTTTTGAGATTAATTTCTACCTCATCCCTTACATTTTTGAGTTCCAAATCTGTAAGAGGGATAAGACCTTTATGTAACAAATATCCCTCAAAACCAAGGGTATTGTTGCTAATAATTTCGCCTATAAATTGACGCATTGCAAAAATTAAATCAAGATGTTCTTTTTTAAAATATATAAAAAGTGGTCGAGATATTTGATAAGAGTCGTTGATAATGTTGTCTTGAGTTGGGGTAATGTTATTTATTTTGCTAGCTTTAATAAATTGGCGATTTTCTTCTAAAAAGCTAAAGCCAAATATGCCAAGAGTGTGAGGATTGTTTTTTAATTTTTGAACGATAAGATTGTCATTTTCTCCGGCTTCAATAAAGACATTATCACTTCTGATAAGATGGCATTTTTTGGCACGAATTTTTTCATCGGGATAAATTTTAATGAAAGTTGAGTTTTTTACACAAGTTTTTACCATAACTAGCTCGCTAAAACTATCTCTAGTTCCTGAGGTTGGAGGTGGTCCGTAGATTATAATTCTTTGATCATTAAGTTTAGGATTGATGTCACTCCATTTTTGGTATGGGTTGTTAATTAATTTTTCAGGATTTGATTTGTCAGGAACTTGACTGGCAAGGGCTAAAAAAATTTCTTCAAGAGTTAAATTATAGTCAATTCCTTGTGTGGAATTAGCAAGAACTATGCCATCATAGCCAATTTTGATTTCGCCAACATTGATACTGTTTTCTTGACATTTAGCCATTTCGCTTTTGAGAATTTTTCGAGACGCATTAACAAAATCAGGGTAATCATAGCCAATTCCCATGCAAAATATTTTAAATCCTCCTCCTGTTCCGGTAGCTTCAACAATTGGGGTCTTATATTTTTTTTGATAGCCAAAATTCTCAGCAATAGAAGCGCTAAAAGGATAGACAGTTGAGGAGCCAACCATATGAATATGTTGGCGATTTTTTTTCTTAAAAAATTGTGAAAAAAAACTTTTTTTATTAGCATTAGCGATTTCTAAATCTAGATCTTTGGCCTGCAAATTCGCTGATCCAAAAGTTAATAATGCTAGACAAAAAAACCAGTAAAAAAAACACATAGTGACTAGTTAATCGATTTAAAAATTGCAAAATTTGAAATGGCTTTAAGACAATTAATACTTTAATTACTTGACTACAAATTAGCAATCGCTAATTTTAATTTTTTTTTAATAATTGATTAAAGTTATGCTGTTTTAATTTTAGAGTTGAAATGGTTTTTGCGATAATTTTATCTAATACCATTTCCACTAATAGATGATAAATTAAGCAAGATATTTTTGCCAGTCTTGCCTTTAGGCAACGACAGATTTTTAGCCAAAAAAATGAAGCTTAATTTATAAATACCTAATTGTTTCATTTATTAGTGGAAATGGTATAATAAATCACAAAGTTAAGAAAAAATATTTTTGTAATAAAAAACTAATTTTTTAAATTGAAATTAACTTATTTTAAACAAATAAAAATAATTTTATTAAAATTATTGTTGTCTTTAGTTTTAATAATTAATTCCTCAACCATGCTTTTTGCTAAAGAGCAGGTAGCCGCTGATGCTGTTTCAAATTACAATAACAACATAGAAAAAAATAACTCACGAGTTGAATTGACCTCAGGGTCAAGCTCTGGAACGGTTTCACAAATAGCTTCAGGGTCAGCTTCAGGGACAAAAATTCTTGCAAAAATTTATCAAGATAAAAAAACAGGTGAATATCATAAGGTAAATTCACAAAACTCACAAGCCCAACAGCCAGAAGTTCAAAATCAAAATTCAACAGTTGAAAAATCTGCAAAAGAACAATTAAAAAATGAGCAAAATAATTTAAAAAATTCTTCTCAAAAGCAAGAAAAGCCAAGCGAAAAAAATCCAAATATTAGCAAGCCAATCGTTAATAAAAAAACAATTGGCAATCTTGAAATCATTGGCTTAGAAAGGCTTGACGAAAATTTAATTTTAGAATTAATTAACTATAAAAATGTTAAAAGTTTTTCGCCATTATTTATTGAAAATTCCTTACAAAAAATTTATGAATCTGATTTTTTTGCTGATGTTAAAATTTATCGCCGTAATAAATTTTTAGTGATAGAGCTGAAGGAAAATCCGTTGATTAGCGAAATTAAATTTGTGGGTAATGATAAAATTGATGATGAAGCTTTGAATAGCGAAATTAGCTTAAAGAAAAGATCAATTTTTACGAAAGCCAAACTGCAAAATGACTTAAAAAGGATCAACGAGTTATACATCAAAAGTGGAAGATTTCTTGCTAAAATTGAGCCAAAAATAATTTCAAAAGATCAAAATCGACTTGAGGTAATCTTTGATATTAATGAAGGTAAAAAAGCTAAAATTTCTAAAATTTATTTTTTAGGCAATCAAGAATTTAGTGACAATGAGTTGTCAAACGAAATATCAACTAAACAATCGCAATGGTGGAGATTTTTATCATCAAGCGATAGCTTTGATTCAGATCGTATTGAATTCGATAAAGAAATGCTTCGCAGATTCTACAACAGCAATGGCTTCGCTGACTTTGCGGTGATCTCTTCCTCATCACAAATTTCGGCAAATAAAGATCAATTTTTTATAACCTTTTTATTGGAAGAAGGTATAAAATATAATTTTGGAAAAATTAATATCATCAACCAGATTGAAAAGTTTGATAGCAAAATTTTAGATAAAAAAATTCTTATAAAAGAGGGGCAAATTTATGATTCGCAATTGCTAGAAAAAACAGTTGATGTTTTTATTGAAAAGATGTCGGAAGCTTCATTTGCATTTGGCGATGTTCAGCCAGTTTTGCGTAGAAATCGTGAACAAAAAACCATTGATGTTGATTTTATTATTGAGCAAACTCCAAGAGTGTATATCAACCAAATTCGCATTAATGGCAACAGTCGAACTCTTGACGAGGTGATAAGAAGAGAAATGCGTTTACGCGAAGGCGATCCGTATAATCTCACTAAAATTAATCGCTCCAAACAGCGTATTGAAAATCTTAATTTTTTTGAAAAAGTTGAATTTCGAACCAAGCGAATTAATGACAGCGACAAGGTTGATATTGAAATTGAAGTTAAAGAAAAAAAGACTGGAGAACTAACCTTAGGGGTTGGCTATTCAACCTTTGATCGACTTACTGGTAATGCTGGAATTCGTGAAAATAATTTGTTTGGTACTGGGCAAGAAATTGGCGTAAACATTCAAAAATCTTATTGGCGTCAAAATGCTGATATTGGTTTTACCAAGCCATATTTTATGGGAACTAATTTGACTGCAGGAATAGATTTATACAAATATGATCAAGTTGGACGAAACATTTTAATGTTTGATCAAAATTCTTATGGCTCAACTCTGCGTGGAAATTATGCAATTAGTGAGTTTCTTAATCACCAGATAAAATATTCAATCAATGATGTTACGATTGGCAATGTTGACAATGCCAATACTGTTAATGCAATTGGCTTAAGAGGAAATTTTTTAAGCTCAGCCATTGGTCAAGGTTTTTTCTATGATAAGCGTAATAACCGCATCAACCCAACGCGAGGATATTTTTTAAGTTTTAATCAAGAGTTTAGTGGAGTTTCAGGAAATGTAAAATATCTCAAAAATGAAGGATCTTCAGCTTTTTATTTGCCAATTTATAAAAATGATTTTATTTTTAAATTATCGGCTCGAGGTGGAGTAATCGATGGCATAGGGCAAGGAGTAAGAAGTAATTTTGCATATTTCTTGGGTGGAAATGATTTTCGAGGTTTTGATTTTAATGGTTTAGGACCTCGCACCAAGGATGTTAATGGAAGTGCTAAGGGTGGGTTTTCGGTTGGTGGAAAAATTTATTATGTTGGAACTGTAGAAATGCGTTTTCCTCTTGGCTTGCCAAAAGAGTTGGGAATATATGGGGCATTATTTAGCGAAAATGGTTTAGTAAAATCAGTCGATAAGGATGTGCAAGGTGCTAGATATGGCATAGCAGATTCGTCGTTAATTAGGTCATCATATGGTTTGAGCATTGCTTGGTCATCACCGATGGGTCCAATTAGATTAGATTTTTCTAAGGTTGCTCGAAAAGAGATTTATGATAGAACGCAAGTTTTTCGTTTTAGTTTTGGAACAAGTTTTTAAATTTTTTTATGATTCGTATTTTTCAATTGCCAGAATATTCGCAAATTAAACTTGAATCTCTTACCGAGATTGAGGACATGGAAACGCTTCGTCAAAAAGTTGCTTGGGTTGATTTACAAGATCCAACTTCTGAGCAAATTAAGGAAGTCGAAATTTTTTATGGCATAAAATTTCCTACTCGTCAACAACAAGAAGAGATTGAAACTTCTTCGCGATATCTTGAAACTGCTGAAGTTATTAAAATCAATTCAACTTTTATCAATATTATTCCCCATTCTTCAAAGCTTGAGGAGCATGAAATAACCTTTATAATCTCCAGCAAAACTCTTTTTACGCTTCGTTATTTTGACAGCAGGGTTATTTCTGAAACTGTAAAAAAAGTCAAACAACATCCGGCTGTTTATGTCAATCCCTCTAAAATCTTTTTAGCGATACTTGAAGCAAGGGTTGATTTTGATGCTGATTTAATGGAATCGGTTTCAAAATATGTTATGGAAATTGGCAAAAAAATTAATCATGATAATAAACTGGATGAGAAAATTTTGTTAAAAATCAATGATAGTCAAAATTTAACCATGTCTTTGCGAGAAGCTTTGTTTGATAAGCAAAGAGTGCTTTCATCCTTGCTTCGCAATGAAGATTTGATGCTTGACAGCTATAATCGTTTACGAATCATTATCAAGGATATTAATTCGCTAATTGAGCATGCAAATTTTAATTTTACTCGTTTAGAATATTTGCAAAGTAGTTTTTTAGGTTTATTGAATGTTGAACAAAATAAAGTAATTAAAACATTTACCGTTGTGTCGTTGGTCTTTATGCCTCCAACCCTGATTGCTAGTATTTATGGCATGAATTTTAAATTTATGCCTGAAATTGAACATAGCTTTGGATATCCTTTGGCTCTAGGCTTGATGTTGATATCTTCGATAATTCCCTTGGCAATTTTTAAGCGAAAAAAATTATTATAGCTAAGTGGAAATGGTATAATACCATTTCAACTAATAAATGAACCATTTGGGTATTTATAAATTAAGCTTCATCTTTTTGGCTAAAAATCTTCAAAAAGCGTCAGCTGTATGGATATAACGAAGGGATAAAGTTTTTTTAGTCGTGCTAACGGTAGTGAAGGGATATAGTTTTTTTTAGTCGTGCTAACGCAATGACTGGACTGGACTGGAAAGTTTTTTAAAAAAACAAATTTTTTATTTATAAATTACAAAAAAATTTATTGATAAAAATATATTTTAAAAATAAAATTTTAGTCTTGTTAAAGTTGAACATAGTCAAATTAAAATTTACAAATTTTTAATAATCATCAAATAAATTTCAAACTCAAATGGTTGTTAAAGCCAAAAAACCCAGAGCCAAAATAGCAACTAAACGCCGTAAAGCTAACTATTATCTTCACAAATACTGCATAATTCCCTTAAAAATTTTGCGAATATCGATAATTGACACCATTCGTCATGATGGTATTGAACATGCTGGATATCTAGCATTTTTAAGCATTCTATCGCTTTTTCCTTCATTAATTTTTTTGATCTCAATAATTGGGCTAGTTGGTGCCAGTGATATTGGCATTGATTTTGTTGGTAAAATTTTAGACTCAATTCCACGCGAAATGTCCCAAGCTTTATCACCAAGAATCAATGAAATTATTTCTGGTCCAGAAAATAGCTTTCTAACGATTGCCATTATTGGCGTTATCTGGACAGCTTCTTCGTCAGTTGAAGGATGTCGAACAATTTTAAATCGGGCTTATCGTGTTGCCTCCCCTCCTCCTTATTTATGGCGTAGACTATTCAGCATCATGGAATTTTTTGTGATAATCTTTTCAATTATTACCGCTATTATTGCCTTCGTTATTGTTCCCTCAATGTTAAAAGATTTGGAATTAAAATTTAATTTTCATCTCAATATTGATTACGATTTCTTCTATCTTCGTTATATCGCCTTTTTATTTTTATTAATTACCGCTACCTCAACATTGTATTACGCCCTTCCCAATGTTAAGCAAAAAATTACTAAAACCGTGCCTGGGTCAATTTTAGCAGTAATATTATGGGTTCTTTTAGAATGGTTATTTTCATTTTATCTTGACAAATTTCATCAGGTAAATTTTGTTTATGGTTCAATTGCTGGGATTATTATAACTCTGATGTTTTTTTATTTAATAAGCTTGGTATTCATTTTAGGTGCAGAATTTAATTATCATTTTCATCGAACCTATCAAGTATTTCTAAAGATTCGTAAAAAATAATTTTAATAATCTGCTATGCTTTTTCCTTCTTGGCCAAATCCGCAAAAACAAATAATAAATTTAGGACTAGAGAGAATAAAAGAACTTTTAGCAAGACTTAACAACCCTCAACATTTTTTACCACCAATTGTTCATATTGCTGGAACCAATGGCAAAGGCTCAACTCTAGCTTTTATCAAAAGTATTTTACAAAATTCTGGCTATAAAGTTCATAGCTACACCTCGCCTCATTTAGTTGAGTTTAATGAGCGAATTGAATTAGCAAATAAAATGATTAACGATGATTTTTTAAATGAAGTTTCACTGGAATGTAAAAACGCAAGTTTAAAAGATCCAACACTTGAATTAAGTTTTTTTGAAGGAACTACAGCCATGGCATTTTTGGCATTTTCTAAAGTTAAAGCCGA
>JBJTWJ010000012.1:0-15108 GCA_046081665.1 Alphaproteobacteria bacterium | reverse complement strand
GCTTTGTTTCGCCAATTTTTTTAAAAAAACTCTTGATAGTCAACTTCAATGGTGATTTAATTGTATAAAAAAAATTAATTGCTAAATTCACAAAAATTATGACTTTAAAAACTACTCATATTGATAGCTCAAAATTAACTCTTAAGCCTTTTCCTGCCTCGCAAAAAATCTATATTGATAGTGCTAATTTTAGTGATGTTAAAGTAGCAATGCGTCAGATCAATCTTTCTGAGAAATCTGATCTTAAAAATTTCACTGTTTATGATACTTCGGGGATCTATTCTGATCAAAGTTTTTTAGATAAAATTGATTTAAATCAAGGTTTGCCAAGGCTTCGTGAATCTTGGATTAAAAACAGAAATGACGTTGAAAATTATCAAGGTCGAGCAATCAAGCCAATTGATAACGGCTTAACCGACAATAACAAATCGCAAGTACCAAGTTTTAACACTTCGCAACTAAAACCACTCAAAGCTAAAAATAATAATTCGCCTACACAACTGGCTTATGCTAGAGCTGGAATCATCACTAAAGAAATGGAATATATTGCCATTCGCGAAAATATGAATCGTGAAAAAATGTTAGTAGATAACAAATATTTTGGAGAAACTTTTGGGGCAAAAATTCCGCCACTTATTACTGCGCAGTTTGTGTGTGATGAGGTCGCTAAAGGGCGAGCAATTATCCCTGCCAACATCAATCATCCCGAGCTTGAGCCAATGATTATTGGCAGAAATTTTTTGGTCAAAATTAATGCTAATATTGGTAATTCAGCAATTTTTTCTTCAGTGGAAGAGGAGGTTGAAAAAATGATTTGGGCAACTAGATGGGGTGCTGATACTTTGATGGATCTGTCGACTGGCAAGAATATTCACAATATTCGTGAATGGATTATTCGCAATTGCCCAGTTCCAGTTGGCACCGTTCCAATTTACCAAGCCCTAGAAAAAGTTAACGGCATTGCTGAGGAATTAACTTGGGAAATTTATCGCGATACTTTAATTGAACAGTGTGAACAAGGTGTTGATTATTTTACAATTCACGCTGGGGTGAGATTGCCTTTTATTCCAATGACTGCTAACCGTGTTACGGGCATTGTTTCCAGAGGTGGATCGATTATGGCCAAATGGTGTTTAGCTCATCATCAAGAAAATTTTTTGTACACTAATTTTGAAGAGATTTGCGAGATCATGAGGCAATATGATGTAAGTTTTTCGTTAGGTGATGGTCTTCGCCCTGGATCAATTGCTGATGCCAATGATCAGGCCCAATTTGCTGAATTAAAAACTTTAGGCGAGTTAACTAAAATTGCTTGGGAGCATGATTGCCAAGTGATGATTGAAGGTCCAGGGCATGTGCCTATGCATTTGATAAAAGAAAATATGGAAAAACAATTGCAAGATTGTTACGAAGCACCATTTTACACCCTAGGGCCTTTAACCACTGATATTGCTCCAGCTTATGATCACATTACTTCGGCAATTGGTGCGGCAATGATTGGTTGGTTTGGTTGTGCAATGTTATGTTATGTTACTCCCAAAGAGCATCTGGGCTTGCCCAATAAAGACGATGTTAGAGCTGGGGTTATTGCTTATAAAATTTCTGCTCATGCCTCTGATCTAGCCAAGGGCAATCGCTTAGCAAAATTGCATGATGACGAATTATCGAAAGCTCGCTTTGAATTTCGTTGGCAAGATCAATTTAATTTGAGTTTAGACCCAGAAATGGCGAAGTCTTATCACGATGAAACCCTTCCTGCCGAAGGGGCAAAATTAGCCCATTTTTGTTCGATGTGTGGCCCTAAATTTTGTTCAATGAAAATCTCGCAAGAGGTTAGAGATTTTGCTAAGAGTAAAGCTAAAATCACAGAAAAAAATAACGGCAATATCGATTCTGATATAGCTCAAGGCATGCAAGAGATGAGTAAAAAATATAAGGAATTAGGAAGTAAACTTTATTTAAAAAATTAACCTGCCTTCCAAGCATTTATAAAAATTGTTAAATTTTTTTTAAAATAATAAAAATAATTTTTATTTTATCTTAAAAATTATCATTTAATATTTTATTTTTAAAAATCGCCAAACTAGCATTTCAATTTATTTAAAACTACTAGCAAACCTTGACAATTCAAGTTAGAAAAGCTATTTATCAAACATCAAAGTTAAATAATTTGACAACAAATTAAAATATTTATTTATGGAAATTAAAGTAAAAAAAATTAAAGACGATAAGCTTAAAAAGGACTTTGAGCTTAATTTTAGCAAAGAACTAATTGAAAAAAAAATCAATGACTATATCGCTAAAGTGCAAGGCAATTTTACTTTAAAAGGTTTTCGAAAAGGGCAAGTGCCATTTGCAGTTATCAAAGAAAAATATGGGCAAAGCATTATGGCTGATGAGCTCGACAAGATGATTAATGAAAAAGTTAAAGAAATAGTCAAGGAAGGTAATTTAAAATTGGCAATGCAACCTAAAATTGAAGCCAAGGAAATTGATCTTGGAAAAGATGCAATCATAAGTTTATCTTTGGAAATTTTTCCAGAAATTCCTGAAATTGAGTTAAAAAAAATCAAGGTTGTTAAACGCGAGGTTGCAGTTGATGAAAATGATGTTAAGCAAGAGTTACAAAAATTTAACAAATTTTTTGCAACTTGGGAAAAACAAGATTCAAGTTACAAGGCCAAAAATGGCGATGCGGTGAACATTGATTACGTTGGCAGAATTGACAAGGTTGAATTTGACGGAGGCAAGGCTCAGGGTCATCAGTTAGAGTTGGGTTCAAAAAGTTTTATTGACGATTTTGAAGAGCAATTAATCGGCAAAAAAGCTGGCGATGAAGTTAAAGTTAAGGTTAAATTTCCCAAAGCTTATCACGCCGAAGCTCTTGCAGGTCAAAATGCCGAATTTGAAGTTAAAATCAATGAGGTTTTGGTTGCCAAGCTTCCTGAGTTAAGTAAAGAATTTGTTAAAGAAAAATTTAATTTGGAAGATCCTAAGGCATTAGAAGACCTTCTTCGTAAAGATTTGACTAAAAAATTTGAAGAGATGAGCTTAGAAATTTTTAAAAATGAAGTTCTTGAATTTTTAAATAAAAAATATGATTTTGAATTGCCTAAAGGTCTAGTTGAAGTACAAGCAAATGCTTTGTGGCAGAGCATCGAAAGCGAGATTGAAAAAAATCCCCATAAGTTTAAAAATGACAAAGAAAAAGAAAAAGCTAAAAAAGTTAAAGAAGAGCAGGCCATCGAAATAATTCGTGGGGCTATGATTCTATCTAAAATTTGTGAACAAAATAAAATTGAAGTTACTAAAGAAGATTTTGACAAAGAATTATTTAACATCATGCAAAATTTTAGAGGTCAAGAACAAAAAGTAATCGAATATTATCAGAAAAATCCCCAAGCAATTGAAGGAATTAGAGCCAAATTGATTGAGGATAAAGCCATAAATTTTGTGGCAAATAATGAGCTTATTGAAAAAAAAGCAATGAATATTAAAGATTTTGAAAAATTTTTTACCAAAGCTAATGAAGAAACAAGTTCCAGATTTGCGGTCTAATTTTAATTCTTAAATCTCTAATTTTACTTGCTCTTTTATTAATAAAATTAAATTTTATTACCAAAAAATTACATAATTTTTTGATAAAAAAATAATTGCAAAAAATTTTTAAGAAATTCAAAAAGAGTTTTAAGCTGGGGATGGTTTTATAAAACTAAATAAAAAATTATAAATTGTTAATTTATAATTAAAACAACAAAAAATATTAAAAATTATGAATGATTTCTATGACGCACTTAAGTTAGTTCTTTTTCCAATTCACAAAGAGGGCTATAAATTCATCTTAATTTTTGCAATAGCCACAGCTCTCTTGGCAATGCTCAGCAATTTTCTGGGCTTGATCGGCTTGGTTGCAACCTTGTGGTGCATATTTTTCTTTCGTGATCCTGAGAGAATTATTCCTGTTGAAGAAAATGTTATTGTTAGCCCAGCTGATGGCGTGGTTACTCGCGTTGAATATAATGTTGAAGCTCCAGAGGAGTTGGGTTATGGCAAGCAGAAATTCAATAAAATCAGTGTTTTTCTTAATGTTTTCAATGTTCATGTCAATCGCGTTCCAGTTTCTGGAAATATTAGCAAAGTGGTCTATCGCCCTGGAAAATTTCTAAGTGCTAATGCTGAAGAAGCAAGTCTAGAGAATGAGCGTAACGCAGTTGTCGTTAAAACAAAAAATGGTTTGGATATAGTTTTTGTGCAAGTTGCAGGATTGGTAGCGAGAAGAATTATTAGCGAACTTAAAGAGGGTCAAGATGTTCAAATTGGTCAAAAATATGGGATAATTCGTTTTGGCAGTAGGGCTGATATTTATTTGCCAGAAGCAGTTGAAATTAAATCTTTATTGGGTCAAACTATGATAGGTGGCGAAACGATTATTGCCAAATATAATTAATTTTTTTTGAATTATGATGCAATCTGCAAATATTGTAAAGCTTAATCACAAGCGTGAGGAAGCCAGATTAGGGGGTGGACAAAAACGCATTGATTTACAGCACTCCAAAGGTAAACTTACTGCTCGGGAGAGAGTAGAAGTATTGCTTGATCCAGATTCTTTTGAAGAGTATGGTCTTTATGTTGAGCATCGTTGCTCAGATTTTGGAATGGAAGATAAAAAACATCCCGGTGATGGCGTAGTTACAGGTCATGGCACAATCAATGGTCGATTAGTTTTTGTTTACAGCCAAGATTTTACTGTGATGGGAGGTTCGCTTGGTGAAGCTCATGCCAAGAAAATTTGTCATATTCTTGATAAGGCGATGCAAGTTGGTGCACCTGTTGTTGGAATTAACGATTCAGGGGGGGCAAGAATTCAGGAAGGTGTTGATTCTTTAGGTGGTTATGGCGAGATTTTCCAACGTAATATTGATGCCAGTGGGGTAGTGCCTCAAATCTCATTGATCATGGGTCCGTGTGCAGGGGGAGCAGTTTACTCACCAGCTTTAACTGATTTTACGATCATGGTTGAAAACTCTTCTTACATGTTTGTTACTGGTCCTGATGTTGTAAAAACGGTTACCAGTGAAAATATTACCCAAGAAGATTTAGGTGGGGCATCGGTTCATGGTGCAAAGAGTGGAGTAGCTCATTTAACTTATAAAAGCGATATCGAAGCATTGCTTCAAACGCGAAGATTAATAAATTTTTTACCACTTAGTAATAAAGATTTATCGCCAGAAATTCCCGTTGATGATGTTCATGATCGGATTGATGTTTCGCTAAACACTTTGGTTCCAGAGAACCCAAATCAACCATACGATATTGTTGAGCTTATTGAAAAAATTTTAGATGAAGGAGATTTTTTTGAGATCCAGCAAAATTATGCTAAAAATATTATTGTTGGTTTTGGCAGAATGGAAGGGCAAACTGTTGGCGTTGTTGCCAATCAACCAATGCAATTGGCTGGTTGTTTAGATATTAAAGCCAGCGAAAAATCAGCAAGATTTATTCGTTTTTGTGATGCTTTTAATATTCCAATTTTAACTTTTGTTGATGTTCCGGGATTTTTACCGGGAAGTGATCAGGAGCATAACGGGATCATTAAACATGGTGCAAAATTGCTTTATGCTTTTGGTGAAGCCAGTGTTCCCAAAATTACAGTCATTACTCGTAAAGCTTACGGCGGTGCATATATCGTTATGAATTCAAAACATTTATGTGGCGATGTTAATTATGCTTGGGCTAATGCCGAAATTGCCGTTATGGGACCTGAAGGAGCGGTAGAAATTATTTTTCGAGAAGAGGCTAAAAACCCTGAAACCAAAACGCAAAAGGTCAATGAATATCGTGAAAAATTTGCCTCACCTTTTGTGGCATCATCGCGTGGTTTTATTGATGAGGTTATTCGCCCCCAAAATACCAGAAAACATATCTGTCAAGCTTTGCAAATTTTAAAAAAGAAAAAAGTCATCAAGCCTTGGAAAAAACACGATAATCTGCCGTTATAAAATTGATTTTAAAAATTAAATTTTGTAATAATTTTTTTTAGTCATGCTATCGCAATGAGAGGTCCATCCTTACATTAATTTTTAAAACTCACCAAGCGCTGGGTCTGTAAGCTTTGTTCGCTTCCAGGTCTTGTACCGCTATACATTATCCGTAACCTCGAGAAGTGTTCGCTCTGTTGCCTCCCTCCTCAAGAGAGGAGCTACAGCCTGAAGGCTCGCCGAAGTTATGGATAGTGTTTAGGGGTGTAAGCCCTCAAGGGGGGGAGCTTACAGCACCATTGCTTGGTGGGGTTAAAGATCAATGTGGGGTTGTAAGTAAAACAACAATATTCAATTTATTAAATTGAATTTTAACTATCTTGCCAGCCTTTGCGTTTTAAAAAGAATTTGTATGAATCTTCAAAAGTAAAAGTTTGGTTGTTGTCAAAAACTATAAGCTTGTTAGCGATTTCTTTGAGCATTCCTTCATCGTGAGAAACTAGAATAACCGCACCCTCAAAGCTTTTGATAGCTTCTTTTAAAGAATCGCATGATTCCATATCAAGGTGATTGGTGGGTTCATCAAGTAATAATAAATTTGCTCCTTTTAAAAGAATTTTACCAAGCATTACTCGACTTTTTTCGCCACCTGAAAGGACGGCAATTTTTTTATTAGCTAAATCGCTTGAGAACATCATATTGCTACAAACTTGGCGAACTCTGCTTTGCGAAAGCTGATCATCAACTCTTTGCAGTTCTTCATAAATTGTTAAATTTTTATCTAGTCGATCAATATTCATTTGCCCAAAAAATCCAATTTCAACTTTATTGTGAATTTTGATTGAACCATGACTGACTTGAAGTTGTTGATTTATTAATTTTAACAAAGTCGATTTGCCTTTGCCATTTTTTCCAATAACACAAATTTTTTCGCCATTGCTAACTTTAAAAGACAAATCATTAATCAAGCGGTTTTGAGGATCGTAACCAAAGGCAATATTTTCAATCTCAAGCATATTTTCTTTGCTTGAAAATGGCTTGTGATTAAAAATAAAATCAAGATTTTGAATGGTATCTAACTTCTCTTTAACCTCAATTTTTTCAAGCATTTTAACTCGTGATTGAACTCGGCTAGCTTGACTAGCTTTAGCGCCAAAGCGATCAATCCACTCTTGGGTTTTTTGGCGTTGTTTTTCTTGGTTGACACGGGTCTTTTCAAAAATTTCTTCATCATAAGCAATTTTTTCACGAACCCCTTGGGTATTGCCAGAAAATTTTTTAAAAGTATTGCGATGAATAATTAAAGTATGGCTGATAATTTGATCCATGAAATCACGATCATGAGTAATTAAAATTAACTCACCTTGCCAATCTTGCAGGAATTCTTTCAGCCAGCGAATTGAATGAATGTCTAGATAATTGGTTGGTTCATCAAGTAAAAGCATTTGTGGTTCAACGAGCAAGAGCTTAGCCAGATTTAATTTAACTTGATAACCACCAGAAAAATTTTTGGGATCTTTTTGTAAATCTTCAGGGCTAAAACCTAGGCCATATAAAATATTTTCACCTTTCCAGCCTTCGTGATCGCGATCTTCGGGAAGAACTGAACAAATTTCTTCTAAAACCGTGTTGTGTGTAAAATTAATATGTTGCTCGAGATGCCCAATTTTATAGCCTCTGGGGATTTCAATTGTTCCGTTATCTGGTTCTAATTTTTTTAAAATTAGTTTTAAAAAAGTTGATTTGCCACTACCATTTCTGCCGATTAAACCAATTTTTTCTCGAGAATTAATGATAAAATTTCCGTCGACAAAAATGTCGTGACCAGAAAAAGAAATTGCTAAATCTTTGGCTTTAATCATTTTAAAATTGAAAGTTAAATTTTTTAATCAACAACATTGTCAAAATTTGGCATTTTGTTGTCTTTGGGGGGGATGACATCAGTTTTTTTTCCGCAAGATTGACAATTAAATAGAAGACCAATTATGGCAATTGCTAAGATTTTTTTAGAGAATTTTTTGAATAAATTAGTGATCATTTTTTAAATATTTTTTAGCTTCGATTATTTGTTTTGCAATTGCAACTGGTGCAGTTCCACCATAACTATTTCTAGAGTTTGTCGAGTTTTTAACATTAAGAACATTAAAAATATTTGCAGTGATTCTTTTATCAATTTTTTGCAGATCTTTTAAATTTAATTGTTCAAGATTTAGGTTTTGTTGTTCAGCAAGTTTGACAATTTGACCTGTTAGATGATGAGCTTGACGAAATGGAACTTTGAGATTTTTAACTAACCAATCAGCCAGATCTGTAGCACATGCAAAATCAGCGTCAGCCATTTTCAACATCGCTTGGGAATTGATGGTGAGATCGCTAATAATTCCTGTAATGGCTTTAAGCGATAAAATAATATTTTCACTGGCATCAAAAACTGGCTCTTTATCTTCTTGCATGTCTTTGAAATAAGTTAAAGGCAAAGCTTTCATGGTTGTAAGCAAAGCTAAAAGTGAGCCATAAATTCTTCCGGTTTTACCACGAATTAATTCGCAGGCATCTGGGTTACGTTTTTGAGGCATGATTGAGCTTCCTGAGCTAAAGCGATCGGATATTTTGATAAAATTAAATCCAACGCTACTCCAAATAATTAATTCCTCAGCCCAGCGTGAAAGGTGGTTGGCAAGCAATGATAAGCAACTTAAAAATTCAATTGCAAAATCACGATCAGCAACGCTATCCATTGAATTTGCACAAGGTCGGTCAAAGCCTAATTCTTTGGCAACAAAATTGCGATCGATGTTAAAAGAAGTTCCGGCAAGAGCACATGCTCCAAGTGGACATTCATTCATTCTAATTCGTAAATCTTTTAATCGAGAACTATCGCGTTTAAACATTTCAAAATAAGCTAAAAAATGATGGGCTAGGATTACAGGCTGAGCAACTTGCAAATGCGTAAACCCTGGAAGAATTGTGTTTTGATTATTTTCAGCAACTTTTATTGTAACTTGTTGTAAGTTATTAATAAGTAATAATATTTCATCAATCTTATCGCGAACAAATAAACGAAAATCTAAAGCCACCTGATCATTTCTCGAGCGAGCAGTATGAAGATAATCTGCGCTATCGCCAATTATTTCTTTTAAACGTGATTCGATATTCATGTGAATATCTTCAAGCTCAATTTTAAAAATAAATTTATCATCGGCGATTTCTTTTTCAATTTGTTGTAAGCCATTAATAATTTTTTTGGCATCTAAATCAGGAATAATTTTAGTTTTGGCAAGCATTTTGGCATGGGCAATTGAACCAGCAATATCTTGTTTGTAGAGCTTTTTATCAAAACTAATTGATTGATTGATTTGTTGCATAAGATCGCTATTTTTATTGCTAAAACGACCTCCCCACATTTGATTAGATGATTTATTTTTTTGAGACTTGACCATGAAATTTAAAAAAAATTTAATTAATTATGAAATGTTTTTTTAATTTTATTAATTAAAATTTCAATTTAAAGCTTTTTTATACTTGCTTTTTTTAATTTTTTTTAAATATTTAAAGATGATGTTTTTTTAATTAATTTTCTTAATATGGATAGTTGGCATACCGAATCAAATAGTCCTTTCGACAGAACAAAACTTAATTTTATAAAAAGATGGTGGATTGATATTGATAAAATTAATTTTTTCATAATTTTTGGAATTATCATTTTTGGCCTAATGATGACTGCTTCTTCAAGTCCAGTTATTGCCAGAAAAATTAATGTTGATAAATTTTTCTTTTTAAAAAAACAGCTGATTTTTGCCTTCATAGCAATTTTCTTAATGATTGCAATTTCATTTTTGAATTATGAAAAAATAAAAATTGTTGGTTTGTTTGGTTTGGGATTGACAATTGTTCTTCTTGTAGCAGTGCTATTGTTTGGTTCGCATACCAAAGGAGCAGTTCGCTGGATTTCTGTTGCTGGTTTTACACTGCAACCATCTGAATTTGCCAAAACATTTTTTGTAATTTTAAATGCTTATGTTTTACAAAAATATTATTTCAGCAAATTTTTTTACAAATATGGAATTTCGGCAATTCTTTTTTTGCTAATCGTTTCGCTTCTAATTCTTCAACCAGATTTTGGAATGACAATTACCTTCGCTATTTTATGGTCATCGCAACTTTTTTTGCATGGCTTGCCGTTTCCTTTGATTGCAGTTTTGATCATGGTTGCATGTGCTGGAGGGGTTGGAGCATATTTGTTTCTGCCTCATGTTGAAGATCGTATCAATCGTTTTTTGAATACGGGAGAAAAAAATTATCAAGTTGAAAGATCGTTAGATGCCTTTGTTAACGGGTCTTTTTTTGGGGTTGGTCCGGGAAATGGTATGGTAAAAAAATACATTCCTGATGTTCACACTGATTTTATATTTGCAGCTGTTGGTGAAGAATATGGAATTTTAACTTGCACTTTGATAATAATAATTTTTGCTTACTTTATCACCAGAATAGTTAAAAGAGCCATTGAAGAAGAAGATTTATTTATTTATTTGGCATTGTGTGGGTTGATGATTCAATTTACAATGCAGGTTATTGTCAATATTGGCGTAAGTTTAAAAATGTTTCCAACTAAAGGTATGACCTTGCCATTTATTAGTTACGGTGGTTCATCGATGATTTCAATGGCAATTTGTTTTGGATTAATTTTAGCATTTACCAAACGAAGATATCATCGCGATGTAGATTACGGCAATGTCAAAATGCTGTGAATTTTATTAAATTCAACCACCACTTATTGCTTTTAGAAAATCATAATAACCAAATAATTTCATCAAAAAATGATATTTTTTATTTTGTTCATTTAAAAGCAATTGATCGTTGTTAACAATTAATAAAGCTTGTTTGTGAGCAATTTTAAGCAAATCATTGTCATAATTTAAATCAGCAATACGAAATTCAGGAAATCCACTTTGTTTGGTACCAATTATTTCTCCGCTTCCACGCAGTCTTAAATCTTCCTCAGCAATAAAAAAACCATCATTGGATTGTCGCATAATCGCTAAGCGTTGTTTTTGAACTGGACCATATTTTTTGCCATAAAGCAAAACGCAATATGATTTGAGTTGTGATCTTCCAACCCTGCCACGCAATTGATGAAGTTGAGCTAAACCAAAATTTTCTGAATTTTCAATAACAATTACCGTAGCACTTGCCACATCAACCCCAACCTCAATTACCGTAGTTGCAACCAATATTTGCATTTGACTATTTTGGTCAGCAAATTCAAGCATGACTTGGTCTTTTTCTTTTTCTTTCATCTTGCCATGGATCAACCCAACTTTAGGGATACCAAAAATTTGTTTTAATTCGCTAAATTTTTTTTCAACACTCACCAAACCTGAATCCTCAACCTGAATATCTTCTTCTTGTTCTTCAATAGCTGGGCAAATCCAATATACTTTTTGATGATTTTGTAAAACATTTTTTATTGAATTATAGAGCTCATGACTTTTTTGTGAGGACATGATTGTGGTGGTAATTTCTTGACGATTTTTAGGTTTTTCATCAAGAATTGATATTTCCATATCGCCATATAAACCAAGCATTAGAGTGCGTGGAATGGGAGTGGCACTCATCAATAGCAAATCAACATCATATCCTTTTTCAACCAATTTTAAGCGTTGCAATACCCCAAAGCGATGTTGTTCGTCAATTATCGCTAATCCTAAATTTTTAAATTTAACCTCTGGTTCTAAAACCGCATGAGTGCTAATTAAAATATCAATTTCTTGATTATTAAGTTTGGCAAGAATTTGCTCTTTTTGTTTTTTGGTATTAGCGGATGTTAATAGGGCAATTTTAATCGGAAATTTTTCAAGAAGTTTTTGAAAATAGTTAAAATGTTGTTTGGCAAGAACAGTTGTTGGAGCAACTATGCAAGCTTGTTTTGAGGTGTAAATAGTTTGCAAACACGCACAGATTGCTACAATGGTTTTACCGCTTCCAACATCGCCTTGCAGTAAGCGTAACATTTTTTTATTGGAAATAATTTCATCATTGATTTGTTGATAGGCCTTAATTTGCGATGTCGTAAGATTGAAGGGTAGGGAATTTAAAAAATCATTGAGAAAATTTTTCGCAGAATCTAATTCTATAGCAATTTTTTTTTGATGATCATTGCGTTTTTTGGCAATCAAAATTGCCAATTGCCAAGCCAAGAGCTCATCATAGGCTAATCTTCTACGCGAGTTGTTCATTGGCAAAAGATCATCAGGTTTTTGAGGATGATGAATTTTTTTTAAGGTTGCATAAAATGAATTAAAACTAAAATTCTCGATAACATTTTTTTCAATCCATTCTTCAAAATTATCCGTTAATTTGCCTAAAGCAAAATTAATTTTATACAATAAAAATTTGTTGGAAATAGTTGAGCTTAGAGGGTAGGTGATATTGAATTTGGGCATTTTTTCAATTTGTAAAATCGGCAAAATTTCTTGAGGATGAATAATTTGATTCTCACCGCTAGCCCTGCTAAACTTGCCCAGAACAGCAATTTCATTGGTGATTTTTAATTTTTCTAATTGGCTAGGATAAATTTTAAAAAAAATTAAATTAAAATAACCGCTTTGATTATAGCAAGTTATTTTGTATGGCTGACGAGACTTAGCAGGAGGAAAATGAGCTTCAATCTTGCCTTTAATAATCACCAAATCATCATTAACTATTTGATGAATGTTGGGCAGTATTGCGATATTTTCAACGCGAATAGGACGATGAAGTAGTAGGTCAATAACCCTTCCTCCGCCAACTAGTTTATTTAAATATTCGCTTAATTTGTCTCCAACTCTGCTCAGGGTTGTAAGGGGTTGTAATAAAAAATCATTCATAATGTTGGTTATTCGTCATGGCGTTGAAGGTGTCTTTTAATATCTCGTTGTTTTATGGTATTACGCTTGTCATGAAGTTTCTTGCCTTTGCCAAGCCCTAGTAAAATCTTGATAAAATTTTTTTTGTTGGTATAAATTTTTAAAGGAATCAAGGAGAAGCCTTGAGTGTTAATTTTGCCAATAATTTTATTGATTTCTTTTCGTTTCAAAAGCAGTTTTCTGGGACGTTTTGGCTGATGATTAAAACGATTAGCGCCCTTGTATTCACTGATATGGCAGTTGATCATAAAAATCTCGCCTTTATTTTCTGTGCAATAACAATCATTTAGGTTGGCCTTGCCTTCTTTTATAGCCTTGACCTCGCTTCCAAGCAGGACAACTCCAGCTTCAATTTCTTCGCTGATTAAATAATTAAAATGGGCTTTTCGGTTTAAAATTTGCATGCAAAATTATAATGTGGAAATATTTTTTAATATTTTTTTAATGTTTAATAATAAATAAAAATTTTTTTTTAACTCAATAGTTTTTTTAAAAATAACTAATAAAATTTAAATATAAAATAATGTTGCAAATAAAAAAGCAAATTCTAAAATTAACAATCTTTTAGATGCTTAACTTTGATTTTAACTGAAATTTTTCACAGATCAATTTACTAATTCTGTTGGTAAAAATTGCTGTAATTACTTAGATAATGTTAGGTTGACAAAGATTGCATTTACGACGATATTTAACTTAAAAAATAAAATTTATGGCTCTATATGAGGCAGTGTTTATTGCACGACAAGATTTAACCAACGAGGATGTTGATGCCTTAACTAACAAATTTTGCAAAATTATTACCGATGGTAAAGGCAAAATTGTTAATAAAGAATATTGGGGTTTAAGAAACCTTGCAGTTAAGATCAATAAAAACTCTCGAGGTCATTATGTGATGATCAATATTGACGCTAATTATCCTGCAGTTGCAGAGCTCAAAAGAGTTATTGCCTATACTGAAGATGTGGTGAGAAGTGCAGTATTTTTGGTTGATAAACATCATGAAGAAACTAGTCTATTCGTTAGTTCAACTGCTAAAGAATTTAAACCAAATTATTCTGCAAAAAAACAGCAAGGTAAGTATGATCTTATTCTTGAACAATTTCAATTCGATTCATAAAAGAGGTATCATATGAGCATAGAAAATAACATCAATCCAACAACTGAAAACAACGAAGAGTCTTATCTTAAGGTCTCTTTGGTTAATCAAAGTGTATTCATTCGCAAGAAAAAAGCCTGTCCTTTAAAAGACATTCCGCTTAATGAAATTAACTACACAAACCTTAAATTGCTTGGTAAATTTTTAACCGAAAGAGGTAAAATTATTCCAAGTCGTATCACGAATGTTGAGATAAAAAAACAACGAGCAATCGCCAAAGCAATTAAAAGAGCTAGGCAATTAGGCTTAATTTCTCCAATTAAAAAAGAATTAAATTAATCCAATGAAAGTTATCCTTACAGAATCAGTTAATAAATTAGGTAAAATTGGCGATGTTATTGCTGTTAAAGACGGCTATGCCAAAAATTTTTTAATTCCTAAGAAAAAAGCAATCTGCTATTCAGAAAATAATTATCGAGTTTTTGAAAGTAAAAAAACAGATTACGAAAAACTCAACTCAAATAATCTTGAAAGTGCTAATAAGGTAAAAGAAAAAGTTAATGGTAAAAATATCGTTATAATTCAAAATGCATCTGATGATGGTAGACTTTATGGTTCGGTTAATTCAAATGTTATTGCCAATCGTATTAACGAAGTTATTGCCGAAAAATTAGTTTCAAGAAGCGAAGTTTTTCTTAAAAAACCAATTAAAGAAATCGGTGTATACGATGTTAAGCTTGGTTTGCATAGCGATGTTGAAATAGTTCTAAAGCTTGCAGTTTCTAGAACTGAATCAGAAGCAGAGATTTTATTCAATCCAGAACTCAAAAAAGCTAAAGCACAACAAGCCAAAAGCGAAGAGGGTGATAATAATCAAGAAGGTAAGAAAAAACCGTTTCGTAAAAATAATTTTCGCAAGAAAAAAGATAAAACCTCTAATGAATCTGTTTCAAACATTGATATTGCTTCACAAAACTCATCATCAGAATAGTTACTAAAATTAATTAAAGTTTATAAAAAATTAAACAAAAATAAAATATTTTATTAAAATTATATAAATTTCTAACCGCTTTGATTATTCAATCAAAGCGGTTTTTTATTGAACAAAAACTAATCAATAAAATTTCTT
>JBJTWJ010000011.1:0-9757 GCA_046081665.1 Alphaproteobacteria bacterium | reverse complement strand
TAAAAATTAAAAATAAAGATCTGTTTCTCACTAACCCCTTGCTTCGAAAATTTAAAGTCTTTGTTAATCAAGTTTTAAAACCTTTTTTATTGAAGTTTTTGCTTTTAGTTTTAGGTTTAATAATAATTGTTATAATTAGCTTAAAATTATTTAAACCTAGTTTTATTGAAAAGTCTTTAGTTAAAACTAAATTTTATTTTTTGCATTATCTAAATCTTGATAATTATCAGTTTCAAGAGATTAAAATTTTTGGTAATAAAAGGGTTTCCAATGAGCAAATCATTGATATTGTTAAGAAAACGCAAGATAAAATATTTGTTGATAATGAAGAATATCAACCCTTGATCCAAAATCTAATTGATGAAATTAAAGCAAATTTGCCATGGGTTAATCAAATTACCATTTCGCGTAACATGCCTAATATTTTAAATGTTTACATCACCGAATATGAGCCATTTGCTATTTGGAATAGTGATGACAAAAAATTTATTATCGATAAAGATGGCAATCCAGTTTTGCTTGAGGATCAAAATAATTTAGAAGAGTTTAAGGATATGATTATCTTATCGGGAAGGGGAGCTAACAACCATGCCAAGGCATTATTTAACATTTTGGCAATTAATCCAATGCTAAGTGATAAAATATATTCTGCTACATGGGTTGGAGATCGAAGATGGAATATTCGTTTTGATAATGGCTTGTTGGTTAAAATGCCCGAAGATGAAATTTATGATGCTTGGCAAAAAATGATTAAAATGAATTCGCAAGGTCAAATTGATCAGTATAAAGTTATTGATTTAAGAATAGTTGGGAAAATATATATCGAATATAATGATGCAACATTTCGTGAATTAAAATTTTAAGATAAAAGTTTTTTAAAAAAATTTTTAAAAAATTTGCTGTTTTTTTATTATGTTGATTTATAAATATTGTTATAGCTTTTAAAATCAAAAACTTGTTTTAACATTCATGACCAAAAATAGCAAAAAAGGAAAAATTGTCTCTTGCCTTGATATGGGCTCTTCTAAGCTGATTTGTATTATTGCTAGTGTTAGTAATGAAGAAATTGAGATCTTGGGCTATGGTCATAAAGAATCGCGTGGAATCAATGCTAGTGCAATTTCAGACATGCGTATTGCTCAAAAATCAATCATTAATGTTATTGCTGAAGCTGAGAGAATGGCTGGTTTTAATATTGAAAAATTGATGATCGGAATTTCGGGATCACAGGTTATTTCAAGTCGAAAAGAATTTGGTTGCAAAATTTCTTCAGAAGCTGTTAAAGATATTGATATTTTTAATTTAACCTCAAAAGTTCGTAGTGATTTTAAAAAAAATAATCGCGAAATAATCCATATGATTCCAATGTATTATCGCATAGATGACTCCACTGCGGTAATGAATCCGCGTTTTATGTCTGGCAATAATCTTTTTGCAAAGTTTCATGTAATTTCAACATCGCAAACCACCATTAGAAATATTGAAAATTGCATCAAAAGATGTCAAGTCTCAGTTAATAATTACATGGTTGAACCTTATGCTTCAGCATTAGCTTGCCTTTCACAAAATGAAATGGATCTTGGAACTTTGTTAATTGACATTGGTGGAAGTTCAACTTCATTTTGTGTTATCATTGAAGATAAGGTGGTTTTTGTCGGTAGTTCGCCAATTGGTGGTGATTTGATAACTAAAGATATTGCAACTATTTTAGGGGTTAATATTAGTTTAGCTGAAAAGATTAAAAATCTTAATGGTTCGCTTTTCATATCACCAATTGAGGAGCGAGAAATTATTAAATATCGACTTCAAGATTCAGTTAGTGATTCAATGATTAGAATTACTAGAATTGAATTAAGAGATATTATTCAATCGCGATTAGAAGAGCTTTTTGAATCAGTTAAATTAACTTTAGACAAATCAAAAATTCCTTACAATTTAGTTCCAAATATTGTTATAACTGGAGGAGTTGCTTCAATTCTTGGTATCGACAAATTAGCTTCAGAAATATTTTCTAAAAATACTAAAATTGGTTATCCAACTAAATTTAATAATGCTCCATCTGAAATTATCAACCCTACTAACTCTTGTGCTTTAGGGATGCTTGTTTATCTAAGAAAGCAATATCTTAAAGATAAAAATAAAGAGAATTCAGACAGTAAGGGTAATTGGTTTAAAAGATTTCTTGATAAGGTTGTTGCGGTATAATACTATTTCGATCTTTAAAAAAAATTCTAACAAAATATTATTTTTCTGGTCGTGCTAACGCAACGATCACGTTTTTTGAGATAAAAATCTTGAATTTATATTGAGTCAAAATTTAAAACTCATTTAAATCTCTTTGAAATTTGATGTTTAATTAAAAAAATCTACCACCATTATTTTTTGAAGGAGTGCTTGGAATTGTTGGTTTAGAACCAGAATTTTCGGCAATGTGTTGTTGTTGCTTTTTTTTGCGTTTTTTATCCCAGATCATGGAAGCTTTATCGTCACTGTTATAGTCTTGAGGATCAATATCAGCCATCTCTTCAATCTCTTGAGGTCTACTATCCCAAACATCAAGGGGATTAGTGGTATAAGTTTTTTCTTGCTCAACTCCACCAGTTTCGCGATCGAGATTGCGTTGTTGATTTGTTTGATAGTTTTCGGGTTTGAATTTGATTAAATCGTCAATTATTTTGTTAACCTTTGATTCTTTTTCGGCGGAAATTTTTCGCTTTTTTTTCTTACCATCAATTATGATGAAATTTTGGTCATTATCATCTGCATCCTCAAAATCCTCGGCATTATATTCGATTGGTAATGCTAAAGCTTGTGAAGGATGATTTTTAGGATATTGAGCAGAATCGATACTATTTTGATCTTGTTTGACTTCATCAAGTTTAATTAGTTGCAGGAATTTTTTTAAAATTTTTTTTACTCTTTTGTGACTATTATTTTTTTGGCTCATATAAATTAAGCAGTTTTTTTAAAATTTCATGGGTTTTATCGATTCTAAATTGCTCTTCTTGAATTCTATCGATAACAAAATGAAGTTTTTGATTTTTAGTAATTTTAATTTTTGAATTACTCTTCATTACCAACTCCAAAAGAGCAGAGGGGTTGTTAAAGCTGTTATTTTTAAAGCCAATAACAATTCCATCACTCACAACTTCCAAAGTATTAACCCCTAAATTTTTACAAGTGTTTTTAATTTTAGCAACAATTAAAAGATTAAAAATTTCTTTGGGAATTTTGCCAAATCGATCATTCATTTCATTGATAAGATTCTCTTCATCTTGTGCAGATTTAATATTAGAAATTTTTTTATAAAAACTCATTCTAAGTGATAATTCAGCAATGTAATCATCAGGAATTAATAAGGAAATTCCTAGCTTGATTGCAACATGATCATCAAAATCTTCAACAATTTCATGATCATTAAAATCAGGATTATTTTTTAAATTTTCGATTGTTTGTATTAACATTTGTTGATATAATTCAACTCCAGTCTCACGAATATGACCAGATTGCTCATCGCTGAGTAAATTTCCACTGCCTCTAATATCCATGTCATGATTGGCTATGCTAAATCCAACACCAAGGGCATCAAGGCTTTGCATGACTTCTAATTTTTTCTTAGCTTCATCAGAAATTATTTTACGATTATCAAGCATAAAATAACAATAACCTCGAAGTTTGCCTCTGCCAACTCTGCCTCGCAGTTGATAAAGCTGTGATAAACCAAACATTTCAGCTTTATAAATTATCATGGTATTAGCACTAGAAATATCAATTCCTGATTCAATTATTGTTGTTGAGATAAGTAAATCAAATTTGCCATCGATGAAATCATTCATAATTTCATCGAGTTGGCTAGGAGTCATTTGTCCATGAGCTTGAGCTATTTTAATTTCGGGTAGCAAAACTTTTAAACGTGGATAAATTTCTTCAATATCTCGAACTCGTGGTACAACAAAGAAAATTTTTCCTGAGCGATTATATTCGCGCATGATTGCTTCTCTGGTTATAGTGGTATCATAGGGCATAACAAAATTTCTTACAGCCAAGCGATCAATTGGGGCAGTGGCAATTAAACTTAAATCTTTAACTTGCGATAAAGACATTTGCAGGGTTCTGGGAATCGGCGTAGCTGAGAGTGCTAAAATATGGACTTCATTACGCAATTCTTTAAGAAATTCTTTTTGCTTTACCCCAAAATGTTGTTCTTCATCAATGATAACCAGAGCCAGATTTTTAAATTTAATATTTTTATGAATTAAAGCATGAGTACCGATAATTATTTGAATTTCGCCATTGGCAATTTTTTCGCGAGTAATTTTATTTTCGCTAATTGAAGTTAGCCTTGATAATTGGGCAATTTTAATATCGGTTTCACTAAATCTTTGACAAAAATTTTTATAATGTTGTCGACATAACAAAGTGGTGGGAGTAATAATTGCAACTTGGGCAAAATTAGCAACAATTGCACTGGCTCGCATTGCTACTTCAGTTTTACCAAAACCAACATCACCGCAAATCAAGCGATCCATCGCAATACCTTTGCGTAAATCATTTTCAACATCTTCAATGGCATTGAGTTGATCATTGGTTTCAATAAAACCAAAACGATTTTTAAATTCATCGTAAAAATGCGGATCAGGAATAAATATCGGTGATTTTTTTAATTGACGAGCACTGGCAATTTTTAATAATTCTTCAGCGGTCATTTTTATTTTTTTACGAACCTTAGCTTTGCGATTGAGCCAATTAACTCCTCCTAATTTATCAAGTTGCACCAAGGGATTTTCAGCACCATAGCGTGAAATTAAATTAATATCATCAACACTCACAAATAAACTGTCATTTCCTGCATAGGCAATTTTGATCATTTCGCATTTTATGGTGTTGCTGATAATGGTTTGCAGACCTTCAAATCTGCCAATCCCATGATCGCGATGCACTACTAGCTCTCCTTTATTGATGCTTAGTCCTTCTTCGATAATTCTTAAGGCTGAATTTTTTCGATTTTTTTGGCGAGTAATTTTTTCACCAAAAAGAGCTTGTTCACCAATTAAAACAAAATCACTTGTACTAAAGCCATGATTAGTTGGAAGCTTGAAAATATTGAGTAAAAGATTGTTTTTATGACTTTTAATTTTTATTTCATGAAAATTTTCGACAATGTTGCAGGCGATGTTGTAGTCAAAAAAAGTTTTAACAATTCTTTCTTTAAAACCTTCGCTTAGACAGGCAAAGCCAAGTTTTTTTGGAGTAAAATTTTTTGAATCTGGATTTGGTGAATTAAATTGTAAAACATAATCTTTGAATATCTCAATCGGATCTTGTTTGTTAGCTCTTCCAGCTAAAGCAAAGTCAGGAGTTTTTTGAATATCTAAATCAATTACTCGTTGTGAATTGTCACTAAAATCAAATTGTTTAAACTCAATTGTAATGTTTTTCTTTAATAACTCTTGAAAATTGTTAAAAGTAATGAATAGTTGTTGAGGATTAATGGGATTGTATAAAACTGCTTCTTTGAGTTTTTTTTCATCTAAACGCATTTGATAATATTTGCCTATAAGCTCTTCTCTTTCCTTAGCTAGATCAATTATTTTATCGCTAAAAAAAATTACTGAATTATCAAAATAATTAAAAATATTTTCAAGTTGTTGATCATAAAATAATGGTAACCAATGTTCCATACCTTGATAAGTTCTTCCCGATGAAATTGCTTGATACATTTGATCATCTAAAGCACTACCAAAATTTTGCCGATAATTTTTGCGAAAATTGTCAATGGTATTGGTTTGCAAAATTACTTCACTGGCTGGAAGAATTTCAATAGTTTTGACATTGTTAATACTGATCTGGGTAATGGGATCAAAAACTTTAATATTTTCAACTTCATTACCAAAAAAATCAATTCGATAACCAACCAAATCAAAAGCTTGTTGTAAAACAATATCAACAATTCCACCGCGTAAAGCAAAATCGCCAACATTGTTTGCACAATCTTGACGAACATAGCCTTTATTGATTAAGAAATCAACAATTTGGGTCTGTGAAATTTTGCTTCCAATTTCAAGAAATAAGCCATGATTTTTGATAATTTCTGGGCTTAAAACTTTTTGTAAAACAGCATTTATTGAAGTAATTAAAAAAATTTTTTTTGGTGAATTTTTGTTGTTGACAATTTGATAAAGTGTTTTAATGCGATTGCCTAGGATTATTGATTTTGGAGAGGAGCGATCATAAGGTAAGCAATCCCATGCATAAAAATTGAGTATTTCAAAATGCTCTAAAATTCGTGGATTAAAAAATTTAATTTGTTCATTAATTAATGCCATTTCACTATCATCTTTAGCGATGTAAATGATATCTTTTGTAGAAAAATTTTGACTAATTTGACTAACTAAATAACCAATCACATCCTCGTTGATTTTTTTTATTATGCATGATTCACGGATTTGTTTAATTTTAACTTGATAATCCATTTTAAAAAAAATTAATTGTGCAATTTATCTTCATCGCTCATTTTAGGGAGGGTTTTAAAAGCTTGCATTGCTATATCTCGTGATTTTTCTAGATTAACAATTGGTAACGGATAATCTTCGCCAAGTTTTAAATTAGCTTGTTTCAATATTTCGCTTGTAGCAAGCCATGGAGCAAATAAATATTTATCAGGAATTTTTTTGAGTTCAGGAACATAATGTCTAGTATATTGACCATCTGGATCAAATTTTTCACCTTGTAAGATTGGGTTAAAAATTCGAAAATATGGGGCAGCATCAGCTCCGCTTCCTGCAACCCATTGCCAACTTGCACAATTACTTGCCAAATTTGCATCAATCAAGCAATCGAAGAACCAAGCTTCACCATCTTGCCAGTTTAACAATAAATTTTTTACTAAAAATGATCCAACAATCATGCGCACTCGGTTATGCATATAACCTGTTTGCCATAGCTCTCTCATCCCTGCATCAACTATTGGATAACCGGTTTGTCCTTTTTGCCAAGCCTTTAATAATTTCGAATTTTTTTGCCAAGGAAAATTGTCAAATCGAGGTTGAAAATTTTTGTTAACAATCTTAGGGAAATGATAAAGTAAATAATTTGAAAACTCTCGCCAACCAAGTTCACTTAAAAAACAATCAAGATTTTTATCAGAAATTTTACCATCAAAATGAGTTAAGGAATAATGCCAGATTTGATTAGGGGATATTTCTCCAAAATGCAAATGAGGAGATAATTGTGATACTTTTTTTTGACTTGGAAAATTTCGACCTTCTTTGTAATTGTTAATTGGATCGCTGACAAATTTTTCGAGTTTTTCTTGAGCATGAGCTTCGCCAATTTTCCATAATTTTTCAATTTTGTGATGCCAATCGATTTTGGGAAGAAGTTTTAATTCATTTAGTGTTAAACAATCGTTAATTTTTTTGCAATTAATTTTATCGGGTTTAGGGATTGGAAATCTTGGTTCGCTAGCTTTTAAACAGCCATTGCGATAATAATGAGTAAAAACTTTGTAAGGATTTTTATCGCTTTTTAAAATTGTCCAAGGTTCCCATAATAAACTGGCATTAAAGCTCTCAACAATCAGATTTTGTTCTTTCAAATGTTTTTTTATCAATGCATCTTGTTTGATACGAGATGGTTCATAACAGCGATTCCAAGTGATGCAATCGATGTCATGTTCTTTGATAAGTTTGTTGATAATTTTTTGACTATCACCATTGTAAAAATTTAAACAATTTTTTAGATTTTTATCAAGGTTTTGTAAACTGTGATGAAGCCATAACTTGCTTGCTTGACCAAGCTGACGATGATTTTGTTCATCTTGAATATAAATGATATAAATTTCATGACTATTTTGACAAGCAAAGTTTAAGGCCGTGTTATCGCTGAGACGGAGATCATTTCGAAACCAAAGGAGAGTTTTTTTAAATTTCATAAATTATTTTAGGAACTGATTAATCTTGCGCTTCTAATAATTATTTTTCTATCACAATTTTCAGCAAGCTCAAGGTTATGAGTAGCAATTAAGCAAGCGATCTGATATTTTTTAGTGAGGTTAGATAGAATGTCAAAAACTTTTCGGGATAATTCGTGATCAAGATTACCAGTTGGTTCATCAGCAAGAATTAGTTTTGGTTTGGTAACTATTGCTCTAGCAATTGCACAACGCTGTTGTTGACCTCCAGATAGCTGAGAAGGTTTGTAATTGATTTGATCACCAAGTTCAACTTCATGAAGAATTTCTACAGATTGTTGATAAGCAAGTTTACGGTCAATACCTTGGATTAGCAAAGGCATGGCAACATTTTCAAGAACCGAAAATTCTAATAAAAGATGGTGAAATTGATAAATAAAGCCAATATTTTTTTTGCGTAATTCGGTGTTAATCTGGTCATTACTATTAATTTGACTAATGTTGTTGATAATAATTTCACCAGATGAAGGAGTGTCAAGTAATCCAGCTAATTGTAATAAGGTTGTTTTGCCCGAACCTGATTGCCCAGTAAGGGCAACAATTTGCGAAGATTCTAAGGAAAAATTAATATCTTTTAAAACCTCAACTACATGTCCAGCTTGGTTAAAATTTTTACAAATATTAATGAATTTTAAAACTGTTGACATTTATTGAAATTAAATACTTTATGTTAAAATTTATTATTTCTATTAATTTGAAATAACTTTTATTTCTTTTTCTTTTTTGGTCTATCATCGTCCTCATCATCATCGATTTCATCAAAGTTATAATTAAAATCATCATCTTCTTCGTCCTCCTCCTCTTCATCATCTTCTTCTTCTTCATCTTCATCGGAATCATTTTTAGATTTTCTGTCATCAATATCAAAATCGTCAAAATCATCTTTGGACGAAGATTTGGTTTCAGAATTTATTTTGTCTTTAGCGATGTTGATAATTTTTTCTCGAGCAGATTCGATATCGGTGTTGTAAATTATTGAATATTCGCTCGCTAAACGATAAATTGCTGTTTCATAAATTATTCTTTCGCTATATGATCTTTCGCTATCTTCAATGTCTCGAGTTAAATCACGCAACACTTCAGCTAGAAGAAAAATATCACCAGAATTAATTTTTGTTTCATATTCTTGAGCTCTTCTTGACCACATCCCTTTGAGTTTTTTAATTCCACTTCTTAAAATGCTAAGAACTTCCTCCATCTGTGATTTTATAACAATTCTTCTTAAGCCAATTTTTTCAGCATTGTTAACGGGGATTTTAATAGTTAATTTATCTTTTTCAAAAAACATTAAATAACATGAAAATTGCTGACCAGCTATGATGCTATTTTGAATTTCAGTAATTTTACCAACACCATGTGAAGGATACACCGCATATTCTCCAGCTTGAAATGGTTTATTTTGAATTTGGATGTTTTTATTATTTTTTTTGCGGTTTGCCTTAAAATTCTTTTCCTTGGAATCTTTTCTGGTAATTAAATTGATTTTATCGGTAGTTTTTTGATCTTTTTTTGTTAATTTTTCTTTGACTAATTTTTTATCAATATTTTTTTTAATAACATTATTCTTCACTGAATTTTTTTTTGATTCTTTAGGAAGTTTTTGGGTTAAAATCTTTTTAGTTTTTAAAGGTTTATTGGCCTGTTTTTTTGGGCTTTTTTTGGTGGCAATTGGAGTAATATTTTTATTTTTTTTGGAGTTTTTTGAGTTATTTTTTGAATCTTTTTTAACTATTTTTTTAATAGTTTTATTATTTGATTTTGCTGGTTTAAATTTGGTTTTAAGAG
>JBJTWJ010000010.1:0-1868 GCA_046081665.1 Alphaproteobacteria bacterium | reverse complement strand
TTTAGAAATTTTAGGGTTGTGAATAGTAATTGCCTCAGCAATTTGTTGCTGAATTTTATGGAGCGGATTAAGAGCGCTGTTGGCATCTTGAAAAATTAAAGCAATTTCTTTGCCACGAATTTTAGTTAATTGATTGTCATTTAGTTTTAACAAATTTTGTTGGTTATAAACTATTTCTCCTGAAATTTCAGCATTTTTAAGAAGTTTTAATATTGCTAGAGCAATTGATGATTTTCCTGAACCACTTTGCCCAACCAACGCTACTACCCTTCCCGCTTCAAGGTCAAGATTAAAATCATCAATTATTTTATGAAAATTTTTTGATTGAGAGTTTTGTAAAAGGCTATTTTTTTGAGATAAATTATTTTGTAAATTTTTTTCTTGGTAATATTTTTTTTGATAGGCAATTGATAAATTTTTAATTTGCAAAATCATTGTAAAAAAATTTAAATAAAAATTATAAATTGTGTTTTAACCCAGCAATTCTGAGTCTCAAAGCATTTAGTTTTATAAAACCTTGGGCATCTTTTTGATCATAAACACTATCTTCTTCAAATGTCACATGGGCCATTGAATAAAGACTTTTGTTAGATTCCCTAGCCAAAACATAAACTGAACCCTTGTATAATTCTAATTTAACCTTGCCTTCAACATGCTCTTGGCTCTTGTCAATCAAGGCTTGAAGCATTAGTCTTTCCGGGGCAAACCAAAAACCATAATAAATCAAACTGGCATAACGAGGCATTAATTCATCTTTGAGATGCATGGCTTCGCGGTCCATAGTGATTGACTCAATGGCACGGTGAGCAGAAAGCAAAATACTACCCCCAGGCGTTTCATAAACTCCCCGCGATTTCATCCCCACAAAACGATTTTCCACAAGATCTAAACGGCCAATTCCGTTCTTACCACCGAGCTCGTTGAGCTTGGTAAGAATTTGCGCTGGCGTCATTTTAACGCCATCAATTGCTACAGCATCGCCTTTTAAAAATTCAATCTCGATAATTGTTGATTGATCTGGTGCTTGCTTAGGGCTAATGGTTCTTTGATAAACATATTCTGGAGCCGACTGTGCTGGGTCTTCTAAAACTTTGCCTTCGCTGGAAGTATGCAATAAATTAGCATCAACTGAATAAGGGGCCTCGCCCATTTTATCTTTGGCAACGGGGATTTGGTGCAATTGAGCATATTCAATTAATTTGCTTCGCGAATTTAAATCCCATTCACGCCATGGGGCAATAATTTTAATATCGGGTTTGTTGGCGTAATAACTTAACTCAAAACGCACTTGATCATTGCCCTTGCCAGTTGCCCCGTGAGCGACGGCATCGGCATTAACTAGTTTAGCAATTTCAATTTGTCTCTTGGCAATAAGGGGGCGAGCAATTGAAGTACCAAGCAAATAAACTCCTTCATACAAAGCATTGGCACGAAACATTGGAAACACATAATTGCCAACAAATTCTTCGCGTAAATCTTCAATAAAAATTTCTTTAACACCCAGCATCTGAGCTTTTTTACGAGCAGGTTCTAGCTCTTCACCCTGCCCTAAATCGGCAGTAAAAGTTACGACTTCGCATTGATATTTTTCTTGCAACCATTTTAAGATCACCGAGGTATCAAGCCCTCCAGAGTAGGCCAAAACAACTTTTTTAATTTTTTTTTCTGACATAAATTTAAAATTAATTTCTAAGATTTTTTAAAATCTTTTTTTAATTATAAAATTTAATTTTTTATAAATCCAAGAGTTTGATAAATTTATTATTTTAAAGAATGTTTTAAAAACTTAGTTTTATTATCCCTATAAAATCAAGCCTTGAAAAAATTTTAGTAAATTTTTGAGGGATTTTTTTGTAAATTTTTTTTAC
>JBJTWJ010000009.1:0-2089 GCA_046081665.1 Alphaproteobacteria bacterium | reverse complement strand
GTAATTTCAGGATACTTAATTTCGTCAATAATTTTAAATGATTTAAAAACTGGTAATTTTAGTTTTGTCAATTTTTACGCTAGGCGAATAATAAGAATCTTCCCGGCATTAATTTTGGTTTTAATATGTAGTTTGGTTTGTGGTTGGATTATCTTATTTAAAGATGAGTATTTGAACCTTTTGAAGCATGCCATAAGTAGTACAAATTTTACCACAAACTTGAGTCTTTTAAAGGAAAGTGGATATTTCGATAAATCTTCGCAAACAAAACCCCTGCTGCATTTATGGAGCCTTGCAATTGAAGAACAATTTTATATTTTGTGGCCCTTAACTCTAGTTTTATTATGGAATAAAAAAATAAAATTTATAATTGTTGCTTTAACGATAATTTCTTTTTTTTGTAACTTTATTTTAATATTTGATAACCCTTCAAAGAGTTTTTATTTACTTCAATTTAGAGCTTGGGAACTTCTTTGCGGATGTTATCTTGCTACGATAAATCTTAAAAATTTTAAATACCAAAATTTATATTCTATTATCGGGGTTGGTTTAATTGGTTTAGCAATTAGCACCGTTCAAAAAGATAATCATATTGTCTTTCTTACACTAATTACGATAATTGGATCATGTTTAATTATTGTTGCACAGAAGTCGTGGTTAAACCAAAAATTTATTGCTAACAAAGTTTTAGTTGGCATTGGCTTGATAAGCTATTCACTGTATTTGTGGCATTGGCCAATAATTTCATTTATGAAAATTTATTTTGTCGATGATTCCTTTTTTTTAAAATTTTTGGCAATAGCCATATCAATAATTCTCTCAACGCTAACTTATTTTTTAATTGAAAAGCCAATACGAAAGCCCAATCATTTGACATTAAAATCTATTTTATTGCTAGTAATCTTTATTTTAACGGGATTATCAGTGTTATTTATAAAAAATAATCTTCATATAATTAAGAATTTAGAGCGCGATGAATATTTAAATTTTTTTGACAATAGTATTCCGCAAATGCAATACACAACAAATAATGATTTGCTCAATAATTATCGCATGGATTGTGATTTCTATAACATAGATAAATATAGAAAAGGCAAAGCTACCATAATTCCAGTAAAAAAAATACCAAATAGTTGCTATCAGAATGATAAACGATTTTCAAAAAAAATTCTTCTCTGGGGAGATTCGCATTCGCAACATTTGTATTATGGATTAAAAAATAATCTTCCTAAAAATTGGCAAATATTGATTGTGGCAAGCAGTGCATGTCATCCTAAAATCCTTAATTCTGGCTCTAAAACCAATTATTGCGAGCAATCAAATTGGTTTGCCGTCAACACAATTAAAAATATTAAGCCCGATGTGGTTTTAATTACTCAAAAATCAACCCTAAATATTGAAAACATAAATGAAATAATTTTTTATTTAAAAAAATTAGGCATAAAAAAAATAATTTTCGTTGGTCAAGTACCTATATGGGATGTTTTGTTACCAAGATTAATTGCTCAAAAATTTTGGAAAGATATACCGAAGAGAACTTTTAAAGGGATTAATCGACAAATAATAATCAAAAATTCTTTATTACGAGAAAATTTTGCAGAACAAGAAGGAGCTGTGTTCGTTGATTTAATAAAATTTCTTTGTAATGACGATGGTTGTTTAGTAAGGTTTGGCAACGATATTAAAAATGATATTGTGAGTTGGGATTACGGACATTTTACTTTAAACGGATCTGATTTTATTGCAAAAAATTTATTGGTTGATGCGATTGTTAAGTAATACCATTTCCTCTTATAAATTATACAATTAGGTATTTATTAGTGGAAATGGCATAATACCATCTTTAGCATATAAAGCCACTTGGTTTTTGCCGTCTTAAGTTTTGTAAATGATGATCTGGTCTTCTGGTTTTTTAGCCATATTGTTGAGTTTATTTTTTGGCATAAATTTTGGTTTAAATTAATGATGTTTTTTTAAGTCTACGCTTAAAGTTTTTTTAAGTTTATGCTTAAAAAATTACTCAAATTATCCACGAGTTTTTTTATTTATCAACCCCGCTTTAGGGCTTAAAGACTGGTATCAAAAAAAG
>JBJTWJ010000008.1:0-10052 GCA_046081665.1 Alphaproteobacteria bacterium | reverse complement strand
AATATTTTAAAAATATTTTTAATTTATTTTATAACTAAAATTTTATTAATCAAATAAATTTAACTAAGTTTAAAGATAAAATATTTAAAAAAATAATTATTCGTAGAAAATGTTAAAAAATAATAAAATTAATCATCTTCACCTGAAATCATTGATTAAAGTTTTTTATAAACCGCAAAATCTTTGTTGTTTGTTAACAATTTTGGCAATCATTAGTTATTTGGCATTAAAGCTTTCCGATCTACAACAACTTGCTTTTTATCCGCTCATTGCCATAATTTTAAGCTTTGGCTTAATGCAACTTTTACAAATCTTAAAAAAAATTTTCCAAGGTAATTTAGGAGCAGATGTTATTGCCTTTATTGCCCTAGCTTTGGCAATTTATCTGCATGAATATTTAACAGCCAATCTCTTAATTTTAATGATTGCCAGTGGTCAAAGCCTTGAAGAATATGCTTCAGCCAAAGCTTCGTTTGTTCTAGAAAATCTTGCTAATCGAAATGTTCCAATTGCCCATTTAAAAATTAATAATCAAATCACTGAAATCAAAGTTGATCAAATTAAAATTAATGATTGTTTGGCAATTTTGCCTCACGAAATTTGCCCTGTTGATGGCGAAGTTATTGAAGGAACAAGCACAATGGATGAATCATATCTTACGGGTGAGCCTTTTCACATCAGCAAAACCATTGGTTCAAAAGTTTTATCAGGGGCAATTAATGGTGAAAATTTATTGTTAATTCGCTCTGAAAAATTAGCTAGCGAATCGCGTTATGCCAAGATCATTGAGGTTATGAAACAAGCCAAAGATCAAAAACCACAAATGCGAAAATTAGCCGATAAAATTGGCGCGATTTTTGCCCCACTCGCCCTCCTCATTGCTTTTACAAGTTATTATTTTACAAACAGTTTAGAAAATTTTTTAGCAGTATTAACCATTGCCACACCCTGCCCATTATTGATTGCCGTGCCAATTGCCATAATCAGTGCAATTTCAATTTCTGCGAAAAATGGCATCGTCATTCGTGATCCCAGAATTTTAGAAAATTTGCCAATTTGCTCGACAGCGATATTTGATAAAACAGGGACCTTAACATACGGCGAACCTTATTTAGAAGAAATAATTTGTTTTAATAATTTTAGCGAAGATTTTGTTTTGCAAAAATCGGCAAGCCTTGAACGCTTCTCTCGTCATCCTTTAGCCTTAGCAATTTTAAAAAAATGTCACGAAAAATTTATTCCTTTACTTGAAGTTCAAAATATCAAAGAAAAAGCTGGTTATGGCATTACTGGGCACACTAACAACCATGAAATCACTATCACCAATCGTGATCATTTGCAAAATGATTTCCTTGGCAAAGCAATTTTACCAGAGACTCAAGCTGGACTAGAATGCATAGTTTTGATTGATAAAAAATTAGCAGGGATTTTAAAATTTCGTGATCAGCCTCGCCTTGAAAGTCACTCCTTTATTGATCATCTAGGCCCTGAACATAATTTCAATAAAATAATTTTACTTTCCGGAGATCGTCACAGCGAGGTTGAGTATTTTGCAAAAAACCTCGGCATCAAGGAATTCTATAGCTCGCAAACCCCTGAACAAAAATTAACAATTGTTAAAAATGAAACCAAAAATGCTAAAACTCTTTTCATGGGCGATGGCATTAACGATGCTCCAGCCTTGATGTTAGCAACAGTTGGCATTGCTTTTGGTAATAATAACAATATCACCAGCGAATCAGCAGGAGCAGTGATTTTAGAAAATAATTTACACAAAGTTGATCAGCTTTTTCATATCAGCATTGCCATGCGAAAAATCATTTTGCAAAGTGCAGTTGGAGGCATGTTATTTAGTTTAATTGGCATGATTTTTGCAGGCTTAGGTTATATCAGCCCTGCCTTAGGAGCGATATTACAACAAATCATCGATGTCATCGCCATCGCTAACGCCTTGCGCTTAATCATCAACAACAATATCAACAGCGATTTTTAATTTTTTAAATATGAATCTCACTCCTTCAAAATTTTATCAAGAAAAATATCGAGAATCCATTGAAAATCCTCATAAATTTTGGCAGGACCAATGCACTCGACTTAGCTGGATCAAGCATCCAACGATAATAAAAAACGCTCAATTTAATGATGAAATTAACATCAAATGGTTTGAGGATGGCGAGCTTAACCCCTGCTATAACTGCGTTGATCGCCATGTTGTAGCAGGAAAATCTCAGGATATTGCAATGATTTGGGAAGGCGATGATCCTGCTAAATCCACGAAAATCACCTATTTAGAGCTTCAAGAGCAAGTCGCAATTTTTGCCAATATTTTAGAAAAAAACCAAGTAAAAAAAGGCGATCGAGTGATAATTTATATGCCAATGATTTTGCAGGCTTGTTATGCGCTGTTAGCTTGCTCAAGGATTGGGGCAGTTCATTGCGTAGTTTTTGGCGGTTTTTCTTCATCTGCTTTAGCCGATAGAATCAATGACTGCGAGCCCAAAATCATCATCACTGCTGACCAAGGAATTCGCGGTGGGAAAATTATTGAGTTAAAAGAAAATGTTAATCAAGCTCAAGAAATTTTAAAATCAAATATCAAAACTTTAGTTATAAAAAATATTGGCGATAAAATTAATTGGCGACATAACACCGATATTTGCTTTGAGGAGGAAATTAAGTTGGTTGCAAAAACTCATCATAATCTCGCTAAAATGAACGCCGAAGATCCGCTTTTTATTCTTTACACTTCCGGCTCAACTGGCAAGCCCAAAGGAATATTGCACTCAACGGCTGGCTATTTGCTTTACTGCGCCATGACTTTTGCTTACGCCTTTGATTATAAAAAAGATGAAGTCTTTTGGTGCACTGCCGATATTGGCTGGATCACGGGTCATTCTTACACAATTTACGGTCCACTTTTAAACGGTGCCACAACTTTAATCTTTGAAGGAGTGCCAAATTATCCAACGCCATCGCGGTTCTGGCAAATAATTGATAAGCATCAAGTCAATAGTTTTTACACTGCGCCCACCGCCATTCGCTCTCTAATGAGCGAAGGTGATAATTATGTAAAAACAACTTCCAGAAAATCATTGAGAATTTTAGGCTCAGTTGGCGAACCTATCAACCCTGAGGCTTGGCACTGGTATCATCAAATTGTTGGTGAAGAAAAATGTAAAATGGTTGACACTTGGTGGCAAACTGAAACGGGCGGACATATGATTTTGCCATTGCCAAATCATATCGAAGCAAAACCTAGCATGGCAACCTTGCCATTTTTTGGCATTAAACCAGTGCTTTTAAACGACGATGGCGAAGAAATAATTGGCGAAGGCGAAGGCAATTTATGTATTGCTGAAGCTTGGCCATCAATGGCTCGCTCGATTTACAAAAATCATCAACGCTTCAAAGAAACTTATTTTCAAAAATTTCCAAATTATTATTTTACCGGCGATGGGGCAAAGCGTGACAAGGACGGGTATTATCGTATTACTGGTAGAACCGATGATGTTATCAAAGTTTCAGGGCATCGTTTAGGAAGCGCTGAAATTGAAGCGGTGATCAATTGTCATCACAAAATATGTGAGTCTTTAGCTATTGGCATTCCTCATCCAATCAAGGGTGAGGCAATTTATATTTTAGCAATTTTAAAACAACAATTTCGTAATGACCAAGAAATTGATGAGTTAAAAAATACTTTGAAGAAATTAGTCCGCCAACAAATTGGTGCCATTGCCACCCCTGAATTTATTGACTTTGTTGCTGATCTTCCTAAAACCAGATCTGGAAAAATAATGCGTCGAATCATTCGCAAAATTATTTGTGGCGACGTTGAAAATCTTGGCGATTTGAGCACTTTAACCAATCCGCAAATTGTTGAAACTTTGATTAAAAAATATAAAAAATAAAATTATGAACGAAAAAGTTTCTTTAGCACAAATTAACGATATCCCGTGGATGGTTGATTTATCTGAAATTAAGCGTAGTGATTACCAAAAATATCAACCAAATTTTTGGAAAAAAAATCCTAATTCATTTTCAATTCAATCAAAATATTTTGAAGAATTGTTGGTTGATAAAAATATTATCGCTTTAGTGTTAGTTGATAAATCAGGTTTTGTGATTGGCAGAATTATCAATCCACCCAGTGTTTACGATGCTGGGCTAACTTTGATGATTGATGATTTTTGTGTTAGCGATATTGGACAAAATAATTCTAATCCTTGGCTTGATTATGGGCAAATTTTGCTTGATGAAATTATCAAAATTGCTAAAAGTCGTAAGGTTAAGCAGATATTAGTAGTTTCCGGCAATCATGATCAAAACAAAACCGAATTTCTAAAGAAAAATAATCTGACAATCGCCTCGCTGTGGCTTACCAAAATAATTTAAGCCAAATCGGTCATTAGAATATTTCATGATTTCTAACTAATCCTTGATTTTATTAGCTTCATACTGCGCTTCGCTCCTCACCGTATTGAAAGATCAGTATCCGCTTCGTTGCTCTTAAACCCCTACATTATTTTATATCCTGCAATTCATTCGGGAAGCCCTCAGGCTCTGGCCACCATTTTTTTTGAGGGCTTGCACCCCTACATTAGTTTTAAAACTCACTGAGCACTGGGGCTGTAGGCTTTGTTCGCTTTCAGGGGAGCTACAGAGCGAATGCTTCCCGCACTCGTTGATATGTTTAGGGGTGAAAGGCTTATGGTGAGGGGAAAGAAAATTTAAATACAAAAAAAATTTACAAATGGATATTTCTTGATTTCACATTCAAACATGTTAAGAAACAATAAACAAAGCCTAAAAATAGAATAAATTATTAAAAAATTAAAATTCTAACTTCATATTTTTTTATGCTTTAAAAATTGATTTGGTATTACAAAACAAAAAAGCAAGATAGTGTTTGAGCACTATCTTGCTTTTTGTTTTTTTAGTCCTTAGAACTAAGAAATTAGAACTTAAGAACTAACTTAGAAGCCCATTCCTGGCATTCCACCACCCATATGACTATGAGCACCAGCACCACCGGCATCTTCTTCTTTTTTCTCAACAATTGCACATTCAGTTGTGATTAATAACCCAGCAATTGATGCAGCATCTTGTAGAGCAGTTCTTACAACTTTAGTTGGATCAACGATACCAGCCTTGAACATGTCAACAAATTTGTTATTTTGAGCATCATAGCCATAAGCAGGATCTGCCTTGGTGATGACTTCGTTACAAATAACTGCACCTTCAAAACCAGCATTTTCGGCAATTTGCTTAATTGGGGCTTTCAAAACATTTTTCACTAATTTCACGCCAACTGCCTGATCTTCATTAGCAACTTTAAGCTTATCAAGCACTCTTCCGGCATATAACAATGCAGAACCACCACCAGCAACAATTCCTTCTTTCATTGCAGCACGAGTTGCGGCTAAAGCATCGTCAACGCGATCTTTTTTCTCTTTAACTTCAACTTCAGTAGTTCCACCAACTCTGATAATTGCAACACCCCCAGAAAGTTTTGCCAATCTTTCTTGAAGTTTTTCACGATCATAATCTGAAGTGGTTTCTTCGATTTGAGATTTGATAGAATTGCAACGAGCTTTAACATCAGCAGGTTTACCAGAACCATCGACGATTGTGGTATTTTCCTTATCAATGATAATTTTTTTAGCTTGTCCTAATTGTTTTGGAGTAACTGTTTCAAGCTTCATACCAAGATCTTCAGAAATTAATTGAGCACTAGTTAACACCGCAATATCTTCCATGATTGCTTTTCTGCGATCACCAAAACCTGGGGCTTTAACAGCGCACACTTTTAACCCACCGCGTAAACGGTTGACTACCAAGGCTGCCAAGGCTTCGCCCTCAACATCTTCAGCAATAATTAGCAATGGACGAGAAGATTGAACAACAGCTTCAAGCATTGGCACCATTGGTTGTAAATTTGAGATTTTTTTCTCGAATAACAAGATGTATGGGTTATCCATTTCAACTGTCATTTTTTCAGTGTTGGTAATGAAATATGGCGATAAGTAACCGCGGTCAAAATTCATCCCTTCAACCACATCAACTTCGAACTCTAAGCCTTTAGCTTCTTCAACGGTAATTGGGCTTTCAGGACCAACTTTTTGAACGGCTTCAGCGATTTTTGTTCCCACTTCAACATCACCATTAGCTGAGATTGTAGCAACTTGAGAGATCTCATCTTTGTTACTAACTTTTTTGCTCATTTTATTTAATTCTTTTACAGTTTCTTCTACCGCAAGATCGATTCCTCTTTTTAAATCCATTGGGTTGATTCCAGCAGTAACTGCCTTGATACCTTCATGGGCAATTGCTTGGGCAAGAACAGTTGAAGTTGTAGTGCCGTCACCAGCAATGTCATTAGTTTTAGAAGCAACTTCTTTAACTAGCTGTGCACCAAGATTTTCGAATTTATCTTCTAATTCAATTTCTTTAGCTACAGTAACGCCATCTTTGGTGATTCTAGGGGCACCAAATGATTTTGAAAAAATTACATTACGCCCTTTTGGCCCTAAGGTAACTTTAACAGCATTGGCCAATTTATCAATTCCGTCTAATACACTTTTACGAGCATTATCTGAATATTTTAAAATTTTTACAGACATATTTTCTCCTTTAAATTATTTTTATTTTTTGTTAAATGTTTTTTTAATTTCTGCTAAGAATTTATAGCAATTTTATTTTGTAATATTTTATAACAATTATTTTTTACTTTCAATAACTGCTAAAATATCAGATTCTTTAAGAATGATTAACTCTTTAGAGTCAACTTTAACCTCAGTTCCACCCCATTTTGCGAAAAGAATGTGATCACCAACTTTAACATCAAGAGCTATTCTCTCGCCTTTGTCGTTAACATTACCCTTGCCAACAGCTACAACAACACCCTCAGCAGGTTTTTCTTTAGCGGTATCTGGGATAATAATGCCTCCAGCAGTTTTGCTTTCGGCTTCAACACGTTCAACGAGAACGCGGTCATGCAATGGTCTAACTTTCATATTTTTTAATTTTAAATTTAATGCAAAAAAAATCGTTTTAGTTAAAAGATTTTAACTTAAGGTAATAACAAATATAATTTTTTAGTTTTGCTTTACAAGGGCTAATTAAAAAATATTTTTAATGTTTTAATAATTCATCTAATTTGCCTTCTGCTTCCATGGCGTAGAGGTCGTCACAGCCACCAATATGAATGTCGTTAATAAAAATTTGCGGAACGGTCATCTTGCCATTGGCTTTTTTGATCATCTCTTCTTTAGTCACATCATCAACAACTTTTATTTCGTGATATTGGGCGTTTTTACGTTGCAATAAGGCTTTAGCTTTGTTGCAATATGGGCAGATGTCTTTGGTGTAAATAATAATTTTAGTCATAATTTTTAATTTAGATTAATAAGACTTGCCAGATGCTTGTGGCTTTTGCATTGAATTTTGTTGATTTTCAACGCCATAATAAGCAGGTGGCACGTAGTATTGATCGGCATCATATTGTGGATAATATGGCGAAGCTGGAATAGCATAGGGATTTGAATAATAACGCGATCCTGCTGAAGGATAAACCTGATAAGGTGAGCCATATTGTGGCGGTGGGTAACCTTGAGATTGCATGCCTCCTTGCCCATATTGCTGATTATATGGATAAGGTTGATTTGGTTGATAATTTTGCGGTTGTCCTTGATAAGGATATGGTGATTGTTGGCGATAATAATAATCTGGGGCAACACGATTTTGCCCTTCTATTCCTTGCTCTTGAGGCGGAACTGAACCTGATTCAAAACCGGGGCGATCGTATAAATATGGGCTTGACGAGCATGAACTCAAGATAAGCATTAAATTTCCAATCAACAAAAAATTGCCAAGTAGGGTTTTAATAAAATTGACAATTGATTTTGGCTGAAATTGGCTCATTAATACTTGTTTAAAATTACATTTTTATATTCTGGCTCGATATTTTTATAGCGAGTTGGGGCAACGTAATACTGATCATAATCATAAATTCGATTATTACCACTTTGAAAATCATAAGGATTAACATAATAATAACTCCCGCCAGAATAAACTGGTCCAGAATTTGTTTGGTAATTAGGATATAACCTTGGGCTTGCTTGAGTTGCTGATTGATTCCGCAAACTTGATGAATTTGATGAGCAAGAACAAACGATTACACCAAAACTTACCAAAAAAAATAGTTTGTTAATTTTGCAACCCATCAAAATAAAATTTAGTTGCTAATTTTTTGTTGCTAAATTTAATTTCAAAAATGATTAAATTTTTACTTAAAATAAATTCCTAAAAATTAAATTAGCAAAATTAATTTCAAAAATTATTATAGTTAAATTTAGCTTAATTGTCAACCTTTAAAAATTAAATTTATTAACAAATTTAATTTAGCTTTTGGAAATGTTGACAACAAACTTTTAATAACAAAAATTATTAAATTGGGGCATTAACTTAAGGTTATCAACACCTATTTTCAAGTTTTAGATTATTAATTTTTTTTAAAAATTTAAAACTGTTTTATTTTAAAAAAAATGTTAGATTCAAATTATCAACAAGATCAAAAATATTTAAATTTAGCAATAAATTTAGCAAAAAAGTCTTTACACAAATGCTCTCCCAACCCTAGAGTTGGTTGTGTTATTGTTAAAAATAATGTTATTTTATCAACGGCTATAACCGCTTTAAATGGCAGACCACACAGCGAAATTATTGCCATTGAAAAAGTAAAAAACAAAAGCTTACTTGCCGATGCTTCAATTTATTTAACTCTAGAGCCATGCTGTTTTTATCATGGCAAAAAAAGTGCAGGATGCGTTGATCAAATCATCGCTCATAAATTTAAAAAAGTTGTCATTGCCAATATCGATTGCAATCCCAGCATCAATGGTAGAAGTGTTGAGATTCTTAGAAAATCAGGAGTTGAAGTGGTTATTATTGAATCAGCTGAAGGTAAAAAACTTCACCAAGATTTTTTTAAAATTCAAAAATATGCCTTGCCATATGTTACTTTAAAAATCGCTAGCTCTTTAGATGGCAAAATCGCTACTAGAAATTTTTCTAGCCAATGGATTACCAATGAGCAATCGAGAAAATATAGCCATTTGCTTCGTGCTCAAAGTGATGCAATTTTAATTGGAGCTAATACTCTAAGACATGACAACCCTAGCCTAACATGCAGAATTAAAGGATTGGAGGAATATAGTCCACAAAAAATTATCGTTAGCAGTAGCTTAAATTTTAACAAAAATTATAAAATTTTTGATGATTGTGCCAATGTTATAATCATTACTGACGAATCTAATCTTAATCATCCAGCTCTTGAAAATTTTGCTGGCAAGGTTGTTTTTGTTAAAAAAAGTTCTACTGATAATCAAAATATTGATTTAAGATCAGCTCTTCGCCTCTTGTTAGAATTGGGCATAAATTCAATTCTTGTTGAAGGTGGAAGCAAAATTATTGCCCAATTAATTAAAGATAATTTGGTTGATAAAATTATTTGGGCAAAAAGCCAAATCATTATTGGCAATGACGGAATTCCAGCCATTGCAGAGCTTGGAATTGATGATATTAAAAATGCTATTAATAATTTCGAATTACAAGAAATAATTAGATTTGAAGATAACTTAATTGAAATACTGCAAAAAATATAACTTATGACTAAAAATATTAGAAAAATTATAAAACAACCAGAGTTGTTAGGAATTAAAAAGTTTAAGTTAAACAACATTAAGTCTCAAGAAAACTTCGATCCCAAGGAATTAAGAAACCATCTTGGTCAATTTGCCACGGGAGTTATAATAGCCTGTGCTCGCAAAAATAATTTTTTTGCCCAGAAATTTTTTAGCGAAAAATTATTTAATGAAAAATTTTATGAAAATTTTCTTAATGAAAATAATTTATTAAAAAAATTTGAAGATTTCTGGCATAATTTTGCTTATCAACAAAACTGGCAAAAACGCTTAATCAACAAATTTTTTCCTCAACATTTGCCTAACAAAAATAATGCCGATAACACTGAATTAAAAACCCTAAAAACTATT
>JBJTWJ010000007.1:0-12163 GCA_046081665.1 Alphaproteobacteria bacterium | reverse complement strand
AATTCTAACTTCATATTTTTGGCTAAAAATCTCTAAAAATTTAAATAGTCGTGCTAACGCAACGACAAGGTCTCAGCTGTATGGATATACAGCTTCATTTTTTAAAGATTTTTATCTCAAAAATCATGTCGCTTGCGCAAGCACGACCAGATAAAAAACTTCGTTGCCTAAAGGCACGACTGGCAAAAATATTTTGTTATAATTTTATTTAAAGATATTGATTTGGTATAAATTAATTTATGGTCAATTGAATTTCAATCTAAAATTTACTAAATATGTGTGGAATAGTTGGAGTTGTTGGTGCTAAAAGCCCAATAAACATTATCATTGATGGTTTAAAAAAACTTGAATATCGCGGATACGACTCTGCAGGAGTTGCTTTGGTCGATAATAAGGGTTTTAAAATTGTGAAAGAAGAGGGTAAGATTATCAAGCTTGAAAATAAGTTAAAACCTTTGCAAAAAAAACTGAATAATTGCGAAATTGCTATTGGTCATACGCGCTGGGCAACTCATGGTAAGCCTAGCAAAGAAAATGCTCATCCTCATGCTTCAAAAAAAGTTTGCGTAGTTCATAATGGCATTATTGAAAATTATCAAAAACTCAAAAATACTTTACAAAATTCTTCTGTTAAATTTATCAGTGAAACTGATACCGAAGTTCTTCCTCATTTATTTGAAAAGCAATTAGAAAAAACCAAAGATCTAAAAAAAGCTTTGATTGCAGGTTGTTCACAAATTCATGGAACTTTTGCATTAGCGGTTATTTTTAATGATTATCCAGATGTTATTGCCATTGCCAAAAGAGGATCGCCATTAGTTATTGGAATAGCTGAAAATCAGAATTTTATTGCCTCAGATTTTTATGCTTTGGCAAATTATACCAATGAAATAATTATTTTAGATGATGAAGAATTTGCTCTGGTTTACAAGGACAAGATTGAGATTTTCAATAAAGACTTTCAGAAAATTAATAAACAACCTAAAACCATGGAATCACAGAACTCAAAAGTTGGTAAAGATGGTTTTACGCATTACATGTTAAAAGAAATTCATGAACAACCTCGAGTTTTAGAGGAAACTATCCAAGGCTATCTCAACCTTGCAGATTCGTCAATTCATCTTCCTAATTTTAATTTTGATTTAAAAAAAATTAACAAAATTACCATCGTAGCTTGTGGCACATCTTACTATGCTGGACTGGCAGGAAAATATCTCATTGAAGACATTGCAGGAATTGAAGTGGAGGTTGATATTGCTTCAGAATTTCGTTATCGAACTCATCCATTTCGTGAAGATAATTTAATGATATTTGTTTCGCAATCTGGAGAAACTGCAGATACTTTGGCATCATTAAAATATGCTAAACAACATAACCAAGAAATCCTGTCAATTGTTAATGTTGCTCATAGTTCAATGGCTCAGCTTTCAGATGCGGTAATTAGAACTTTAGCAGGTCCTGAAATTGGTGTTGCATCTACCAAAGCTTATACCGCTCAAATTGCCGTGTTGTCAATTTTAGCAATTCATTTAGCAAATATTAAACAAAAAATTAGTCCAAAAGAGCAGGCTAATTTAATTAAAGATCTTGCTCAAGTTGCAATTAGTATGACAAATATGTTAGATGATTGCGAAGTTAAAAATATTAAAAAAATCGCTTATTATTTGGCTAAGCAAAAACAAGTTCTCTATATTGGCAGATCAGTCTCCCACGTTACTGCCTTGGAAGCATCATTAAAATTTCGTGAATTAACTTATCTTAACGCTCAAGGAATTTCAGCAGGGGAATTAAAGCATGGGACAATCGCAGTGATTGATAAAAAAATGCCCGTGATCGTTATTGCTGTTCATGATTCACGAAGTGATTTACTAGAAAAAACACTGTCAAATGCTCAAGAGGTTAATGCTCGTGGTGGTAAGATAATATTTGTTAGCTCAAATAAAGGTATCAATCAGTTCAATAAAAACAGCAAATATAAAATTGAAGTTCCGCAAGTTAATGGTATAATTCAGGAAGCATTGATGCCAATAATTCCCATGCAATTGTTAGCTTATTATGTTGCATTATTCAAGAATCATGATGTTGATCAACCTCGAAATTTAGCAAAGTCTGTAACTGTTGAATAATTTTTTTAAAATAACTCTTGAAATATTTAAAAAAAATTACTTAATTAAAAAAATTAAATTTAATTAACAAATTATTAAATGATTGAGCAATCAATTTCTTCAAGTGAATCATTTCTAAGCTCTGACGAGAAAAAACATACAACGCAAGGCTTTTGTAGCAATTTAACCCTATTAGATAAGCAAAAAAAAATTTATCAACAAGATATCAATAAATTTAAAAAAAATGCATTTTTAAATATATTAACCTCATCAATATTGATCTTTTTTGCTTCTGAAAATAATATTACCAACGCCAGTAATCTATCAATAAATTTGCTGCTAATATTATCATCAACTTTTAACTTATCTTGTTGTTGTAAAAATTTATATCGTTTGTCTCAAAGCAAAGAAATGCTCAAAACATTGCAAAAACTTCTTAAAAAAAATCAAATAAATCATCAAATTGATAAAGATATTTTTTCTAAAAATAAAAAAAATAAATTAAATTTTCAAAGGCCATTACCTGAGCTTGAAACCATAAAAGAAGAAGAAAATCATCCAGAACAAATTTCGGTAAGTAGTTGAAAATTATTCAAATCATCAATTTAAAAAAATTATAGCCATTGACCATTTGCAATTATCTCAAAGTCAGAAACAAAAAGTATTAATTGCCATTAAAATTTAATAAAATAAAATAATTAACAATAATAACTAAAGAAAATTTATGTATAAACTTTATTATTCGCCAGGATCATGTTCAATGGCAGTTCACATCGCCTTGATCGATATTAACGGCGAGTTTCAACTTTTCAATGTTGCAACAACTAATCAACAAAAATCTGAGGAATTGCTTAAGGCTAATCCTCGTGGATCAGTTCCGGTTTTAGAAATTGAAGGTTTTGTGCTACGCGAAGGTATGGCAATTCTTACCTATCTTTTGGATACTAATGACAACAATCTTTTGCCAAAATCAGGTTTGCAAAGAGCAACAACTCTTGAATGGCTTGCTTTCGCAAATTCAACATTGCATCCACTTTATGGTCGATTATTTGTCATGAAAAAAAATTTTGGTGATAATGCCAGTGACAATCCGATGATGTCTTTAACTCTAAAACAAATTGGAAAATTTTGGAACGAAATTGACGAGCGTTTAAAAAATCAACAATTTATAGTTGGCAATCAAATTTCAATAGCCGATATTTTAATTACTGTTATTGCCAATTGGTCTCAATATTTTGGATCAGCAATTAATTTTAGTGAAAATTTAAAAAAATATTTTACCAGAGTTACTGCCTATCCAGCCTTTGCCAAGGCTTTAAAGGAAGAGAATGTCAGCCATTATTTGGTCAATTAATTTTTTTAAAATAATAATAAAAAAAACTAGATCTTAACTTAAAATAAAACTCTTATGAAAAAATCACAACTATTGTTAACTATTGTTACACTGCTATTAACATTTAATCAAAATTCATTGGCTCAAGCGGTTAAATATGAAATCGAGCCAAATCACACCAGTGTTTTATGGATTGCAGATCATCTTGGTTTTTCTAAATCATCTGGCAAATTTAATAAAATTGAAGGTAATATTTTATTTGACGAAAAAAAACCAGAAAATTCATCAACAGAAATTACCATCAAAACTAATGGTATTGTTACTGGTATTGAAAAATTTGATGACCATTTAAAAGGTAAAGATTTTTTTGATGTCAAAAATTTTGCGGTTGCTAAATTTGTCAGTAAAAAAATTACTATCTCTGGAAAAAACAAAGGTAAGATCTTGGGAGATATTACTATTCTTGGTATCACCAAGCCAATAACACTTGATGTTACCTTTAACAAATCAGCAACTAATCCAATCAATAATAAACCAACAATTGGTTTTAGTGCTACAGCATCGCTTAATCGCTCAAACTTTGGCATTAAATATGCTTTACCAAATGTTCCTGATAAAGTTAATTTAATAATTGAAGTTGAAGCAAATCGTCAAGCTGACTAAATTTAAAATTATCGCTTGGTTTAAAAAAATAAAATTTTATATCAAAATTTTTAATATTAAGCCAAGCTATAATATCAGTCAATCAGTCAGTGTAAATCACTCAAACCAAAAAAATTTCTAAAATACTAAAAAATATATTGTTAAATAATTTATTTTAAAAAAAATCTAAAATAATTAAATATATTCTTTTTATAAAATTTCTTAAATAAATTTTTAAAACAACTTCCTTATTTAATGCCATTTCTTAAATCAAAAAAATTTATGCAATTAAAAAAACTAATTTTATTATCAGTCATTGTACTTGCATCATGCGCCAAGCATGAGCATCATCATAAATTTGTAAAAAATGCTCCTGTTGCCAATGAATTCTGGTGGCCTAAAAAAATCAATCTTAATCCTTTAAGATTTAACAGCGAAAAATCAAGTCCATTGCCCAAAAATTTTGACTATGCTAAAGAGTTTGCAAAACTTGATTTAGATAAAGTTAAAAAAGATATTAATAAAGTTTTAACCACCTCGCAAGATTGGTGGCCTGCAGATTATGGTAACTACGGACCATTTTTTATCCGTATGGCATGGCATAGCGCTGGAACTTATCGCACTGTTGATGGCAGAGGTGGAGCAAGTGGTGGACAACTTCGCTTTGAGCCTTTAAACAGCTGGCCAGACAATGCCAACCTTGATAAAGCCAGAAGACTGCTTTGGCCAATCAAGAAAAAATATGGCAATAAAATTTCTTGGTCAGATTTGATGATTTTAACCGGTAATGTTGCTCTTGAAAATATGGGTTTCAAAACCATTGGTTTTGCAGGTGGCAGGGTTGATGACTGGGAAGCTGACTTAGTTTACTGGGGTCCAGAAAATAAATTTTTGGCAAGCAAAAGACATGATAAAAAAGGTAACTTAAGAAACCCACTTGGTGCTACAAATATGGGTTTGATTTATGTTAATCCGGAAGGTCCAAATGGCAATCCCGATGTGTTACTCGCTGCCAAAGATATTCGTGAAACATTCGCCAGAATGGCGATGGATGACGAAGAAACAGTTGCTTTGATTGCTGGTGGTCATACCTTTGGCAAAGTTCACGGTGCTCATAAGGCAGATAAATGTTTGGGTAAAGAGCCTGCAGGTGCTAAAATTGAAGAGCAGGGTTTTGGTTGGAAAAATAAATGTGGCAAAGGCAATGCTCAAGATACTGTTACCAGTGGTCTAGAAGGGGCATGGACAGCAAATCCAATTGCTTTTACAACTCAATATTTAGATAATCTTTTCATCTTTGATTGGGTTAAAACTAAAAGTCAGGGTGGGGCAATTCAATGGGTTCCTAAAGATAAAAACGCTCAAAATTTAGTTCCCGATGCTCATCTTGCTGGAAAAAAACATCCACCAATTATGCTTACTACAGATTTATCTTTAAAATTCGATCCGCAATATCGCGTTATTGCTAAGCGTTTTCAAGAGAATCCTGAGCAATTCGCCAAGGCCTTTGCAAGGGCTTGGTTTAAACTTACTCACCGCGATATGGGAGCAAGTTCGCGTTATATTGGCAAAGATATTCCTAAGGAAAATTTTGTGTGGCAAGATCCACTTCCTAAGGCTAACTATAAACCAATTAATTCTAATGATATTACTAATCTTAAACAACTTATCTTAAAATCTAATCTAACTAATCAACAGTTAATAAAAACTGCTTGGGCTTCATCAGCAAGCTTTCGTAACACTGATAATCGGGGTGGGGCAAATGGCGCAAGAATTAGGCTTCTTCCGCAAGCTAATTGGCAAGTTAACGAACCAGTTGAATTAGCAAAAGTTTTAAGTGTTTTAGAAAAAATCCAAAATAATTTCAATAAAACTTTAAGCGATGGCAAAAAAGTTTCATTGGCCGATGTGATTGTCTTGGCTGGAAATGTTGCGGTGGAGAGATCTATTCAAAAAGCTGGTTACAAAATCACTGTTCCATTTAAAGTGGGCAGAACCGATGCCAGCCAATCGCAAACCGATGTTAATTCTTTTGCAGTTCTTGAGCCTAAAGCCGATGGTTTTCGTAATTATTTTACGAAAGAATCATTGCACAACCCAGTTAATGCTATGATTGACAAGGCTTCAATGCTTAATTTAACTATTCCAGAAATGACCGTTTTAGTTGGTGGTCTAAGAGTGCTTGATGTTAATTATCTCAACGCAAAGCAAGGAATTTTAACAAATAATATTGGCAAACTTGACAATAGTTTTTTTGTCAACTTGCTTGATATGTCTACGCGTTGGCAAAAATCAGCGAATGACGAATCAATTTATGATGGTTATGATCGAAAAACCAACGAACTTAAATGGCAAGCCAGCGCTGTTGATTTAATGTTTGGTTCAAGCTCAGAACTTAGAGCTGTTGCCGAATATTATGCCAGCGATGATAACAAAAAAATATTTGTTGAAGATTTTGTTAAAGCTTGGAATAAAGTGATGAATAATTAATCATCAACTAAATCTTATAATCAAAATTTTTAATAAATTCAAATCAACTAATTATGAAAATTGGCGTTAGTGCAATCACTGGAAAAATGGGGCGAGTGATCGCCAATATTGTTATGCAAGATAGTATCGCTGAATTAAGTGCTGGGCTAGTTCGTGCAAATTCAGGTTATGAAAATGTTGATCTAGGCGAATTGCTGGGATATGAAGCACTCAACAAATTTTCAACCAGCGATATTGCAAGTTTTCTAAATAATTGCCAAGCGGTAATAGATTTTTCAACCCCGTCTTTAAGTCTTGAAATTGCTAGGTTTTGCGCTCAACATAAAAAAATTTTGGTCTGTGGCACCACTGGTTTTAGCGAAGAAGAGAAAAAAATTTTTAGCGAATATGGCAAACAAACGGTAATTATCTGGTCGGCGAATATGTCGCTGGGCGTTAATCTGCTGATGAATTTAATCGAAAAAACCGCCAATATTTTACGCGATGAATTTGATGTGGAAATTGTTGAAATGCATCACAACCGCAAAGTTGATGCGCCATCAGGCACGGCCTTAAGCCTTGGCAATGCTGTTGCCAAAGGGCGTGGTGTTGATTTACAAAAATCTGCGGTAATGGCTCGCGTTGGCAAAGATGCCAAACGCCAAAAAGGCGAAATTGGTTTTGCAACTTTACGCGGTGGCGACGTGGTCGGCGATCACACCGTTATTTTCGCAGGCGAGGGCGAGAGAATCGAATTTTCTCACAAAGCCTCAACTCGCGATATCTTCGCCAAAGGAGCAATCCGTGCCTGCATCTGGGGCAGTGCCCAAAGTCCGGGATTTTACTCGATGCGCGAGGTGCTGAATTAATTATTGTTAAATTAGTAACTTATTAATTCATGTAAAATTAAAAATGGCATTTTATCTAATGGTATATGATCAATTTCTGATAAGATTATCAATTCTTCAATAAGACAAACACAGGTGTAGGATTTGGAATCATAATCAATCAAACCTCTGATAAATTTTTGTATACGCGAGTATATTACTACTTTTTTTCTGTCATCATATCGAGAATTTTTCTTGTTTAAAAATTTTGTTGATACTTTTTTAAAATTATAATTAATAAAGACTTTAAGAGTTTGAGGCTTTATTGTATCGCAAAACAATTTTTTTATATTATCTATTTTTTCTTTATCATTTTGCGTAAAATTAACAAAATAAATTTGATTGTCTTCATCATTAAATTCACTAATTATTTTACCACCTTTGTAATAACATAATTCAGCTCTATACCATTTCATATTATCATAAAAAACAATTCCTATGTGGTTGACAATGGGTGTTTTGGAGCATCGTAATCTTTCCTTATTATCATTTGCATTACTGGATATGCCTTTGTTGGTTTTGGTTCGAATACTGCCTGCTATTAGTTGAATCAATTGCCAAAATTTTTTATCTTGACAATAATCCTTATTGTCATTTTCAAAAAATAAATAAATTTTATTGGTATTTAAATCCGATATATTATTTAAAATTTTTTTTTCTTGTGTCATAAATTTATGTTTTTGTTGTCAATGAAATTTTAATTAAAAAAATTAAGGCGATCAAACTAGATTTTTTTTTAAAAATCAAGAAAAATCAACATGTTGTGTAGTATTTATATAATTTTAACTATTAGTTGATAATGTGGTAATCTAAATTTTTAATGATACATGTATAAGGATTGTTTGCTGAGGGCTTATAACAATGCAAATTTTTAAAAAGTTATAAAGCATTGAGAGTATTGGCTTCCGAATGTTTTTAGGATCAGGCACTACTACAGTATTTAAAAGATCACGACAATCTTTTGGGCTATAACCTCCCTTGAGGTTTTGAATCTCTAAATTATTTTTTGTATCTCATAAAGCACTCGGGCTGTAAGCTCCCCACTGCGTGGGGCGAGGGGGTGGCATCGAGTTCCTGACCCACTACGATTTCTTTTAAAATTAACTACCGTTAATTTGAAGAAATCTGCTCCACCTGAAAGCGGACGTAGCTTATAGCCCCAGTGCTTGACGAGTTATAAAAAAAAATGTAGGCATGTAAGTCTGAAAGCGAACAAAGCTTACAGCTTGAAAGTTTCTACGAGTTCGTTTAAATAAAGTAGGGTGCAAGCAAATTTATGGAAATACAGCTTCATTTTTTAAATATTTTTATCTAAAAAAACGCGAGCGTTGCGTTAGCACGACCTTTAAAAATATCTTGCTTAAATCTTTAATTAAAAAATGGAAATGGGATAATTTATAAAAAAATAATTGTAAATATTAATTCTTGAACTATAAATAAGTGAGTTGTAATTAGTGAATACAATATTTATTTTATTATTAGTTAATTTATATTATTCATGAAAAATCAAGCGCAGCAGGAAGCGCGGCAGGAAGCGCGGCAGGAAGCACAGCAGGAAGCACAGCAGGTTAGCTCGCCAAAATCTCCAAGTTCAATTCAAAAAGGGTCGTTAGAAGAATATGAAATTGATATGCTTCTTGCTTCTGGTGAAGCAAAAAAACCTTTAAAAAGAAAACATGAACCCGATACATCGCAACCCTCAGATAAATTATTTAAAAAATTAAAAACATTTTCTAAAAAATTGCTAGGTCCATCTGTTATATCACCTAAACCAATAAATCCAATAAAAAATGATTTATCAAAAAAAATTGACTCATTGCAATTGAAATCTTCAACTCAAAAGAGTCAGGGTTATTAAATTCAAATTTTAAAATTTTTTTGAAATTTACATCGCTAATATTTCTTTAATTGAAGATTTTAAAGTTTCTTTTTGTTAATTCAAGATTCCAAGGATTTTTAAAACACCATCTTTTTCAATTTTTTCTTCAAGCGTTTTGTAACTAGCGCTAAGAGATTCTTTTTCATTGAGCGATGAACTGCCAGTAACTTCAACAGTATTGCTAGCAAGGATTTTGCCTTCACTTAAATTATCAAACTCAATTTTAGTTTTGGTCATGTGTGCTTCATAAATATGGTTGGTTTTAGAGAAGCTTTCAATTTTGATAATAATCTGATTGGGGTCTTTAGAATCAAGCTTGGTAGCAATTTTAAGTTTTTCTTTGTTTAGAGCATTTTTAATGACTTGAGCAATTTCTTTTGGAGATGAGTTATCGATAAAAAATTCAATATTGTTTGAGGATTTTTCGAGCTCATTATGATAATTGGCAATCAAGGTTAATTTTTCTTTGAGATTGATTTCCTCACCAGCACCACGAATAATCATGGCTTTAAGTTCAAGCTCTTTGGCGTAATCATTGATTTTAATAAGAGAGGTTCGACGTTGAATTGGATTTTTGCCTTGAGAGTTTTTATCAAGATCAGCAATTTTCTTTTCTAAAAAGCTAACCCGCTCTTTTTGTTCATTAACAAATGAATCTTTTTCAATCTCGACTTCAACATAAAATTTTTCGGCTATTTTTTCGCTTTTGGTAGTTTTGAAATTACTAAAACTTATTTTGGCAACGCTTTGTTTAACTTTTTGACGGATTTCTTCGTGAGCATTGTTATTATCTTCTTGGCGAGTTAAAGTTGATTCAGAAGAAATGCTAACGATTAAGCGTGAAGCACAATCTGCTAAAGCATATTTAGTTGCTTCTTCAAGGCTAAAACCCTCGGCAACGCCGTATAAATTACTGGCATTATTTTGCCTTGGCTTGATATACCATGCTGGTGAATTATCTTTTTTGGCATCACTATTGCTTGAAGCACAGCTGATAATTATAAAGCTTAAGAGTATGGTAAATATTTTTTTCATAAATTAAATAGCTGATAAATTTGAATAGTAAATTTAATTCTTTTATTTTAAGGGAGTTTTCAAATAAAAAAAAATTTTTACTAAATTTTAATTTAGTTTTTTAGTATTTAAAAATTTTTCTTAGGATTTATTCCAAATCTTTAAAAACATCTTTGGTGTTTGATTCGCTAGAATTAATTCTTCCAGAGGCTTGACCAGATTTTTCAGTTTTGCTATATTCATTATTTTTTGAAGAGCATGAAGCGATTACAGCGATTAGCAAACTAAGGGATAATAATTTTTTTAACATTGGTAAGGGATTTATGATTAAAAATGTATATGGGTAAAAAAAGGGGTTGATACCATTTCAACTTTAAGATTTTAAAGTTGAAATGGTAGACAAGTGCTTAAGTGATGTAAAATTAGTTTTGAGCTGGGATATTTGGATTAGCAACAGCTTTAAGTGGCTCATTGCCTCTTTCTTTTTCTAGCTCGTCAAATAATTCTTTGGTAGCAGCTTGAGATCTATTAATATTTTCTCTGCTAAGTTTTGATTTAGCTAGGCTTGCCTCAAGATTTTTTTGGCTATTTTCTAGATATTTGCTGTAATCTTCTTTAGTAAGAACCATGTGAACATAAAGTGTTCCATCTTCAGCTTTGTAGATGTTAAGTCTTTTAACACCTGACAATGGCAGGTTTTTTACAACTTCTTTTGTAGCTTGAGCGAAGAACTCTTCAACATCGTCATTTTCATTAACTTTTGCAGAACGCATAGCGTTTTTAGTAACTCGTGAAACTTCAGATTGGATTGTAGCAGCAATGTTACCTTTGGCATCTAATTCAGCTTTAGGCAATTGAAATTTAATGCCACCTTTTGACGGCGAAGCAATACCAACACCACCAACACCATCTTTAACTGATGGATCTAAAACCCAAGATGGAAGATCGCTTAATTCGCCTTTAGCAGTTTTAACATTTGGATCTTTTTTTGCGCATGAGAACGCTAGGGTAATTGCAAGAATTGAAGCGCTAGCAATAATTTTTTGGAAATTTTTCATAATTTAAAAAATTGGTTGGTATTAATTAATTTAATTGATGTTACAATCTTTTATAAAAATTAATTTAAGAGTAACGACATTTATTCTTATTTTATAAAAATATTAATCAAGTATTAATTTTTTTCTTTGTTATAAATTAGTAGAATTGCAACCGCTAAACTAATAAAGCTGGGCATCCATGTTGAGGCAAAAACCGATATTAGCCCTGAGGAGCCAAAAGATGTTATGATTGCACTAGTTATGTAAAGTGCAACTCCAGTTATGATTCCTAAAAAAATAATTATCACTGCCCTATGATTTCTAACATGATTAATGCCAAAGAAGCAAGCAATTAAGCTCATGGCTAAAAACATCAGGGGTAGGGTAATCAGTTGGTTTAGTCTAACTTTAAATTTTTGGGAATTGAGCCCAGAGTTTTCCATGTCTTTGATGAGATCTGGCAGTTGGTAGATCGTAAAGATATTAACGTTTTCTAGGTTATTGATTATTTTTTTTCTAATAAATTCTTGATCTATATCAGTTGGAATAATTATCGTATCATTTTTCTGGTTTAAAAAATTTTGACTTTCTTTGCTAAATTGTTTGAAATTTTTTTGATTTTTTTCATAGTTAAGTGTTGGAATTATTGAATTTGTTGTTGTATCTCTTAATATAAATTTGTTATCTTTTAGAGTCATTAGACTGCAATTTAATTTTTTGTAAAAAACTGCATTTTCATCGAGCTGACCAGTGGTTGAACCGTGTGAACATTTTACGTCATCCGCATAGATTTCCAA
>JBJTWJ010000006.1:0-2919 GCA_046081665.1 Alphaproteobacteria bacterium | reverse complement strand
GACTTGCAAAAAAATATTAATTTTATCGGTATTATCAATCTCAAGGTTTATTGAAGCGGTTAAAAATTCTTCTAAAAAATGAGCCTTTAAATAAGCTGTTTGATAAGAAATCATCGCATAAGCGGCAGCGTGTGATTTGTTGAAGCCGTAACCGGCAAATTTATCAACCAGATCAAAAATTTCATTGGCTTGCCCTTCTTCAATATTATTTTTTTTAGCACCTGATACAAAAATTGAACGCTGTTGGTCCATTTCTTCTTTAATTTTTTTACCCATGGCTCGACGCAGTAAATCTGCACCACCAAGACTATATCCTGCTAAAATTTTAGCAATTTCCATAACCTGCTCTTGATAAACAATAACCCCATAAGTTTCTTTTAAAACTAATTCTAAAAGGGGATGAGGGTAGTCAATTTTTTCTTCGCCATGTTTGCGTTTGATGTAAGTTGGAATGTTGTCCATTGGTCCTGGGCGATAGAGCGAAATAAGGGCGATAATATCTTCAATTTTGTCAGCACGCATTTGCCGAAGCACTGAACGCATTCCCGAAGATTCAATTTGGAAAACCCCAACCGAATCGCCACTGGCTAGCATTTTAAAAGTGTGTTGATCATCAAGGCGAATATTGTTGATATCGATTTTAAGTTGACGAGTTTTTTCAACAAGTTTCACAGTTTCAAAAATTGTGGTGAGCGTTTTTAAACCTAAGAAGTCAAATTTTACTAAGCCTGCTGATTCTGCGTATTTCATTGAATAGCCAACTGCTGGCATTGTTGAACCTTGATCGTTATAAAGTGCACAGATTTCGTATAAAGGCTTATCACCAATGACTATTCCGGCTGCGTGAGTTGAAGCATGGCGATTGAGACCTTCTAGTTTTAAACCAATATCAACGAGCTTGGTAATTTGTGGATCTTCTTTGATTGCTTGTTGAAGATCTTTGTCCATTTCAATAGCTTTTTCTAAAGTTACCGCTTCAACAGCATTGAAAGGAATTAATTTGCAAATACGATCAACTTGGCTGTAAGGCATATTTAGAACTCTGCCAACATCTTTTAAAACGGCACGAGCTTGCAATTTTCCAAAAGTAATAATTTGAGCAACATAATCATTGCCATATTTTTTTTGAACATAATCGATCACTTCATCACGGCGAGTTTGGCAAAAATCAATATCAAAATCGGGCATTGAAACGCGATCGGGATTTAAAAACCTTTCAAAAAGCAAGCCAAAGCGAATCGGATCAAGATCGGTAATTTGTAAAGCCCATGCCACAACAGAACCAGCTCCAGAACCTCGCCCTGGACCTACAGGAATTTGTTGATTTTTGGCCCATTTTATAAAATCTGAAACTATCAAAAAATAACCTGAAAAATTCATCCGAATAATGATTGAAAGCTCATAATCCAAGCGTTCAAAATATTGTTGATTAATAATTTCTTGTTGAGTTGGTGAAATTTCTTCTAAAATAAATTTTTGTTTGAGTCTAATTTTTAAACCATCTAGGGCTTGTTTTTTTAATTCTTCGGCTTCATCAAAACTTATTTCATTGCTAAATTTTGGCAGAGTGGGAGGGCGTTCAAAAGCCATGGTTAAACATTTCTTGGCAATTAAAACAGTGTTGGTGATTGCTTCTGGTAGATCACTAAAAAGCTGACAAAATTCTTCAGGATTTTTTAGATATTGTTGAGCAGTATTTTTTTTACGATTAGTTTCGCTAATTAGCAAACCATCATAAATACATGACAAGATATCCTGAGCTTCAAACATGTCCTGATCGATAAAAAAAACATTGTTAGTAGCAACGATTGGTAATGATTTTTTTTGAGCGAGTTCTAGAAATTTTGGTTCACATTTCTCTTCATTTTTAGTGCCATGGCGAGTGATTTCTAGGTAAAAATTATTTTCAAAAGTTTTTGCCAATTGATCACAAAAATTTTCTGCAATTTTATCTTGATCTTGGATAATCATCTTGCCAATAACGCCATCAACCCCAGCAGATAAGCATATTAAGCCTGCAGATTTTTGTTTTAATAAATTAAAATTAATATGAGGAGTTATAGCGTTTTGACGATTTAAAAATGACTGGCTAACTAAAAACATCAAATTTTTGTAACCTTCATCATTGTAGGCAAATAGCGGTAAAGGACATAATGAATTTTGAATATCGAGATGGCTAGGATTTTTTTGTTCGATTAAATTAAAATCAACTAAAACCTCACACCCCAAAATTGACTGAATTCCAGATTTTTTGCAAGCCAAAGAAAATTCTAATGCCCCAAAAAGATTTTGCGAATCGCAGATCCCAATTGCAGGCATAGCATATTTTTTGGCTTTGTCGATTAAATCGTTAATTTTGATTGCCCCTTGGCAAAGCGAATAGGTAGAATGATTACGCAGTGCAATATATTTAGGGGATGAATTTGAGGTTTGATCAATAGGCATTTGGTGCAATGAATTTGTAATTATTTAAAGCTAACCTGATTAGTTTAAATAACATAAGTTATGTTATAAGTTAAGGATTACAACTTAGTGAGATTAAATGATATTTTGAGTGGCATTAACTTGCAAATAAAATTTACAAGTTCATGAAAAAGTGACTAAATAACTTAGCTATCAAATGGCTTGTAACGGCAGGTTATTTAAATATTAAAGTCGGGAGCCACCACCACGCAAACCCGGCGTGTGTACCTATTTACTGTAAAAGCTTTTATATTTAGCACACTCCCGACAGCTTCAATTATACCCATGTAATATTTATTATGGCAAGTATTTTTTTAATGATTTTTTTAAAAAAATTGGATTCTTGACTTAAAGCCTTTATTATCAAGGTCTTAAAGTTAGTTAAAGATTGTTAAAAAATCATCAAAACACCAGCTTTTGATTTTAAAAAAAAGAAATAAAAAGAAAATAATCAAA
>JBJTWJ010000005.1:0-1764 GCA_046081665.1 Alphaproteobacteria bacterium | reverse complement strand
CTCATTATGACCCCTTGGTGAGTGCCCACTGCGTTGCTTATGTAACCATGCTTTATAAATTAATGCATCATCAAGGTGAGTTAAGTAATCAAGAATATAAGCAATATCTAGATGCTTCTTATCAAGCAGGAAGAAAAATTTTTGATGAGAGGAAAGAAGAATATGAAGCTGTTTATGATCATGAAAAATTTGGTGGCATAACTCTTGATCAGCAATTAACAATTTGGGATAATCAAATGTTTAAAGCGATTTATGGTAAAAATAAAAATAATCAACAAGAATTTAAAACTTGGGAAGATTTGGAATTGATTTATCCTAATTCAAATCGGGGTGGCGATGGAAGTCGCCTCGATTCAATTAAGAATTATGATAATATCGGAATGTCGCATCGAGCATTAAGTGCGGGGTTTTTTGGCTTAAAAAAATTAAGGCAATATACTTTGCAAGATGGATTAAATAAGCAAGAGGCATTATCTAAAGTTTGCATTGAAATGATGGCCCAAGGTGGCGATGCTGATACTAACGGCACGATTGTTGGTTCACTGTGCGGAGCTTATGTTGGTTATCATGAAATTCCGCAGAATTTAGTTCAAGGCCTAGGGGCGGGTGATCGTGTAGATAGGTTGGGTAATGTTAAAGATCAAGCAGGAGGATTTTTAGAAATTAGAGAACAAGCTTTGCTTCAAGAAATCTCAGATATTTCTCAGAAAAAAATATCTTCGTCTTTAATTTCTCAAATATCAACTAATGAAGATTCTCAAAATCTTTATACTCTTGTTAAACCGTCATATAGTGAACAACTTGTCAATATAAGAACTAAAAAAGATGCTAATGGAGTGGAGCGAGGCTTAGCATTTAGATATTTAAATCCAAGAAAAGAAACGGGTGTTGAGGCAATAAACACTAAAATTGCTGACAACTTATTTGAGGCTATGAATTCTGCTGGTGTTGATAAACAATTTGTTTTAAGAGCAATTAGAATTGCCAATAAATATGGGGGGTTAAGTAATTTTTTTGATGATCAGGGTAAAAGAGTTACAGATCAAGAGCAAATTTTAAGCATTATTAATTCCAGCAATCAAGCTAGTGGCGAGGGTAATTTAAACAAAGAGCAATTTCAACAAATGATGAGATTATCATTTTATTTTCAAAATGCTAACAAAAAATCAAATATTTTGACGGGCAGATTAAATGGTTCTGAGGTGGGTTTAAGACTTGCTTATGTTAATGATCAAGTTATTGCAAAATTTTCGCTAAAAAACACCTCAAGTTTAATGGGTGGGAATCTTCGTTGAAAGCAAGAATTAAATTTATAAATATAAAAATTATTGAAAAAATATAAATATTTAAAAAAACTCTTGACAATTAAATAAATATAAAATAGTTAATAATTATCAGTAATTTACAAATATTATTAATTAAATTATTTTTTTATGTTAAGAGAATTAAGCCAATCAAGTTCATCAAGCCAATCAAGTTCATCAAGCCAATCAGATATTGCATTTGATCAAGGATTATATGAATCATTAAATCAAGTTATTGCTAATAATCATCAAGATATTCGATCACCCTCAGGATCGCCTTTACCAACACCCCCTGATTTAATTGAGGAACGAGACCAAGATGGGCAATTAATTTTAGAAGGTTCTCAAGTCAATATTTCTCCACATCAAAGCATTAAGAGTAATACCACTGAAGAGCAAAACATTGGTGGCGATATTGATCAACAACAAGGCCCAAATGAACATTTAGAGCAAGAAATAT
>JBJTWJ010000004.1:0-6635 GCA_046081665.1 Alphaproteobacteria bacterium | reverse complement strand
TTTCAACTTAATAAATGATATATTAAGTAAGATATTTTTAAAGTCGTGCCTTTAGGCAACGACACGATTTTCTAGTGATGTGGATTTTCTTACTAGACTGCAGGATATTTCGGGGTTAACAGCTGAACTTGGTTTAAAGCTTAGTTTTTGATTGGTTTGTATATTTTGTTTTGCAGATTTTTTTTAAAAGAATTTAAAATATCGCTATTGGCTACTGAAAATTGCCCTATGTGTTCATCATTTGTTATTTTTTTAGATCTATTGATTGTGAAGCAGGGCAGGGGTTTTTTAAAGAATTTTTTTGGCAATTTTTAATTTCATCCTCTTGACAAGTGATAAGAAAATATTGATCTTTGGTAGCAAAAACATATTCCTCATCTTGTCGTTGAAAATTTGCGGTATCTATTGTGTGATCACTTGGCTTTATGCATGATTTAGCGCGTTTAAAATACAGTTAAGTTTTTTAAATAAAGATTTTTCTATAGCAGTTTTTCTACCAAGAAAAATTACCGATTTATCGGATTTTTTTAAATAAAATAAATGATTTAATATTGCAGTTTTAGATTGAATTTGTGATCTTTGATCTGTTATGGGATTACTGGCTGTATAATTTGATAATAGTTTTGGAGCAGGTTCAGGAGTTGGTTCGCTAGGTTGTAATGAGATATTTGGTTGGGCTTTATAATGTTGTGATTTTATTACGGTTTCAATTAAATTTCTGGAATGATCGTCCAAAAAATTGGAATATTTGGAGGCAATGTTTTGAGGCTGTAAAATTCTTATAACCTCTCTTGGTTTAGATTCTTTAATTTTTAAAGATGCTATTAAATCAATAACACTAATTTCAGGGCTTTGCCTGTTTTCACTGGGGTTTTTTATCCCGCCAATATAATGATATTTATATTCGAAGGGCAAAGATGATTGAGGAGGGGGGGTATCTAAGCAATTTTTGTTTGGAATTTCTGTAACTGTCTTGGGGTCATTATCTTGAAATTTTATATTATCAGGTTTTTTTAACATTTCTTCTTGTCTGTTAAATATGGATGAAAAATACTCAGAAGAAATCGGAGTGCTTAATATATCTTGATATTCGCTTTTATTTCTAATCATAAATTATTAACTTATAGTAAAAAAAATATTATTTTATAAATTTTAATTAAGAATTTGCAAACTTCAATTTGGATGATTTTAATTTAAAAATTTAATTATTGTCATTAAATCTATCAAGCTGGACATATATTGGCTTTAATAACATTTTGAAATTTTAACATTTAAAATTTGAAATATTATTTCTTAAAAAATTTCTTACTTTGGTCTAAATATATTTTTTTAAGTAAGTAAATAGATGATTTTCTTGAACAACTAAAGATTTTAATTTAAATTTAGAAGAATAATTTTAACTATGATCAAACCAATAAAACCAAGTGTTGCTCTTAAAAAAAATCAAAACCAAAATCAAATATATTTTTTGCATAGCCATGGTTTTTGCATATTTAAGTTCGTGTAGAGTTGCTGATATTGACCCTTTTGATTTTAAGTCAAAGCTCAGTCGAGGCGATATTAAAGACTTATTGTTGACCAAGCCAGATCATTCAAAAATTAAGAAAAACAAAGAAAAAGAAGAAGCCGTAATTCCAAATGTAACTAAATTAATTATCTCGCCTCCCCCTCCTGTTCTTGGCGGAGACAAAATTGTCACTTTTTCTGTTACTGATCAAGCACCATTAAAAGATGTTTTGATTGAATTGGCAAGAATGGCTAATATTGACATTGACATTGATCCTGCAATATCAGGAGGGGTGATTATCAATGCTAAAAATCGACCATTGAAAGAAGTTATTGATCGAATTGCCAATCAAGCAGGATTAAGATATAGTTATAAAAACGGCATATTATATTTTCAGCGCGATATGCCATTTATGAAAAATTATTATGTTGATTATATTGGCGATGGTTCAGTATGGGGTGATGTTGAGTCAAATATATCAGCAGTTTTAACGGCTGAAGCAAGTTCTTCAGATAGTGGTTCAGGAGGTGCTGAATCATCATATACCACTAATAAATCTGCGGGAATTATTTCATTATTTGCCACTGAAAGACAACACAAAGCTGTTGAAAAATATTTACAAGACGTTGATAAATATGCCTCGGCACAAGTCTTAATTGAAGCAAAAGTGGTTGAAGTTACTTTATCGGATAGCTTTCGAGCAGGGATAAATTGGAATTGGTTGAATTCAATTCCTAAGTCTAACGTGCCGTATAGCATTGTTCAAAGTTCAATGGCAAATTTTGATGCTGTTGCTTCAGCTGGTGTTAGGCCAACAATTTTTACGTTGGGAAGTTCTACTGCCAGAAAAGGTTTATTTGGTGGCAGTTTAGATATGACAATTCAGGCATTAGAGGAATTTGGAACAACTAAAACCATTTCTTCACCTCGTATTCATGCTATGAATAATCAACAAGCCAGTTTAAGTTTTCAAGATAAGTTAATATATTTTAAAATTGAAACTACCCAATCGCAGACAGGAGCTAATTCGGGGGGTGGAGGTGCTCCAAATAATGTTATAACAACTTCATCAACTTCTACTAAAATGGAGGAAAATATTGGCGTTGAAATTGCTATTACTCCATCAATTAATTTGAAAACAAATGAAGTAACCATGACAGTTCAACCAACATTGGCAGTTAAAAGCGGAGAAGTTAAAGATCCCGTAAATCCTGCAAATATTGTTCCCATCATTCAAACTCGAACCTTAAGTACCATTGCTAAGGTGTTGAGTGGCAATGTTTTGGTGATTGGTGGTTTGATGCGTCAAGATTCTGCTAATCAAGATTCAGGATTGCCTTTTTTAAGTAGAATTCCAATTTTAGGGGCATTGTTTAAAGTTATTAACAGAAGATCAGATGTGGTTGAAACAGTAATTTTTATTAAAGCTACAATTGTTAACAGCTCAACTGGACCAATTAAGGAAGATAAGGATTTTCAAGAAAAATTTGATGCTGGAAAAAGAAGATATATTAATTAAAATATTTTTTAAAAAGTTTGATTGCCTAAAATAAATAGTTTTTTAAAATTTAATCTTTAGTAGTGAATTATGAAGTGTAAAATTTAATTAATTTTTTATGAAAGCAATTGTAAAATATATTCTTAGAAACGGAGCGAGAGATCGCCTTTACCTAGGCGTTTTTGTTAGTTTAATTGTTGCTTTTGCAGTTGCCATTTTTTTGGGTTCAACAATGTTGGTTGAGCAACAGCAAACAACCATGGTTTTTTGCGCAGGATCATCACGAGTAATTTTAATGGTGGGGATGATTCTTTTTGTTTGTTTAACTCTCAATCGGGCTTTTGAAAATAAGGAAGTCGAATTTATTTTGTCAAAAAATATTTCTCGTCAGCAGTTTGTAATGGCTTATTTGTCAGGTTTTTATTTAAGTTTTATAATAATTTTAATACCTTTGCTTATAGCTATTTTTATAGTTAATAAGGTTGATATTTGGGGTTTTGGAATTTGGTCAGTAAGTATTCTATTGGAGGGTTTATTGGTAATTTGTTTCGCATTATTGGTTTCGTTAATTCTTAAAAATGCCTTTAGTGCAATAATGTCTTGTTTTGCATTTTATCTAATTTCGCGATTGATGGGAGTTTTTGTGATGGCAATTGAGTTTCCGCAAAACTTAAATTTGACTTTACGCTCAATTCTTGCAACTATTTTAAAATTATTTTCAGTTTTATTCCCAAGGCTTGATTTATATGGTCAATCGCAATGGCTATCATATGGTTTTAAAGATAATGTGCATTTATTAATGGTTATTAGTCAATTTATAATTTATTTTGGGCTATTGATCTTTATGGCTTTTCATGATTTTAAAAAGAAACAATTTTAAGAAAAATTTTTTTGAGAATTTTCAATTTCATATACCATTCTTTTAACCCAACCTTCTGAAGGTCCTCCTCGATATGTTCGAATTGTTGATGACGATGTTTTAAACATTGTATCTGATCTATTTGGGTTTAAGTCATTAAATGTCTTGGAAGCTGGGCTACCAACTGTAAAAAAATTAACCTGATTATGTTCTTCTGCAATAATATCTCTTGGTTTTGATGAGGTGTTTGACAATGAATTTTTGGGTAAATTTTGAGCTCTATCTTCTTCCTGAACTAAGTTCTTTTTTAAAATACCCCGAGAATATGCACTAGATCTTAATTTCTTTATGTCTTTTTCAAGGTTAGTGTTGTCATTTTCCAATTTAATGTATCTATCTAGCAAGCGATCTAACATTTTTTTAGTTAATTGTTTTTGATCTTCTAAATTAATTGAGGTTTTGCGATTTTCTGGCTTTTGTTGTTGCTCAAGATCTTCTTGAGGTAAATAAGTTCGAGTATTATAAGCTTGTCTTCGTTTAAGTATAAAAAAAGAATGCCTAAGCTGGTTATTTTTATTTTCCAATTCAAGGTATATATCCAGCAAACGAGACAACATTAATTGGGTTAATAACTTATTTTCTGAAGAATTTTTAGGGATTAAATCTTATTTTCGGCAATTTCTAAAGATGAAGCAGTTTCTAATTTTCTGGTCTCTTCTTGCGTGGATGCTATCTTTTCATTAAGTAAACTTTTTCTTTTTGATGATTTGCCATATCATCATCTGAATCTGATGAAATTAAATTTTCAAGACTTGGGTTGCAATAAACAGCATATTCTGTTTTAGCTTCTTTATCGGTTATCATATAAATTATTATAAAGTTTTTAGATAAAAATTGTTATTTTTTTATAATATATTGTGTTTAAATAATTTATCTTGTATTACTAAATAATTGATAAGTCAAGTTAAAACTTTTTGATAATAAAATTCATAACAATATTTGATTTTAAATAAATTTAAATTAACAAAAAATAATTTTGAGAGTTGGGATAATGACAATTAAGACTTCAGGATTAGTTATTTTAAATATTTTTTTAATGCTTCAATAGGAAGGAAATATGATGGGAAATGTTATAATTTCTTACGAAAAATATTTTAGTTAACATGACATTTTTAATTTTCGTAAATGGCATAATTTAGTTAGCAAAATCTAGTTTTAGCGTTTATTTAAATATTGCTTCAAGACTGGCTTAAATGCCTATTCAAGCTGACTTATTCTAGTTGTTAGGAATTTTCCTAACAACTAGAAAGAATTTACTTCTACTCTTCTGATTTTCTATCAGTTTTTTTTCCACTTGCTTTTTTATCAGATTTATTTGATTTTTCTGAAGAACCAAAATCTAGATGAGTTTCTAAAGCTTTTCTAACGAGGTAATTTTTGCTACGATCGTTTTTTTGAGCTTTAACCTCAAGAGTCTTGTAAAGAGCAATTGGTAATGAAATAGTAAGAGTTTTAGTTTGTTGAGATTTTTTCATATGAGATAAACATTTATAATTGAAAAATTCTTTGTTATAGTTAAACAAAAGTAATTTTAATTGTTAATAATAAAATACTAATAAATTTTTTACTAGATTTAAAAGATTATCTTTAGAAAAAAAAATAAATCAAGGTTTTTTTATAAAAAAACAATTTTTGTTTAAAAGTTATATAATAAAATAATTTTTATTTTAGGTAAAGATATCTTGTTTTATTGACTTAAAACAAGATATAATTTTATAAAAAAAAATTTAATAAAAAATTATTACGATCAAATTTATTTCATAAATAAATCATCTTTGGTATAAAATATTCAAAAAATTATAAATAATTAATACCAAAATTAAATTTTAAAAACTATGGTAACAAAATTTAATAAATTAATAATAATATTGGTTACAGCGATCAACATTGAGGGCTGTAAATTAAGAAATGATTCATCGCAGTCATTGTGGATTGGAGAAAAATATGCAGGTTTTAAAAATTATCAGGTGGTAAAAGCCAATAAATACATGGTTTCAAGCTCGGAGCAATTGGCTAGCAATGCTGGTAAAAAAATTTTAGCTCGAGGAGGAAATGCTATTGATGCTAGTATTGCTGTGCAAATGGTTTTAAATGTTGTTGAACCTCATGCTTCAGGAATTGGTGGCGGTTTATTTTTAATTTATTACGATAAAAAAACTCAAAAAACTATTTATTTTAATGGGCGTGAAAATGCACCTAACAAAGCGTTTGCGGAAATGTTTTTGGATAAAAATAATCAACCAAAAAAATTTAGTGATGCAGTGCAGGGTGGTTTAAGTGTCGGTGTTCCTGGGGTTTTAAAAACCTTATTTTTGGCTCATCAAAAATTTGGTAAATTGCCATGGGATCAATTATTTGAAGAGGCAATTAATATTGCAAATCAGGGTTTTCCAATCACTGAGCGAATGAATAACGCTTTGAAAGATTTGCAATATCTTAAAAAATTTGCAGGAATGAAAAATTATTATGATCATAATCAGAATTTAAAAAAAGTTGGTGAAATTATTACCAATAAAGAATTGGCAAAAACTTTTAAAATAATTTCTAAATCACCATTAAAGGCATTTTATGAAGGACAAATTGCTAAAAATATTGTCGATACAGTTAACAACACTGAAATAAATAAAGGGCTGCTAAGTCTTAACGATTTAAAAAATTATCAAGTTAAAACGGGTAATTTAATTTGTCAGAATTATCGAAAAAAATTTAAG
>JBJTWJ010000003.1:0-7829 GCA_046081665.1 Alphaproteobacteria bacterium | reverse complement strand
AAAAATTACCAGCCAACAAGCCGTAAAAATTTATCAATTAGTTCGTTATTTATGCCCTGAAGAAACTTATAACGAAATGATGCGCTTGAATAATTTAGGATGGAGCGATCCCGAAAAATTTAAATTTGCTTTGCAGGCTTTGGGTGTAAATTTTTCTCAGCTTTATTGTGATGGTACAAATGGTTTTAAAGCGGTTATTGATCAGGATTTTCTTGATTTTGTAGATCAAATTCCTACCTTAAGAAATCAACATCTAAGCCTTTCTGACACCAGAAATATTTACAACGCCTTTAATAAAAAATTTGCAGGTAATCAACAAATTTTATCTCAGCTTGGTAGACTTTCAAACTACCCAAATCCAGATAAAATTAAATTTGCTTTAGATAAATTAGGAATTCCTTATTTTGATGCCAAAAGTCGTGATGATGAAGATGGTATTAATATTGATATTATCCCAGGATTGGTAAAAGATTTAAATGGATATTTGCAAGACTCGGTTGATGCATCAGAATTAGAATTGAAGTGTTACAAAGATCCTATAAAATCTTCAAATTTTTCTTCAAAAATACTTGGTCTTGATGAAAGAGTTTTGCTTGGGGAATTGAATTTGGCAAGATTAAATTTGGATCATAAAACTCAAAGTCCAGTTAAATTTGAGCCACCCAAGCCACAAATTAAAATACAAAGAGTTCAAGCCTATCGAAAAACTTCTTCACAATTAGCAGTTGTAAATGAAAATCAAGCAAAAGTCATATGCCCCGAGTCAGTTCTCACTGAGTTCAGAGAGTTGATGTCGCAAACCCAAGTTCTTGGAACTGAAATTTTTGATCCTTATAGTCAAACAACAATTAAAATTCCCGAAAAACCTCAAGATCTTCAGCCATGGCATCTGCAATTGCTAGCTCGAAATGAATATCAAAATGTTACTGGTCTTTTTGATTTTAGTTTGTATAAAGGGTTAATGACTGACGACCAAGTTGTGCGTCTTAGATGTTTGGTCAAAGCCACAACGCTAGTTGGTATTGATGAAGTTACAAAAACTGGTGGATATCCTTACGGATCTCCTACACAAATAGCTGGTGGAGCAAAAAAAATTATTGTTATTGATCAGTCGGGGCTTCAATGGCAATATGATCACCGTAATACGGGAGGAATGTTTTTTTACCCAACCGATGATTCAAATAATACTCAATCAATTAGTGGAGGGTATGAGTCATTCAAAAAATTTCAAAAAGATATGTATCAGGCGATGTATGGTCGTGTTAGGGATCAAAATGCTCCAAGTAAACAAGAGGATTATATTGAAACTAATTGGCTTGGAGTTGGGGGTAAATTGGATTTAAGAGGAGTTAGTCTTGGTATAAAAGAAGAATTTTTGCAGGCTTTAAATTCAGCGATTTCCTCAAGTGATTTTGTTGATGAAAATGAAAAAATACTTTTTAGATTTTTAAAAGCTGGGATGGGTTTCTTTAAAGACGGATTACGTGAAACTAATGGATATGAGTTATCAAAACAAAACTCTCTTAAACTTGAAAATGCTCGAATCCAAGGAATTTTGGATGCCCTTAAAGAGTTAGACAAAGTTTTGCCTCAAGGTCTTGAGCGTCGCCAAAAATTCTTTAAAAAAGTTTCAGCCTTGCAATTACCTTTTTCAAAAAATGAAGGTTCTCCTTCATTTAATCCAAATCAGGAAGGTCTTGAGCTTGAGCTAGCTAAAGAAGTAAGTTTGTTATCCGAGATTAAAAATTTGGCAAATAATAAATTAGGAATTATGTATATGGGCGATGGCACGATTGATGCCTGTCAACCAGTAGATGGTTATGTGGTTGCAACTACCAACACTGGCGATCCTCATGCCTTAATGGGCAACGAGGGTGGTTATCAAAGTGTTGATGCTGCAATATCGTCAAATTTGGTTAATCCTGCAAAATTTCAGCATTTATATGATAATTTTAGACAACCTGAAAGAAATATTTCGGCTCAAAGATCTGGTCAAAAGAGTCAGAGTCAAAGAGTTGCTATTGTTGGTGAAGTTCCAACAATGCCAGCTCCTGCGGCATTAACCAACGTAGCTCAACAACCTCAAGTTTTAACTCCCGTTCTTGAATTTCATGGCATTGAATATACTAGCGCTAAATATAATTACCGACCAAATTCAACTGAAGATAATGAATATAAAACATTTAGTGGAAAAATTGTTAATGCTCTTGTAGAATCTTATAATGAAGCTTTACGTATCAATAATCAACAAGATTTAAATCAACAAGTCAAAGAAAAATTGTTAATTGCAATTATGCAAATTGCTGATAAAAATCAAGGTATTGGTAATTGCAATCCACAAGCTATAAAAAATCAAATTAAGCATTTAATGGATATTGGTGATGATGATACTGGAGGGCTCGAAACCTATTATAAAATTGCTGTTAATTTTTCAGCAAATTTTCAAAGACAAGCAATTGCCAAAACTGGCAACACAAGCTCATCCGCTAAGCTTGAAACAAATTTACGACTTTTTAGGGTTTGCACTCAACAAAACATCCAACATGTTTGTTTAGAATTATTTGATAAAGACAATAAACCAGCTGAACTAGCCGTGGCAGGTGCAGGTGCTGATTTAGAACAAGAAAGAATTAAAAAACATAATAGAAATAAAAAAATAATTTCATTGGTCAGCAATTTGCAAAAAAATTCTGATAAACTAGAAAATACTCCACTGTTAAGTCCTGAAAAACCAAGATCACAATCATTGATAAAAGTTATGGGGGAAACAAAAATAAAAAAATAATTTATTTTAAAAAAGTATATGTCTTGATTTTTATTAATAGTTAACAGCTTCTTATAAAATCTTTTAAGATTTAAAATTAAATCATTAAAATTTTGTGGCAATATCTTGCAAAGCATAAACTTCAAATTTGCAACCTTGGTTTTTATATGCCTCAATGGCATCAACAGTGGCAAGTGCTCCTGAGATTGTTGTGGTATAAGTAACGCCACGCATTAACGAGGTTCTGCGAATTGAAAAGCTATCACGCGTAGCTTGTGCACCTTCGGTGGTATTGATAACCAAAGCAATTTCTTTGCGATCAATCATTTCGACAACGTGCGGGCGGTCCTCAGTAATTTTGTTAACGATTGTGCATAAAATGTCATGTTCGGCTAGGTATTTAGCGGTTCCTCTTGTGGCAACAATTTTAAAACCAATATCGATAAGTTTTTTGGCGATTTGCACTAAATATTTTTTATCTGAATCTTTGACTGATAAAAAAACTAGACCTTCGGTTGGCAACTTTGCCGATGTTCCTATTTGGGCCTTGGCAAAGGCGAGGGCAAAATTTTTGTCAATACCCATAACTTCACCAGTTGATTTCATTTCTGGACCAAGCAAAGTATCGACATTATTGAAACGAGCAAATGGAAAAACCACTTCTTTTACCGCGAAATAATCTAATTTTTTTTCTGTAAGTTTGAAATCACTAATTTTTTTGCCAATCATTAACAGCGAGGCAATTTTGGCAATCGGAATGCCGGTAGCTTTGGCAACGAAAGGAACGGTTCTGGAGGCTCTTGGATTAACTTCTAGTACAAAAAGTTGATTATCTTTGATAGCATATTGAACATTCATTAAACCTTTAACTTCTAGAGCTAAGGCTAATTTTACAGTAGCTTTTTTAATTTCTTGAATAATTTCATCATCTAAGCTGTATGGCGGAATTGAGCATGCAGAATCTCCAGAGTGAATTCCTGCCTCTTCAATATGTTGCATAACTCCGGCAATAAAAACTTCTTTGCTATCGCTTAAGGCATCAACATCCACTTCAATTGCATCGCTTAGGAATTGATCTAAAAGTAACGGACCAGTTTCAAAAACTTCATCATATTCACTTAAATATTTTAACAAATAATTTTCATCATAAACTATTGCCATGCCTTTTCCACCTAAGACATATGAGGGACGAACTACTAAAGGAAAACCAATTTCTTTGACTTGATCAAGAACTTGTTGTTTAGAGTAGGCGATGCAGTTTTGGGGTTGGTTAAGATTTAATTTTTGTAAAAGTTTTTTAAAACGATCGCGATCTTCGGCTAAGTCAATCATGTCAGGAGAGGTTCCAATTATTGGAATATTTTCCTCTTGCAAAAATTTAGCTAAGCTTAGTGGGGTTTGCCCTCCAAACTGAACATTAACTCCCAGCAATTCGCCTTTTGACATTTCCTTTTTAATTAATTCAATAGTATCTTCAGCGGTTAATGGCTCAAAATAAAGGCGATCTGAGGTATCATAATCAGTGGAAACAGTTTAAGGATTGCAATTAACCATGATTGCCTAGATATTATTTTCTTTTAGAGCAAAAGCACAGTGAACACAGGTGTAGTCAAACTCAATGCCCTGTCCAATTCGATTTGGCCCTGAACCAAGGATGATTACTTTTTTTCGATTGCTGACCTCGGCTTCGCAAAATGATTGATTAGTCAAACTTTCCATAAGATTTTAATGTAAGATTTTTTAAATTTTTTTTGTTGTTTAGCGATTTTTAACCAAGAATTTTAATTAACTTGAATTGAAAATACTAGAAGAATTTTTTGACAATAATGCTGTTTGAAGTTTTATAAATTTTAATAGATTTAAAACCCTTGTTAATTTTGTTTTAAGGTTGTAATATGTTTGCTGATTTACTTAATTGAAAATCTATGGTAATAAACGGTTTTTGTAATAAACGTATGGACCTGGGGGCAGTTCCCAGCACCTCCACCATTTTTTAAAAGCAAATTATGTTTTTTATTTTTGGGGGTGAATAGCTTTCGACATTCACTAAAGGGAGATTTTTTACTCGGTTGAGAAACTGCCGATTGTTTGATTTTTATTAAGCAATATCCGTTCAAAAACAATAAACGCAAACGATAATTATAATCTTGCGAATGATAATTTCGAATTTCAACAAGTGGCAATTGCTGCTTAGTTGATAAGTGAATTATCGGGGTTGGCTTGGCACCTGTCAACAGAAGCCAAGCGCTAAATTTAATTTTAAAATAATAAAGTCTAACGAGATGCAACAAGATTTAATAGGGTATGATGAAATTATTGAGAACTCAATGCGTTCAGTAATTTATGAAACTCTTAAAAAAATAGAAAAAAATGGTTTACCTGGGAAGCATTATTTTATCGTAACTTTTTTGACGGGATATAACGGTGTTGTTATTTCAAAATTTCTTAAAGAAAAATATCCCGAAGAGATGACTGTAGCCATTCAGTATCAGTTTAAAAATTTAGTAGTTGAGCATGATAACTTTAAGGTTTCTTTAAGTTTTTCAGGAAAATATGAAAGATTAACAATTCCTTTCAAAGCAGTAACCTCGTTTGCTGATCCTTCCATAAATTTTGCCTTGAAATTTAGTATTAACTATGCTGATATTGAAGATATTGAAAATGGAATTTTTGATGATGAAAAGCAAGCAAATAATGTTAACAGCAAAGGAAAAAAATCCAAAGGTGGTGATGTTGATTTGTCAGCAAAAGTAGTTTCGCTTGATGCTTTTCGTAAGCATAAAATAAATTCCGATAACACAGATAACGACGATTAAAAATGATTTTTTTTTACCAATTTTTATTTTTAGTTTTTTCATATCTAATTGCTTCAATTCCTTTTGGATATTTGCTAGCAAAAAAATATGCCAAAATTGACATTCGTGAACATGGCTCTAAGAACATTGGTGCAACAAATGTCATGCGTTTGGCTGGAAAAAAACTGGCATTTTTTACTTTAATTCTTGACGGTTTTAAAGGAGCATTTATGATTATAATTGCTCGTTTCATGTTTTATGATGTTAACAATTTGCATTTATTTTTGGTTTTAATTGGTTCAGTTTGTGTATTGGGTCATATCTATTCAGTTTATCTGAATTTCAAGGGTGGTAAAGGTGTTGCCACAGCAATTGCTGTTCTTCTTTCCTTGGATTTTGCAGTTGGCATGTTGGCAATATGTTTTTGGATATTAACTTTTTGTGCTTGTAGAATTTCTTCAATTTCATCTTTAGTAGCAATTTTTTCAACGGTTATATTATCATCAGCTTATGGTGCACCAACTTCGCAGATCGTGTTTTGTTTGGGTCTGTTCATTTTAATTTTTATTCGTCACCGTGAAAATATTTTACGAATTATGACGGGAGAAGAAAATAAATTTAAAAAATAATGGAAAAATTAATTATTGCTCTTGATGTTGCTAACGCTGATAATGCAAAGAGAATCATTAACGAATTAGGTGATGATATTGTCTTTTATAAGCTTGGTTTAGAATTGATGATGAGTGGACAATATTTTGAAATTGTAAAATATTTAAAAAATAATAATAAAAAAGTTTTTGCCGATCTAAAGCTTTATGACATCACCCAAACTATGGTGCGTTGTGTTGAAAATCTTAAACAACATCAAATTGATATGTTAACTATTCACTGCGCCAATGATGAAATCATGCGAAGTGTTGCCAGAATTAAGGGCGATATTAAAGTGGTTGGGGTTAGTGTTTTGACTAATTTAGATCGTTATGATTTGACAACCATGGGGTTTGATCAAAAAATAACTCTAGAAGATTTGGTCGAGCATAAAACAAAAATGGCTTTGGAAGCGGGTCTTGATGGCGTTGTTGCTTCGGCTCAGGAAGCTAAAAAATTGCGTGATTCTTTTGGCGATAATTTTCTAATAGTCACTCCAGGAATTAGGCTTAATGCAGTTATTGTTGATGACCAAAAACGCAGTGCTAATGTTGCTCAAGCAATTGCCAACAAAGCAAGTTATTTAGTTGTGGGTAGGCCAATTTTACAAAGTAACGATATCAAAGCTAGTGCTCTTCAATTTATCAAGGCAATCAATGAAGCTTACGCAAATTATTGAACAAGTTAAAACCCAATTTAAGGTCTTAGCGAATGAAGATCTAATTGCCAAAATTGATATCAAGAATATTGCAATTGATTCAAGGTTGGTAAAGGAAGGTGATGTTTTTTTTGCTTTAAAGGGTTTAAAAAATGATGGGGCTCAATTCGCATTTTCTTCTGCTCAACTTGGTGCAAGAGTAGTTGTTATTTCTTCACAATCTTTATTTGAAATTAATAAATTTCAACAGCAATTCCCAAAAGTTATAGTTTTTGCTTGTGCAGATAATTTTGCGTTGTTAATTGAATTTTTGAAAATTTTTTATGAACCATTGCCAAAGAATATTTATGGCGTTACTGGCACAAATGGCAAGACTTCGTCTGTGGAGTATATTCGCCAAATTTTAAATTTTTTGAATATTAAATCAGCTTCGATCGGCACTCTTGGCGTAAATTGTGATCAAGAAATTAAAGAACAACTTGCCTTATCAAGCCTTACCACTCCTGATATCGTAGCATTATATCGTAATCTTCATATTCTTAAAAAATTTGCAATTGACGATGTAGCAATTGAAGTTAGTTCAATAGGGCTGGATCAACAAAGAATTGCAGGGTTAAAAGTAAACTGTGCAGGATTTACTAATTTTTCACAAGATCATCTTGATTATCATCAGAGCATGGAAAATTATTTGCAGTGTAAGCTAAAATTATTTAGCGATATTCTTGATGAATCTGGAGTTGCCGTCATTAACAGCGATATTGAAGAGTTTGAAAAAATTAAAAAAATTTGTGATAAGCGTAAAATTAAAATAATCGATTATGGAAATAATGGCAAAGTTTTAAAGTTAAGGGCTATTTCTTCGCAGTTGGTTTCATTTGAATTTGCTGGTCAGATTTTTGAATTTAAGATGGCAATTAATGGCGATTTTCAAGCTTATAATTTGCTGTGTGCTCTTGGCTGTGTT
>JBJTWJ010000002.1:0-4221 GCA_046081665.1 Alphaproteobacteria bacterium | reverse complement strand
TTTTGTTTTTTAGCAATTGTTCACCAAGCTTAATTCGAGCAGTTGGACGAAGATGTCGTAAAATTAATTCGCGATATTTTTGATTATTTTGTTGATTGTTTTGTTTTAGCAATTCTAATCCTAAACCTGCATCGCCAATAGTTCCAGAGACAAAAATTAAATCACCATTTTTGGCATTCTTTCTAATCAAGATCTGGTTTTTTAAAGTTTTAGCAAAGATCGTTATACTAAAAAAATTAATTGGTGAATTTACAGTGTCTCCACCATAAAGGTGAATGTTAAATTCTTTTTGAACATCTTTTAGACCTTGACAAAATTCATGAAAAAAATTATCAGCAAGTTTAGAGTTTTTGCCAATGCCAAGGAGATAGCCAATTGGCTTTGCTCCACTTGAGGCAATGTCTGATAAGTTAACTTGTAAAGCCTTATAAGCGATGTTATAAGCTTGATCACTAAGTTTAAAATGAGTATCTTCAACTAAAATGTCTTTACTGACAATTAATTCGTTGGGATTTTTTATTGAAATTGACGCAGTATCATCCAAAAGTCCACGACTTAGGTTTTTAGAGGCAGAAAGTGGTTTTAGGAATTTATTGATAAGATCAAATTCTTTCATTATCAACGATATTTTTTTAAGTATTTTCAAAAAAAAACCTCAGAAAATTTAGTTGATATTTCAAATAAATTTCTGAGGTTAATTAATTTAATTAATTAATTATTTTTTTGCTTTTTCTTCAGTTTTTTCTGCAGTTTTTTCTTCAGCTTTAGCTTCAGTTTTTACAACTTTAGCTTTTTTAACTTTTTTCTTAGCTTTTTTTTCTGCAGTTTTTTCTTCAGCTTTAGCTTCAGTTTTATCAGCTTTAGCTTCTTTTGGAGCTAGTTTGTTTTCTTCTTTGTAGTTTCCTTTAGCAGCAGAACAATTTGCTCCACAGCTTTCTTTTTTAGAAGCGCATGATGCAAGAAGACCAAGGCTAATTACAGTAGCAATGATTGATTTTAAAGTAATTTTAAGCATATTTAGTTAAATTTTAATGTTTTTAATAAGAATTATTTGTGGATATGTTATTATGGTGTATAATTTGCATTAAAATTAGGCTTTTTTTTTGCATTGTCAAACATTATTTTAAAATATTTTTTTATTATCACTAAATCTTAAAAAAAGTTTTAATTGTTGATTTTTTTTTGGGCTTTAATTAGCATATACAAAAAAAACTTTAAATAATAAAAATCTAGCTATGTTTCGTGAAAAATTTATTGAAAATATTAGATCAGAGCTCAATGATCTCAATGCTCAAGGGTTATGTAAAAATGAATATGAGATAATCACTTCACAGCAAAGTGAAATTGAAATTTATCACCATGGTACAAAGAAAAAACTTCTTAATTTTTGTGCAAATAATTATCTTGGTTTGGCGAATAATCAGAGTTTAGTTGATGTTGCCAAAAAATCTTTAGATGATTATGGGCTTGGAACTGCATCTGTTCGCTTTATTTGTGGAACTTTTGATATACATAAGCAATTTGAAAATAAACTTGCTAGCTTTTTAGGCTATGAAGATGTCATTACTTTTGCTTCATGTTTTTCAGCAAATGGCGGGATTTTTTCAGCTTTACTTTCAGAGCAAGATGCAATTATTTCTGCTGATTTAAATCATGCTAGTTTAATTGACGGAATTAGACTTAGCAAGGCTAAGCGTTTTTTTTACAAATATGACGATATGGCTGATCTTGAACAAAAGCTTATTGATGCTAAAACTCACCAAGTTAAAATGATTGTTACTGACGGGGTGTTTTCGATGGATGGAGATATTGCTAAGCTTAAAGAAATCTGCGATTTGGCAGAAAAATATCAAGCATTACTTTTAGTTGATGATTCGCACGCTACTGGTTTTATTGGTGAAAATGGGCGAGGAACTGCGCAATATTGTAAAGTTGAGGGCAGAATTGATATTTTAACTTCAACCTTAGGTAAGGCTTTGGGTGGCGCAGGGGGAGGGTTTATTGCTTCTAAAAAAGAAGTGATTGAGAAATTGCGGAACAAAGCTCGACCATATCTATTTTCAAATAATATCTTGCCAATGGTTGCAGCAACTGGAATTGAAATTATTGAGATGATTGAAAAATCAAAAACTTTGATAAAAAAACTAGCTGATAACACCATGTATTTTCGTAATAAAATTAATCAAGCAGGATTTACAATTCATAATGCCCAAGGTGTTCATCCTGTAGTTCCAATAATGCTTTTTGATGCAGTTTTGGCAAGTAAATTTGCTAAAATGATGATTGAAGAAGAAGGGATTTATGTAATTGCTTTTTCTTTTCCAGTTGTTGCTAAAAATTCAGCAAGAATAAGAGTGCAGATCTCAGCAGGTCATAACAAGGAGCAGTTAGATCAAGCCATCAATGCTTTTATAAATGTTGGCAAAAAATTAGCAGTAATTAAATAATATTTAGAAATAAAATTATTTTTAAAAACTATTTTTTTCAAGAGTCATTAACAAGGCAATTTCTTAAACCTTAAAAAAATTATGAATAAAAAAAATAAGCCAATTTATTCTGATGACCCATCTGAAAATATTGCTAATAAAAAAGAGCAATTAGACTCATCCAATTCGATGAATAACGAGCCAAGTCTTAGTCCTTACGAAATTGCTATTTTTAAAAAAAGAATTATGTGGAAAGCAACAATTTTTGCTTTAAAAATTGTTATTCCCGTGGTAATTTTAGCATTAATTTTACTAAAATTTAATTCTTAGTTTTTTAAAACTTTAAAGATTGATTTGGTATTAAATAACAAAAATCAAAACTATGGTTAATAATTCTTTGGCAAGTTATGCAATAAATGAACAAAACCTTCGCCCAAGGCTCTATCCTGAAAAGAAATTAATTTATCCCAAAAACCCTTTTGCTATTGATTATGAAAGGATAATAAATTCCTCGGCATTTCGCAGACTCCAATATAAAACTCAAGTTTTCGTTAATCATCAAGGAGATCATTATCGAACCCGTTTAACTCACTCTTTAGAAGTAGCTCAAATTGCAAGGTCAATTGCTAATGCTTTAAAATTAAATCGTGATTTAGCAGAAAATATTTCCTTAGTTCATGATTTTGGCCATACCCCTTTTGGCCATGCTGGAGAAGAGGCTTTGAATAAAAAAATGTTGCAGTATAGGGGTTTTTCTCATAATACTCATACTTTTAAAATTATAACTAAACTTGAAACTAGATTTGCTGATTTTGAAGGTTTAAATTTATCATGGGAAATGCTTGAAGGTGTTGCCAAGCATAATGGCAGGTTTAAAGATCTGGTTGGAGTTGCTGATTATATTTTAAATTATAACGAAATATTTGATTTGCAGTTGAATTTATCACCAAGTTTAGAGGCCCAAATTTCGGCAATTGCTGATGATATTGCTTACAATAATCACGATTTAGAGGATGGTCTTAGAGCAGGACTTTTCAGCGTTGATGATATATTTTTCTTGCCAATCATTGGTGAAATTTATCAAGAAATAATCGAAAATTTTCAACATTTGCCTCGCGAAATTTTGGTTGGTGAGGCAAAAAAAATTATCACCAATCAAATGATTTTTGATGTTATTGAAAACACTAAAAAAAATCTCTTAATACATAACATTGAAAGCTTTGCTGATGTTCAAAATCATCGTAATTTCTTAGTCAATTTTTCTTCTGATATGTTAAAAACAAATCAAATTTTAAAAGATTTTTTGATGAAAAAAATGTATCGTCATAGCATAGTTAATCAAATGTCTAGTTCTGCTCATCAGGTTATCAGTGGTTTATTTGATTATTATTTGGCCAATCCCCAAGTAATTGGCAATTCTATAAAAGACAAAAGTTATTTAAATTATGACATAGCTTTGCAAGCGGATTTAATTGCTGATTACATCGCAGGAATGACTGACCGCTATGCTATAAATTTACATCAGCAAATTTTTAAATAATTTTTTTAAATCTTAAATTATTTTAAAAAACCTAATTTCAATTTAATTTTTTTAAATAAAAAATCTTGGTTTTTGGCTTTATAAATTTTAATCTCATTAAAAAATCTATACTTATGGCAAATATTATTCCTTATCGAAATATCCTTCCTAACATTGATAAATCAGTTTTTATCGCCAATAATGCGGTAATTTCTGGCGATGTTAAAATTGCTAAAAATTCCAGCATATGGTATAATTGTGTTTTGAGAGGAGATG
>JBJTWJ010000001.1:0-8077 GCA_046081665.1 Alphaproteobacteria bacterium | reverse complement strand
GGTGGAAAATTTATTTGTCTTGAATTTTCAAAAGTTGAAGATTATTTTGTTCAAAAAATTTACGATCAATATTCTTTCAAGATTATTCCTAAAATTGGTAAATTTATCTTAAAAGATCATGATTCTTATCAATATTTAGTAGAACGTATTAGAAAATTTCCTTCGCAAAATCAATTTAAAAAAATGCTTGAAGATGCGGGATTTTCTAGGGTTAGCTATCAAAATCAAAATTTTGGAGTTGTGGCAATTTTTGAAGCTTACGCCTAAATCATGCCTTAATAATTTATTATGTTAAAAAGAGTTTTATTTTATATTACAACAATTTTTGTTTTAAATTCTTGTGCTATGTGCTATGTTAATCCAGCAGATACTGAAGAAGCAAAAAGAATGTTTAATTCGATTGGAACATATTCCATAAACATTACTGAGGAACAAGGTCAGGAATTATTTGGCGAATGCTATGATCATCGTACTGATCGTGTTTTTGTATACTCAACTTTCTTTTCCAAAAAATATATTCTTGAAAAATATGGCAAACCATTGACATATTCTGGATCAAGATGGTAAAGAACCGTTTTTTAATCCATATGATTTGCTTTTTAGTGGAAATTTTTTTTTAGAAAAATGGTGCTATCAAGTGGAATCGAACCACCGACCTCTTCATTACCAATGAAGTGCTCTACCCCTGAGCTATGATAGCCTATGATAATCTGATCTTAAATTTAATCTTTTCCTTTTAAATTCATCTTAATTTAAACTCATCTTAAAAAATTCTTCATAGAGTTTTTTCTTAAATCAATTCTAATACCAATTCAATATCTTTAAAAGTTTTAAAAATAATAAAGCTCTAAGTGATCATTATAACATTTCCCATCTTTAAAATTACAAAAAAAATTAAAATTCTAACTTCATATTTTTGTCTAAAAATCTCTAAAAATTTTAGACAGTCATGCTTAACGGCAACGACATGACCTCAGCTGTATAGATATAAAGCTTCTTTTTTTAAAGATTTTTATCTCAAAAAACGCGATCAGAGCCTAAAGGCACGACTGGCAAAATATCTTGTTATAATTTTTTTTAAAGATCGAAATGGGATTATTTAAATTTAAATAATCCCAAATTCTTTATGGGCATTTTTATTAAAACCTAATTATGGTGATTATTTTAAATAAATGCAACTCAAAAATTTATCACCAATTTTTTAAAAATTTTTAAAAATTTTTTTTACAAAAAACTCAATATTTTTTCTACCCTAAACAAGTTTTACGACATAAATATTATACCATTTCTACTTAATACATGATAAATTAAGCACGTGTCGCTTCCGTTGGGTGCGACTGGAAAAAAAGATAAAGCTTAATTTATAAATACCTAATTGGTTCATTTATTTGTGGAAATGGTATTATTTTTATTTGTTTTGATCTGTAATTTTTTTGTTAGTTTTTTTAGCTTCTTCTTTCAAGGTTTCTGCAGACTTAATTGAACCCCTCCTTGCTCTCTTAATAAAACCCTGTGCTGCCCAATTAATAGCGTTAAACATTTTAAAGGCATTAACCTTACTAATTTCCATTGATGTTCCCCCAGAAATTTGCTCAGCAATACCTGGAATTTCATCAAGAAATTTATACAACAAAAACACCACCAACACAGCTTTGAGCATGGTTAGCATTCTCATTGGTGTTTTGCTGGGATCTTCAAAAAGATTTTTTAAAGCAATTAGCGAAACACCTATAACTTCCAATCCCGGATAGCTACTAAAGCTCTTATTATCAATATTGATCAAGCAAAGAACACTATCGTCCAAAGGATTTACTAAAATATCACGGGGATCTGTACAATTTACAACATTGCTATCAAGACTTCCATCAAATTTTACGCAATATTGATTACAATTTAATGTCTTAGGACTAGAGCCAGTAAAACTTGCACTTCCTACTAAAGTCATATCAATTACCGAAATTGCTATGCCAATATAAGCAAACAAAAACATTGGCTGAATACAAAAACCTAAAAGCTCTTTCAACCATGCATCAAAAATTGATTTGGTTTTTTCAAATAACAGCATCGGAAATATTATCGGCGAGATAAAAACAAAAATAATTATTGATATCGCCGAGGTTATAAAAATATAAATTGCATGAATTGTCATTGCCAAAATCATCAAGCCAAATATCAGTACTGACAAACAAAAATATATTCCTATTGGTCCAGTATATAATGAAGCTAAAATTAATATTGCAATATTGGCAGCTGAGCCATTAATTCCTATTCCTAAATATTTTGCAACCTTACAGTCAAGGGAATCAAACATTGATAAATATTTTTTACCACTGGGATAAACTTGTCTATTTTGTCCATCTACACTAGTGTTATCAATTATTTCACCGCCTTGACTGGTTATCACCCCAAATTGACAGCCATCCATCTTGTCTAATGATTTCGATCCAAAAGGAGTTCGAATATTAAATACCATTGTTCCAAGATCCGCAGGAATATCATAAACTGATTTAAAGAAAAATCCTTGCCAAGCTTCTCCTAATGAAAAAAAGCAAATTATTGAAAATTTTAAAAGATAAATCATGATGGTTTTTTTATCAGCCAAATCGACCTTTTGCATTAAAATACCAACCCCAAAAAAGGTTATTGATATCACCAAGGCAATCATTGCTACACCCCACATTTTATTTTGAATATTGCCAAAAATTGATAAACTTCCAACATAACTTCCTGCTTTGTAAACAAATCCCCTGCCATCTAAATATGACGCATCTGAATCTCCAGCGCTTGAACATATACCTTCTTTAGTTGGAAGCTCTGCAGTGTTACTGCATCTACTATGTCCAACACGATTATAGAATAAATTTTCTATGGTTTCTTTAAAACATTGGGCAATTGGGGCGCTAAAATTTGTTATACTACCTGCAAGTCCGCCATCATATGTCAAAGTATTTTTTGAATCACCAACAAAATCAATACATGCCTGCGAGAAAAATGGTGATGTTATTGAGCTTGGCGGTTTTAAACCTGAATCAACCGCTACTGTACAATGTCTCATATATTGGCAATAATTACGACATTTCCCAGCTTTTTTATTTAAAGTGCAGTCAGAATCTCTAATTTCACTGATCGGAGATCCTGAAGCAGTGAAAACATTACTTGATAATCCGCATTTACCTTGTTTTAATAATTCGTTCCATTCCTGAGCATTTAAATATCTGCTGTTGCTGGTATGCTTTGGAAGATTGCACTTATTGTTTTCATAAACTCCATCACAAAATCTATCGCAGTAGGAAGCTCCACCCTCTAAATAGAAATTATATGGGCATAGGCTATAACTTTTAGCACAAATTAATCTTTGATTATTTTCATACCATAATTCATAAGAAACGTCATTTATTGTGCATCTTGATCCAGCGCTGCAAAATTTTTTAGTAGCGCCATCTTCAATGCACAAAAATTGTTTACTTCTTTTAATACAGCATTCATAAGATTTTTTAATGTCACTGATTCTATCTGTTGACAGCTTATTACCGTTTTTATCTTGCCCTGATGCAATTAAATATTTTTTACAAACATAATTTCCCGGTAAACTTCCCCTAAGATAATATTTTTGCAATGGATAATTGCCAGTGTCATTTTTTTCTTGGGTAGCATCATAACATTTTTCGCCTTGATCTGTATCATCAACATATTCTTTGCCATTGTAAACAAATTGGCGATAGAAATCATCATCTTTTGAGGTTGTATTTTCAGCGGTACTTAAACTTTGTTTTGCGCCATTTGCAATGATGTTTTTAATTTCCATGTTGTTGATACTTTCCTCTTCTGACAAATTAAGCAAATAATCTTCCTCATTTGGAGCAACCCATCCTGATCCACATAACTTGACTCTGCCCATTCTGTCCTTAGCTATGCTGTTGATTACTGTGAAAGAAACTATGGACGTTGTGTAAGAACGCATCGCATTAGAGAAACTAGCTGCACAAGCTGGACTACTTGTTATTTTTACAGAAGCTCTTGCTAAGTCCACAGCATCTTCAATTGGCGAAGGCCATATTCTTGTTTTAAATGATCCATTGCATGCAAGATTCATTGCTCCAATTGACAACTTTACATCACCATAAAATAATGCTACTAAACCTCTACAAACTTCATTACCAAGTGAAAATTCAATATCTTTAGGATCGGTTATTTTGATACCCTCCATTGGCTCAACTTCAATTTTTCCAGAACTTGATTTTAAACATGATCTAACCCTGCCAACTCCACCATATTTTGCCTCTTGGGCAAATAAATAATTGGTAGTTGCAATTAATAGAAAAATTGCGCCAACGATAATTAATAACAAATTAAATATTTTTTGTGATAATTTGTTAATTGTTCCTAACATTTATTTTTTTCCACTTCTTTGATAATATATTGGTAACCAATTATCAGGATCATCGCCTACCTCCTCAATAATTTGATCGAGAATTCTGACAGTGTCAGCTCGGGCTGATAAAACTCTAACTAAATCGTCCATTCCTGATAAATCAATCCTTGCTACTACTCCATCGTTATCTTGTTTAACTAAAAAAAATCTAGTTGAAGGATCAGTAGTTTTTACCAAAAGGAATTCTCGCTCGGAAAGCATAAAGACATCGCGATATACTATGGTAGCTTTCAAATTAGGCAGGAATATTTGCGTAGCAGTTTGCTGAACAAGAGTATCAGAAATACTACTTTTGGCAGCATCTTCAACTGATTGCGTAGCAAAAACCACCATAGTATTTAATTTTCTTAAAACTTTTAGCCAGTCCTTAATTTTTGGGGCAAAAACTGGATTATCAATTAAAGCCCAAGCTTCATCTAAAACAATCATGGTTGGTTCACCCGTCAATGAATTTTGAATACGATGAAAAAGATAAAGCAGAACTGGAGCAATAGCATATTTATCACCCAGTATTTGAGCCATTTCAATTCCAAAAACTCTTGACTTTGAAAAATCAATAACATCTTCTTCATTATCGAATAATTTAGCATGCGAACCCTTGCTATGCCACATTTCAAGTCTTCCCGCTAAAGTTCCCGGACCTGATAAACCCATGAAAGGTGCAAGATTTCGTAATCTTCTTTGATCTTTAGGAAGTTTAAAATTACTATTCACCGCTTCATTAATTCGATCAATTTCATGAGCTGGAATTGGCGTATCGCCAACCTTAACCAAAGCTTTCATGAACTCGATTAAAAACGAGCGATTTTCATTATTGTCTTCGAGTTGAAATGGATTAAATCCCGATGTTTTAGAGGCAGTTGGAATCATGTATCTTCCCCCAATCGCTCTTACAAAAATTTCTGCTCCACGATCTTTATCAAAAAAGAATAATCGACCTTTAAATTTCTGAGCCTGAGCACATAAAAAAGTTAACAACACTGTTTTACCAGCGCCAGTTGGTCCAATAATCATCGTATGCCCTACATCTCGCACATGAAAACTGAAAAAATATGGAGTTCCTGATACGGTGTTTAAAACCGTTACCGCATCTCCCCAATGATTATTTTTTCTTTTACCTGAAGGATAATTATGAAATGAGGCAAATCCAGCAATATTAAAGGTATTAACAACCGATCTTCTTGCCATAAATTCTTTATTTCCGGGAAGTTGAGCCCAGAAAGCTGGCTCCATATTCATTCTTTCGCGAACACCGCTAATTCCACCATTTGATAACTCAACTACCGCCAGAGATAAAGCACTTTCTAAAGCCTTGACAGAATCTTCGATACACATTACGCTCATATGGTGCATGCCAAAAGCAAATTCTCCGCTCATTGCTGAATCAAGTGCTTGGTCAATTTCCTGAATTTGCGAAACCGCTACGTCTTCCGACTGAATTAATCGTCTTTGTTGCAACTGCATTGAACTTATTGCAACCATTCGGTTAATATAGGAAAATGATTGACTGATTATCAACTCAAAAGGCATTTGCATGAAGCCATCAAAAGCTCCAGCATTTGTTGAGGGACGATATTCTTTAATGGCAACTAAACCTGCATATTTTATTCCTACAGGAGTGTATGCCTCAACAGATTTATTGCCGAAATACAAACGACATAAAGGTAAATGACGATTAATATTACCCAAAGGAATTGTAAATTGTTGCGAATAACCACAATTAACAAGTCTTGATAAAAATTCCAAGGGCTCTGAAACCACGCACTCATCGCCTTCGACAATATCAAGAAGTTCAGCTCCGTAATTTGCGAAGCCGTTCAAGATGCGCTCGGTCATTTCATCAAGTTCATCAAAAGACTCTCTCATATAGGCTTCCCATGAAGATTTATCAGCACGATGTTGAAATTTTTTTGCCAAATTTTCTAGAGCTGCAACTCCCGACTTGTCTGGTCCACGAATTAAAGTTAAATAATGTTCGTTAATAAAACATTTTTCATCAGAGTGTTTATTGGACCATTCGGTGTTTAATCGATCTGAAAAAGCATTAGGCATTTCGCCATCAGGAAAGCTTTTTTCTTTGCGTCTAATAGTATGAAAATAAAGTGAAAAATTTCCCGATGCCATACCTTTAAGCAGGTTATTTCGTGAATTCTTTTTTAAATCAATATCGGTATCATCAGCTGTTTCAAAGGCATAACCCTTGATTTTAACAATCCTAATCAACTCTTCATTAAAAGTTAAAATAGTGTTTGAATTCCAATGACATTTATAAGGGATAAAATGAGAAACTGAAACCTCTCCCTTAGTTATTTTTTCTTTACTGGCTTTAACAATTGAAATACGCATATTTTTTGTTTAATTTTTTTTATTAAAAGTAATAAAAAATAACAAAATTATACTAGGAATAACTAGTAATGTTGATAAAATAAAAAATCCAAACCAACCCAAAAATTGTGCAAAAATTCCCCCACTTGCTGACAAAAAACTTCGTGAAAAGCTTGCTAGAGAGGAAAGTAAAGCATATTGCGTTGCACTAAAAGCAACGTTACATAGTCCACTTAAATAAGCAACAAATACTGCATCACCTATACCACCGCTGGAATTTTCAACCAAAATTACCAAATAAAGTAATGACGAATTATTGCCTATTTGAGCAAGATAGGCAAAGGATAAATTCGATAAACCTTGCATTAAAATGGCAATCCATAATGAACGATAAAGACCAAGTTTTTTAACCAAAAACCCTCCGATTAAAACACCCAGCAAGGTTGCAAATAATCCAAAGGTTTTAATTATGGTAGCAATTTCCACCTTTGTAAAACCTAAATCCATTAAAAATGGTAAGGTTAAATTTCCAGCAAAAATATCTGTTAATTTAAATAAAATAATAAAAATTAAAATCAATAACCAATTACGATGTTTTGTAAAATCAACAAATGGTTCAATTACAAAATTTCTAAACCACAAATTAAAATCAAATTTTTTTGAGGCATTATTTTTATACCAATCAGCCCTTGATTCATCTGCAAGAAGAGTTGTAACGATACATCCTGCCATAAAAAATGACATCAAATAATAAACCCAATACCACGACATCAAGTCAGCCAAAGCTAAAGCTAATGCTCCTGAAATTAACATACCAATTCGATATCCATAAACATAACAACTCGTTGCAAAACCTTGATCTTGATTCTTAATGATTTCAATACGATACGCATCTATTACCACATCTTGACTTGCCGAAGCAATAGCAATAAGCAATGCGAAAATCGCGATAAGGGTTATTGAGCTGGTAATTTGAACCATGCCAAGTCCAGCAATAAAAATAATTAACAATAATTGACTAAAAATTATCCAAGATTTGCGTTGTCCGAATTTTTTACTCAAATAGGGCAAGGCTGAAGAATCAATAACTGGAGCAAAAAAAAATTTTAATGAATAAGGAATACTTACCAAGCTAAAAAAACCTATGGTTTTTAAATCAAATCCTTGGTCAACTAGCAATGCTTTTAATGTTGACAAGACCAGAGAAATCGGTAGACCAGAACTAATTCCAAAAAAGAAAATTATTGCTAAATTTTTGATAATTTTAGTTTTTTTTGCCATTAAAATTAATAATTTGAAGTTTTTTATTTTAAAAATTTT